>JBGQEW010000017.1:0-26504 GCA_041496565.1 Terriglobia bacterium | reverse complement strand
TCATGCGTGCCGTCGCCGGCGTTGACAATTGGAATTTCCAGATGCTCGGCCACGAACCACGCCGCGCCGGAAGCGCTGTGCCGCATCACGATGCAATCCGGCCGCATGGCATCGAGCGTGCGAACCGTATCGAGAAGAGATTCGCCCTTCTTGAGGCTCGAGGATTCCGCCTGCAGGTTCATCGTGTCCGCGCCCAGCCGTGAGGCAGCGGTGCCGAAGCTGATGCGCGTGCGCGTGGACGGCTCGAAGAACGCCAGCGCGACGGTCTTGCCGCGCAGCGTGGCCAGCTTTTTCAAGGGGTGGCGCTGAAATTCTTGGAATGGTTTTGCCTGTTCGAGGAGAAATGAAATTTGCTCGGCGGTGAGAGATTCGATCCCGAGCAAATGGCGAAAGCCGTGTGGCACTGGGTTCCTTTACGTTCGGGCCTCCCGCAACCCGCGGACGCCTTTCATTCGACGCGGTCGACGAGCATGACGCGTTCCTCGCCGTCGATTTCCTTGAGGCGGACCTCGATAATTTCCGTGTCGCTTGTTTGAACGTTGCGGCCGACGAAGCTGGCTTCCACGGGCAGCTCGCGGTGTCCTCGGTCAATCAGCACGCAAAGACGGATGCGCCGGGGACGGCCAAGGTCGAAGAGGCCATTCATGGCGGCGCGAATGGTCCGGCCGGTATAGAGCACGTCGTCCACGACGACGAGGTCGCGATCGTCCACCGGGAAAGGAATCTCGGTGGATTGCACGACCGGCTGGGGCGCCACGGTCGAAAGATCGTCGCGGTAGAGCGTGATGTCGAGGGTCCCCACGGGAACGTCGACGCTTGCGAAGCTGCGAATCGAGCGCGCGAGCCGCTGCGCAAGCGGGACGCCGCGGCGCCTCACGCCGATCAACGCCAGATCAGCCATGGCGGCGCTTCGCTCCGCGATCTCGTGTGCGAGCCGCTGGAGCGTGCGGTCAATTTCGGTGGCCGAGAGCAATTGGCGTTTTTCGACGACGCGCATAAGGCCGGCAATCGTAACACAGAGCGGGCCTCGACGGGGGCGCGGACGAGGAGTGGTCATGGGAGTTTTAGCTCCAGGTCCTTGACCGGGAGCGGCAGCGTGCTAGACTTTCTTCCGTGATTCTGCCGGTGACGTCCCCGCGTCCCGCAACCGTTGACCTCAGTGTTTGTGTCGGTAGTGTTCGGCTCTCAAACCCCGTTCTGGCTGCCAGCGGAACGTTCGGTTACGGGGTCGAATTTGCCGATCTGGTTGACTTGAATCGCCTCGGCGGCTTGGTCGTCAAGGGTCTTTCGGCGCAGCCGATGGAGGGTGCACCCGCCCCGCGCCTCTGTGAGACTGCTTCAGGAATGGTCAACGCGGTCGGTCTGGAGAACATTGGAGTCCGAGCTTTCGTCTCTGAAAAGTTGCCGTTTCTCAGACGATATCGGACGGCGATTGTCGCCAATGTTTTTGGCCACAGCATTGCAGAATACCGGGAAGTGATCCAGGTCCTCGAAGGCGCTGAGGGTCTCGCTGCCTACGAGCTGAATGTTTCCTGCCCCAATGTGGAACGCGGAGGGGCAGAATTCTCGAGTGAGCCGTCCATGACCGCAGGGGTTGTGGCTGCAGCGCGAAAGCTTACCAAGCGACCTCTTTGGGTTAAATTGGCTCCTAAGTTAAACGGGATCTCCGCCTTCGCAAGAGCCGCCATGGAGGCAGGTGCGGAGGCCCTTACGATAGCCAACACTTACCCAGCTCTGTGTATAAATAGCCACACTCGACGACCATCCATCGGTAACGTTACTGGAGGACTATCCGGTCCTGCCATCCGTCCTATTACACTCAGATTGGTCTGGGAGGTATACCAGAGTGTGGCAATACCGGTGATTGGGCTGGGAGGAATTGAAAAACCAGAGGATGCGTTGGAGTATCTGGTCGCCGGGGCCACGGCTGTACAGGTTGGAACTGCACACTTTATCGACCCAAGGGCTTCAGAGAGATTAGTGGAAGGGCTTAGAGAGTGGTGCCAGATGGAAAAGATCTTCGAAATCAGCAGTTTACGAGGGTCTTTAAGAGCAGAAATCGGTTGAGTATTGAGGGTTAAATCGAGTAAAATCATGATGAAACCATTCAATTTAGACACGATGCGCTCAAAGCTATTCATGACCTGGGCTGCCCTACGTTGGTGCCTGCTTATGTTCTTAATTGCACCGGCGCTCAATGCCCCCGCTATCGGGGGCCCGGGGGAAGCTGTGCATAGCCTTCTGGCTCATACGCAGGCTCCTCCGGCTCCGAGCTTGGCGGTTCCAAACCCCGCCATAACGGGAAAATTGCCAAAGTCTTTTGATTGTGTCTCTACCTGGTACGGCGAGCCGTTTGACGGGCAGCCTACTGCCAGCGGAGAGGTTTACGACATGTACGCCGAGACGGCCGCCCATCCGACGCTTCCCCTCGGCTCGGTAGTTCGTGTAAGCAACCCCCGAACCCACCTGAGCGCCGTGGTAAGGATCAATGACCGCGGACCGTATGTAGAAGGTCGTGGCCTGGACGTTTCCTACGAAGTAGCTCGCCAGCTTGGATTTGACCAGCGCGGCATGGCAAAGGTTCACGTAGAACTGCTCGAGGTGCCACAACGACGCACCCCCTCGGACAACCGGACGAACAACTAATCCTTGCCCTTGATGTTGATAGCCTAGGGCGCGCCTACGCCCTAGCAGAGGGTCTAAAAGGCCTCCTGGGGCTCGTGAAGATTGGTAGCCA
Organism: Terriglobia bacterium; assembly: GCA_041496565.1. Lineage (GTDB taxonomy): Bacteria > Acidobacteriota > Terriglobia > Acidiferrales > UBA7541 > JBGPTK01. The sequence goes on along the minus strand of JBGQEW010000017.1, from coordinate 23,767 downwards.
GCTTTTTACGGCTGAAGGGCCCCAAGGCGTTCAGAAGTTATTGGCACTGGCTTCGGGTGTCTTTTTAGACCTGAAGTTCCACGACATTCCCAATACGGTTGCAGGGGCAGTCACCGCGGCGGCCAATCTTTCAGGCGTGCGCATGTTGACCCTCCACACCTTGGGGGGAGCTGAAATGATGCGTGCAGCAAGAAGAGCGCTCGCGGGCCGGAAGAATCCTCCCAAACTGCTTGGAGTAACCGTATTGACCAGCCATGACGCCGCTAGTCTTCGCCGTGTCGGGATCTCCGGGCCTCCTGGTCAACGGGCCTTGAAGCTCGCGAAACTCGCGCAGAAAGCCGGGATGGACGGCGTGGTGGCATCCGCTCACGAGGTCCGGATGATTCGCCGCGCCTGTGGTAAGGATTTTCTGATCGTTGTACCCGGTGTCAGGCCGGCTCTGGCCGCTCTGCAGGATCAGGCGCGAGTAGCGACTCCGACGGAAGCCATCCGTTCCGGGGCCGACTATTTGGTGATTGGGCGACCAATCACAGCCGCGGAAAACCCTCGCTCCGCTGCTGTTCAGATCCTCGCAGAAATATCGGAAGCCCTCCGCGCGCGAACTTGAGCTTTACCGCAAGGCTGTTTGACGCACCCCTCGGCCTCAGCTAGCATCGCTACCCGTATGGCGCCACCCAATCCTAAAGAGCCGTCGTCTCACACATGAAACACGTTGTCGTGGGCACAGCAGGTCATATTGACCACGGGAAATCCGCACTGGTCGAAGCACTGACGGGCACGCACCCGGATCGGCTGGAAGAAGAAAAGCGGCGGGGCATCACCATTGACTTGGGGTTCGCTTTTCTCGATCTCGACGCCGTCCGCTTGGGTTTCGTTGACGTGCCGGGCCATGAGCGATTTGTGCGCAACATGCTTGCTGGCGTTGGCGGAATTGATTTAGTGCTGCTGATTGTTGCGGCAGACGAATCCCTGAAACCGCAAACGCGCGAGCATTTCGATATTTGCCGCTTGCTGAAAATTCCACGCGGTCTCGTTGCGCTGACGAAATCAGATCTGGTGGAGCCGGACGTTCTCGGTCTGGTGCATCTCGAGGTCGAGGAATTCGTTCGAGGCTCATTCCTCGAAGGTGCGCCAATCGTCGGCGTCAGCGCTCGCACGGGTGCGGGGATCGAGGAGTTGAAGAATGAATTATTGCACGTGGCGCTCGACGCACCAGGAAAGGATTCGTCGCGGCATTTCCGGCTGCCGATCGATCGGGCGTTCGCGATGAAGGGATTCGGCACCGTCGTGACCGGCACCCTGGTTTCGGGATCGCTCCAGCGTGAACAGGAGGTGGAGCTGTTCCCGACGCGGCAGCGGGTGCGCGTGCGCGTGCGCGGCCTGCACTCAGGCGGCAAGGTCGTGGACCGCGCCGAAGCGGGCCAGCGCACTGCCGTGAACCTGGCCGGCGTGGAACTCGAAAATGTACGGCGGGGAATGGCGCTGGGTGCACCGGGATTGTTTGCGCCGTCGCAGCGCATCGATGCGCGAATTACGCTGCTCAAATCGGCGCGCGCACTGAAGAACCGCGCCCGCGCCCACTTCCATCAAGGCACAGCGGAAACCGTCGCCGAAGTGATCCTACTCGATCGCTCGCAGCTCGCCCCGGGCGAATTTGCATTCGCGCAGCTTCGGCTTGCCGAACCGGTGCTTGTGCTCCCCGGCGACCGGTTCATCCTGCGACAATTTTCGCCGGTGATTACAATCGGCGGAGGCGTTGTGCTCGATGCTTTGGCGCCGCGCCACCGTCGCAGCGATTCGAGAGTGGTTCCCTTTCTCGAAACGCTGGCCCACGGCAAACGGGAAGATATTCTCGCCGCTCTCGCCGAAGCGGAGCCGCGCGGTTTCGATCTGGCGCAGATCATCGCGCGGACCGGCTGGCTCGAATCCGAAGCGCGAGATGCGGCCCGAATCATTGCATCGGAGGGGCGACTGCGGATTCTTTCCGAGCAGCCTCTCGTCGTTGCCTCGGCCGAGGCAGTCACTGAATGCAGGGAAAGCCTGCGGGAAGAGGTGGAAAGATTTCACGAAGCGAATCCGCTGGTGCCGGGGATCTCGAAGGAAGAGCTGCGTGGCCGCGCGGCGGGGGCGGTTCGGCTGGAATTGTTCCGGGTCGCGCTCGAAGAGCTCATCGCCGCCAAGCACGTCACCGTGACGGGCGATATCGTGCAGCGCGCCGGACGCGAAATCGCTTTGCAGCCGGAGGAAGCGCGCGCCAGAGAAAAGATCGCGCAAGAATTCGAGCGTGCCGGGCTGGCGGTGCCGCCGATCGCCGAAGTGCTGGCCAAGCTGCCGGTGGAAACTAAGCGAGCGCAGAGATTGTTACAACTCTTGCTGCGCGAGCGAGTGCTGGTGAAGGTGACGGAAGACCTCGTTTTTCACCGCACGGCGATCGAGCGGCTGCGTGAGATGGTGGCGGGCTACAAGCGGCAGCGGGGTGATCGGCTGCCGATTGGCGCGTTCAAGGAGCTGACAGGCGTCACTCGCAAGTATGCCATCCCACTCCTTGAATATCTTGACCGGGAGCGCGTCACCCGCCGGGTGGGAGATGAACGTGTTATACTTTGACCTCAAATGGGTCTGCACCGAGCATCGGTCAAGTGGGCCCCGCGGGGCAAGACGGAGCCGGTGAGGGAGGAGTTCCCATGGAATTGAGCCCGATGCATCTGCTGCTGATCCTGATCATCGTGGTGATCTTGTTCGGCGGCCGAAGGATTCCAGAACTGATGCGCGGTTTGGGACAGGGCATCCGCGAATTCAAGGATGGCATGCGCGACCAGCCGCCGACAAATCCGCCCGCCTCCGGAAGCCAGCCAACCACGCCCACGGCGCCAACACAGGAAAAGAAGTAGTCCGACCGCACGTGAACTCTCGCATATTCCTCATCCGGCGCCGGCTCCTGCGTGGTTTTCTGCGCGCAGCCGACCTCCCTTCTTGCTTCGCGCTCCACGCGTAGCATCTGTTCATTTGACCTTGCAAGGTCCCATCACTAAAATCCGCTTCGGAGCCGATTTCACGGAGGTTGGCCATGAGGTTTGTTTTCAGCTTTTTCGTCATTCTTTTTTGCGTCTCCGCAATTGCGGCCCAGGAAAACCATCCCGTGAAGCCGGACGCAGAGCGTGCCGCGCTGCTTTCAGGAATGGGCCACCACCACCATCCGATTTCGACCAAGAGTCCGGAGGCACAGCGCTTTTTCGATCAAGGAATCACGCTCGACTACGCCTTCAATCATGAGGAAGCCGCTCGTTCGTTCCGGCGCGCCGCGGAGCTCGACCCGAAGGCCGCCATGCCCTATTGGGGACTCGCCCTCGTCCTCGGCCCGAATTACAACCTGGACGTGGACATGGAACGCGAGAAGGAAGCCTTCGATGCGATCCAGAAAGCGAAAACCCTTGCGGCTGCCGGTCCCGAAAACGAGCGAGCTTACATTGACGCTCTCGCGGCGCGCTATTCGAATGATCCCAAACCGGATTTCAAAAAGCTCGCGCAGAACTATGCGAAGGCGATGGGGGAAGTCTCCAAGCATTATCCCGACGACCTGGACGCCGCCACGATCTATGCGGAAGCTTTGATGGATTTGCGTCCCTGGCAACTCTGGACTTTTGAAGGGGCGCCAGCGCCGGGCACCGAAGAAATCATTACGGTGCTCGAATCCGTCTTGAAGCGCGACCCGGACCACGTCGGCGCGAATCACTATTATGTCCACGCGGTCGAGGCTTCACCGCACCCAGAGCGCGCCCTGCCGAGTGCCGAGCGCCTGCAGACGCTGGTGCCGGGCGCAGGCCACCTGGTTCACATGCCGGCGCACATCTACTATCGGACGGGGGACTACGCGGCCGCTGCGACCAGCAATGAAGCTGCCGTGGCTGCCGACCAAGCCTACCTTGCCGCCACTCATGAGCAGGGCATGTACCCAATGATGTACCTGAGCCACAACTACCATTTCCTGGCCTATGCCTACGCGCAGCAAGGGAGGTTCGAGGATGCGAAAAAGGCCGCGGATGAACTTGCGGCGCATGTCGCTCCGCACGCTGGGGAGATGCCGACGTGGATGGCACAAGCTTTCCTGACCGTGCCCACGTTTATCCTGTTGCGGTTCGACCGCTGGAGCGACATTCTCGCCCGGCCACAGCCCGCCGCCGGAATGCAATACGAGACTTCGATGTGGCATTTTGCGCGCGGGATCGCCTACGCTGCGACCGGTGACCGTAAGAATGCCGAGGCCGAGCGCAAAGCATTCACCGAGGTCGCGGCAACCATGCCCGCGGACACTCCGATGGGGAACAGCAGGGCGAAAACGATTCTCGAGCTTGCCGAAGCAATGCTCGATGCACGAATCGCGGAGGCCGCCGGCGATCGCAAGGCCGCCATCGCTCCCTGGCGCAAGGCGGCGCAATTTCAAGATGGGGTCGCTTATGACGAGCCCCCCGACTGGTATTATCCGGTGCGGGAATCGCTCGGCGGCGCGCTTTTTCGCGATGGGCAATTCGGGGAGGCGGAGAAAATGTTCCGCGCCGATCTCGACCGCAACCCGCGCAACGGCCGCTCGCTCTTCGGCTTGTGGCAGAGTTTACTGGCGCAGAAAAAGGGCGCCGATGCCGACTGGATACGACGGGAGTTCATGACTGCTTGGAAGGCAGCGGACACGCAGCTGCGCATCGAAGATCTATGAAGCGTTCCCCGGCCAGCCGAGCTCGCGCAGGAGGCGGTAGAGCCGCGCCAGCGGCAATCCCACGACGTTGAAGTAGCAACCTTCGACACGCGTGACAAATCGCCCGCCGAGCCCCTGAATCGCGTAGGCGCCCGCCTTGTCGAACGGCTCGCCGCTGGCGATGTACTCCTCGATCTCCTTCGTCCTTACGGGCGCGAACGTGACTCGCGTGCACTCCTGTTCGATTCGCGCTTGGCCGCCGGGTGTGCGAATGACGGCGAGACCGGTGAGCACTTCGTGCGCGCGGCCCGCGAGGCGCGCGAGCATTTGCCGGGCCTCCTCGGCGGCCGTAGGCTTGCCCAGAACGAGCCCGTCAACAACGACGACCGTATCGGCGCCGATTACAAGCGCGTCGGCATCCACGCACGCCCCCGCGGCGCGCGCTTTCGCTTCGGCCAGCCGCCGAATGTAGGCGCTCGCGTCCTCTTTCGCTTGACGAGTTTCATCCACACGCGTTGCGGCAACCTCGAAAGCGAAGCCCGCATTGCGCAGGACTTCTGCGCGCCGCGGCGATCCGGATGCGAGTATCAGTTTCATCAGGAACACAGCGCCACTGCTTCCGCCTTTGACCAGCCGAACAGCCTTCCGAGGCGCGCCGGCTCGACGTTCGGATGCCATTCCAGATATTTTGCGGCGATCGCGGCGCGGGCAGTTTCGGGCGCAATTTCACGCGCTTTTTTCACCGCTTCGGGGAACGCACGGCAGGTCAGCTCGAATCGCCCGGAGGCCCAGGCAGCAGTCTCTTGCTCGGTGCCGAAGTGAACGATCGCCAACAAACACTGCAAATCGAGCATCGCGCGCTTGAAGCGGAGGTTGCCGCGTGTCGAATCCATCTTGCAGGCGTGGCGCAGCTCGAGCGTGGCACGCGGCCCGTGCTTAGCCAGCGCTTCCCAAATGGTGCGCCCGTCGTCGCTGATTTGTCCGGCGGCATAGAAACGATTGCATTCGCCTGGCGCCAGCGGGCTTCCGCGCATGGCGAGGAAATGCGGCAAAAACTCGAGCGAAATAAACGTGCCGCGCCCGCGAAAGTATTTGCCGTAGTAGGCACGGCGCCGCCTGCCAAGCTCGTCCTTCCAGCCCCAAAGCTTTTCGACTTCGGTGTCCCAGGCGAGATTTCGCGGAGGCTTGGCGCCTTTCACGGCGTGGTAGAGCGAGGGAAGCGGAAGATTCTTGATGGGGAACAGCAGGCAGTAGCCTGCGGCATTGATAAAGCGCACCGCTTCCGCTGGCGTCTTTACTTTCCTGGGCCAGTGGATCTCGCCGTCAGAAGTGTTCTTCGTTTGCGGCATGATTGCCTAGTTCAGGGCGAACAAAAACTTAACACAGAGGGCGCGGAGAGCACAGGGGAGGCGGAAAAAACATTTCGGTCACGGCGGCGCGGGAAAGTGCAAGTCGTGAGGGCGCGACCGCGAATATTATGCAAGTCGCAGGGGCAGAGCTGTTCTTATCTGCGGTGGTGATGGTGACGGTGATGGCGATGATGATGATATCGCGAGCCGGATGCGCTCACGGGGAAGGCCACGGCCAGAACCGCCACGAGCGTCAAGAGCGTTGCCAAGAGCCTGGAATGCCATGAACTCATGCTGTTCTCCCGGGCGCCTCTACCTGGAAAGGTACCCTTTCACTTTATAAGAACACCGCGAGCCGGGAAAAGTTGCACTCCTTGTGAACGGGAAAACGCGGAGACGCAGAGGGCCGGGGAATTAGAGGACGACGGATTCCTGGTATTCGCCAAAGGTGCGGCGAAGCGCATCGGAAATTTCGCCGATGGTCGCAAGGGCTTCGACCGCAGCGAGGATTGCCGGCATTAAGTTTTCCGCGCCGCCGGCGCGCCGCTCCACTTCGGCGAGCGCCGCCCGTGCCTTGGCCGGATCGCGGCGCGCGCGCAAAGCCTTGAGGCGGCCCACCTGGGATCGCTCGATTTCCGGATCGAGCCGCAGCGTGGGAATCGGCTTTTCTGCTTCACTGGTGAATCGATTTACGCCGACGATCACCTGATCGCCGCGTTCGACGGCCTGCTGATACTCGTAGGCCGCTTTCTGTATTTCCGATTGCACGTAGCCTGCTTCGATGGCGCGCAGCATTCCGCCCATGGCGTCGATTTTGCGGATGTAATCTTCCGCGCCGCACTCGATTGCGTTTGTCAGGCTCTCGATCGCATAGGAGCCGCCAACGGGATCCGCCGTGTTCACGACGCCGCTCTCGAAGGCGAGAATCTGCTGCGTGCGGAGCGCGATCTGAGCCGCCATTTCGGTGGGGAGCGCGAGGGCTTCGTCGAGCCCATTGGCGTGCAGCGACTGGCAACCGCCGAGAACGGCGGCGAGGGCCTGGAGCGCGACGCGCACGATATTATTCTCCGGCTGCTGCGCGGTCAGCGCTGAGCCGGCCGTCTGCGCGTGGAAGCGCAGCATCATCGAACGCGCATCCCTGGCATGGAAGCGGTCGCGCATCAGCTTCGCCCATAGCCGCCGCGCGGCGCGGAACTTGGCCACCTGCTCGAGAAACGTATTGTGCGAGTTGAAGAAAAACGAAAGCTGCGGCGCAAACTCGTCCACCTTCAGCCCGGCGGCGATGGCGGCTTCGACATAGGCAATGGCGTCGGCGAGAGTGAACGCCACCTCCTGCACTTCGGTAGAGCCGGCTTCACGGATGTGGTAGCCGGAAATCGAAATCGCGTTCCAGTTGGGCAGATCGGTGCGGCACCAGGCGAAAATGTCCGTGACGACGCGCATGGCCGGCCGCACGGGGTAGATGTAGGTTCCTCGCGCGATGTACTCCTTCAGGATGTCGTTCTGCACCGTGCCCGAAAGCCGCTTCAGGTTGGCGCCCTGCTTCTTGGCCACGGCCACGTAGAGGGCGAGGAGAATCGCCGCCGTCGAGTTGATCGTCATCGATGTGGAAACGTGGTCGAGCGGAATGCCCTGGAACAGTGTTTCCATGTCTTCGAGCGAGTCAATCGCCACGCCCACCTTGCCGACTTCGCCGTGCGCGAGTGAATGATCGGAATCGAGGCCGATTTGCGTCGGCAGGTCAAACGCAACCGAGAGGCCCGTCTGGCCCTGGCTGAGCAGATACCGATAGCGCTGGTTCGATTCGACCGCAGTGCCGAAGCCTGCATATTGCCTCATGGTCCACAGCCGGCCGCGGTACATCGTGGGATAGGCGCCGCGCGTAAAGGGGAATTCTCCGGGGAAGCCAAGATCGTGATCCGGGTCACGGCCTCGGAGATTTTCGGGCGTGCAGACAACCTCGAGCGGAATGCTCGAAGTCGCCGCCGGCCGCGGCATGCGTTCCTCCGGACTTTCGTGTTTGCCGGATTTATCGGGCATTTTCATCGGACGCGGCGCGCATCGCAGAACGCCGCCACGGCGAACAACGTCATCATGAGCGTGAAGGCAGCCGCCAAGATAATCAGCCAAGTGGACATGCCTTGCCGCCAATCCCGCCAGGCCGAAAGGCCCCAGGCAACGGCGAAAGTTGCGAACGCCGCCCCCGTGATTTCGTGGAAGAGCTGTCGCGCGATCCGCCAGAGCGTTCGCAGGAAGCCGGCGGCCGGTTTCGCCGATGGCGAGGAAGAGGTCATGGCCAATCCCGATTCTAGTACAAACGGGAGCGGCACAGGATGGCCGGGTTGAACGCAAAGCCCGGAGGGGTAACCCGAAGGCGCGCTGGAAATCAGCAAGGGCTTGTATCGGAAGGACGTGCGCCATAGAATCAGGGAAGAAAGCCCCCGCAGAGGGAGGTGACGGTCGTGCAACTGGACGATCAGCTCAAGCAGTTGCTGCGTGAGCTCGGGCACGCGATCAACGACACCGTGTCGGATTCCGAGCGCATTGCCGAGGCCATTGCGGGCGTGCGCACTGCCGGCTATGACATCGTGCTGAAGCTCGATGCGACGATCGGCCTGGCGCGGCGCCAGCTCGAACCGTCGAAGATGACTCACCAGGATCGCAACTTCCTGGAGTCCCTGCACATCCGCGTGGACGAAGAAATCCTGGATGGTGACGACGCGACGGCAAAGCTGGAAATCACTCCTCAGGACGTGAAGTTTCTGAAGTCGCTGAAGATTTCGCTTGATGAAGAGCTCTAAAGTTGTTGCGGCGCTCGCGTTGGCCGCGGGATTGGCGGCCGGTGCGACGGCTGCGCGTGCGCAGGTGACCATCGGGCCTTCGATTCACATCAATGCCAGTCCCCGTAAGCCGCAATTCGCGAAATTCAAGGGCGAGGTTCTGCACGCCGACGCGATTTCCATCATCGTTCGCGACCCCAAAGATTCGCGCTTCATACACACCTTCACGTATTCGCCCAAGGTGAAGGAACAAATGGACAAGATCATCGCGAAGGGCGGCTATCAATACGGCGACAAGGTCGAGATTCATTACCAGCCCGGGCAGGATGTGGCGCTCGAGATCAAGGGCAAGCCATCGAAATAGCGCCGAGCATGAATTGAGTTCCCTCTGAGGCACGGCCATGGACTCCATGGTTCGCCAGCCCGCCGTTTCCGGACGCTTCTATCCCGCGGACCCGCACGAACTCAGCCAGCAGGTGGAACGATTCACGGAAGGCCGCGACGAGAAAAAAGTGGAGGCTCGCGGCTGCGTGGTTCCCCATGCGGGCTACATGTATTCCGGGCACGTGGCCGGAGCCGTGTTTCGAAAGCTGCGGCTGCCTTCACGGCTCATTTTGATCGGCCCGCGCCACTATCCGAAGGGCGAGGCGGTGGCGATTCTATCGAAGGGATCGTGGCGCACGCCGCTCGGCGACGCGAAAATTGACAGCGCCCTTGCTGGAAAGCTCGCGCGCGCCTGCCCGCTCCTGCGTGAAGATGCCGTCGCCCACCGGCAGGAACATTCCCTGGAGGTTCAGTTGCCGTTCTTGCAGGAGCTGATCGGAGATTTCACTTTTGTCCCGATTGTGCTGGGTACGTCGCGCTTCGAGGCGTTCGAGTCACTTGGCCGCGCCGTCGCTCAAGTGGTGGCCGAGGAGGCGGAGCCGGTGCTGGTGATGGCGAGCTCAGACATGAACCACTACGAGAGCGACGAGGTGACGCGAATCAAGGACCACAAGGCGATCGATCAAATTCTCGCGCTCGATCCCCGCGGGCTCTACGACACCGTGCAACGCGAAGAGATCAGCATGTGCGGTTACGGGCCGGTTACCACACTGCTCGTGGCCGCGCGCGCCCTCGGCGCAACCCGCGCCGAGCTGATCCGCTACGCGACTTCGGGCGACATCAATAACGACCGAAACGAAGTTGTCGGCTACGCTGGAATCGTTGTCGAGTAGCAATCGAACTGCATGCCTCGGCGACCTGACATGATCCTGCGCCCGCTCGCTTCCCTCTATCGCGGACGGCCTGGGCCACTCGAGTGCGGTGGCGGCTGGGGCGCCGAGCGTGGCGGAGAGGATCGCGGTGTCGAAACTTGAGGCGCCGGCGATGGAGGATGCGGCGAAGTTGAATGCGGTGGCGGCGCGACTCTCACGGGCGGAGTAGGGATCGGTCGTGGCGCCGGCGCGGCTGAAGCAGGCCGTACCGGAGGCGTGGGAGTCACGCGTGGCGATGGGGCCGGAACCGAGCGAACCAGCGGGTCGGGCGCGTGCGGAGCTTGGACCTTTGCCGGACCACCCGGAACGGGCGGATTTTCAGTCTGGACGGGAGTCGGCCCAACACCCACATAACGGTATTCCGCAGGATCGAACACAATTGCGGGATGAGGCTGGTCGGTGTTCGGGATCGGCCGCGGCGTTGTCAGTATCACCTTCACACCTCCGACCACATTCGCCGAAGGCAACCCAGCAGGTCGCGGCGCCGGGGCGGGACCGGTAGAGTGAGGAGCTCGTGGACCTCTGCCGAGCGGCGGCGGAGCATCCGTCACGACGTGCGCACGCTCGATCTCTCGCACGTTGTCCACGATGCGATTGGAGCCGCGCCCGCCAAGGTCATGCGATGATCCGACAACGATGGGAGCCGAAATGTTCGATTGTCTGCCAGCAAATGCCTCAGGTTGAATCGGTGCCCATCCAATTCGGTTGCCGACCCGGAGAAAACGAACCGGCGCCGCCCGCCAGTTATTGAAGCCGCCAGGAAGCCACGCCCAGCCCCCACCTATGAATACCCAATTCCCGAAGTGATAGGGCACCCACCCCCAAGGTTCGAAGCTGACCCACGTCCATCCCAGGCCGCGATAGTAAATCCACTGACCGTCGCAGAACGGCGCCCAACCATTGCCATACCCCAAGGGCCGCCAAAGGTAGCCATAGTCCGGGTAGTAGCCCCAGGAGCCGTAGGCGGACAAATCCGACATGCCGTATTGAAACGGCGCGTTGGCGTACTGGTTTGCGGCGGAGCTTGTGTAACTGGCCTGGTTGCCGTTGGAGCTGACCCAACGATCCCAATCATCGGTGGCGCGATTGCGCGCCATTTGGATGTCGCCGGCGGTGCTGCTGGTAAGCGTGCTGCCCTTGCTCACCAGTTGGGTCCCCGAAGATGTGTCCACGCTTACTTCACCCTGCTCGACGGTGACCGAGCTGCCGTCGTTCGAGAGGTCCACGCGGACCTGCGCCCGTCCGGAGAGCGTGACGGTCAACTGCGGAGTGAGGATCGCGAACGAATCGGCGCTCCGTGGATTCGCATAAAAAGTCGCGGTGCCCTGCATCAGCGTGAGGCGCGTAATGCGGCCACCCTCAAAAAGCGCAAGCTCGGTGAACTGGACTACCGTGTTCTCCGCAATGTACGCGGTGGCGCCGTTCTCGAATTCGACTTCCGCACGGCCGTTGTTGGCCCCAATCGAGTAGCCCTGCTGGATGGGCATGTTGGCGATGGCCGGTTCCCAACCCTGCTCATCCGTTTGGGTGATCTGCACGTCCCCCTGGACAAGACTCAGCCGAACGATTCGGGCGTGACTGTAGTCATCCGCTCGCGCAGGCACCGAAGCCGCGCCCAGAGCAGACAGCACGAGACCGATCATGATCGAAAGGAGATTCCAGCGCCGCATAGGCACCTCCCGTCGGGGACGCTTTCCAGCTTATGTGATGTACGCCGCAGCCGTCCGGTTACTCGCAATCCCAGATTGTTTCTATGCTCTACCTGCGGTGCGGCAAGGTCAAGCAGTTTGAGGGGCTTACGGCGCTTTGAAAGTGTGCGAAGCCACGCTCATTGCGGTCGTGAGCGTACAGAAAGCCTGGCGGCGAGAAAAAACTTGCGGTGCTGCGGAGGAATGCTAATCTTCGTCCCTCAGACGATTTCAAGGGGGACGGCATGTTCGGCAATCGAATCAAGATTGACGATGAGCTATTCGAGAAAGTGAAGAAGTGCGCCGCGGCGGCGGGGTACGCCTCGCCCGATGAATTCGTGACCCACGTGCTGGAGAAAGAAATCGCGCGGCGCGAAGTGCCCGGCGAGGATAAGGGCGACTCCACCGAGCAAGTGAAGAAGCGGCTCCAGGGTCTTGGATACATCGAATAGGGCCAGTTCCCACCGATGTGAAATTCAAACTCAACGCGGGCATGAAACGAGGGCGATGAGGTCAATTCTGGTCCCCGTCAATCACTTATTTGATTTTGCCCTGCGGCCGTTCCATTCCTCGCGCCCCATTGTTCCCCTGGCGCTGATTTCTCTGGCGACGGCGATTTTATTATTGTTCTTTTTTCGTTACGCGTCGAACCAGCCAGCCATTCGCCGCGCGAAGGACAAGCTCGAAGCGCACGTGCTCGAAGTCCGCTTGTTTCAAGAGCAGTTGCGCGCCGTCCTGCGCGCCTACCTGCGCCTGCTTCTCGGGGTGGCGAATTATCTCCGCCTCGCGCTCCGGCCCCTCGCGTTGATGGCGATTCCGCTGCTGGTGGTCATTGTGCAGCTGGAAAGCTTTTTCGCGTGGACGCCGAATCGCGTCGGCGATGATTTTCTGTTGAAGGCGAAAGTGACTGATAGCGCCGCGCTCGAGCAAGTGGATCTGCAGGTACCCGAAGGATTGACAGTGACGGCGCCGCTGATGCGCATTCCGGAAGAGAAAGAAGCGGACTGGCGGCTGCAAGCCAAACGACCCGGGGCATTCTCGGTTGCCGTCCTGGTTGCAGGCGCGCCGTTTTCGAAGGAAATCGCCGTCTCGAACCAATTGGTGCGGATCTCTCCGGAACGATCTCGCGCGGGCTGGCTGAATCAATTGCTGAATCCGAGTGAAGCGCAGCTCCCGCAGAACGCCCCGATTGAATCGATCGAGGTGCAGTATCCGGCGCGCGATTTTCATCTCTGGGGCTTCGCGATTGATTGGATGATCGTCTATTTGGTTTTGTCGCTGGCCGCAGGATTTGCCCTGAAAGGCGTATTCGGAGTCGAGATATGACGGACGCGGGTGCGATCGGAATCACCCGTGATCGAATGTGGAGTTTTTTTGCCGCCGCGCTCGCCTTGCTGATTCTCGTGCTGGCTTGCCCCGTTCCCGCGCACGCTTACGTCGGCCCGGGCGCGGGATTCGCAGTGCTCTCGTCATTTCTCACACTCTTTCTCGCGTTTCTGTATTCCCTGGTCGCGTTTGTCACGTGGCCCGTACGGCAGATTTTCCGGCTGGTGCGCCGCCGGCACGCGTATCAAAAGGCGCGCGTGAAGCGGGCGGTGATCATCGGCTTCGACGGCATGGACCCGAAGCTCGCCACGCGGTTCATGGAACAAGGGAAGATGCCGAACCTCGCAAAGCTGCGCGAACAGGGGACGTTTCTGCCTCTCGCGACCACGGTGCCGCCGATTTCTCCGGTGGCGTGGTCATCCTTTCTGACCGGCGTGAATCCCGGCAAACACAACATCTATGATTTTCTCGCGCCCGACCGAAAGCACTACCTTCCGTATCTTTCTTCCGCGCAAATCGAGGGTCCGCGCAGGAGCGTGCAGATCGGCAAATACAACGTGCCGCTCGGACGGCCGCAGATCAAGCAACTGCGCAAGGCGAAGCCGTTCTGGCACTTTCTTGCGGATGCGGGAGTGTTCTGTTCGGTGATCCGCGTGCCGATCACGTTTCCGCCGGAGAAATTTTCAGGCGTATTGCTCTCCGGCATGTGCGTGCCGGACGTCAAAGGAAGCCAGGGTACATTTTCCTTTCACACGACGCGCGACCTGAGCGCCAAAGAGAACACCCAGGGCGTCTGGGTGCCGATCGAGAAGGACGGTGCGCTTTTCCGCTCCTACATTCCTGGCCCCGAAAACACGCTGCTGAGAAAAGAGAAAAAGGAACTGCGTGCACCGTTCACCGTGCGGCTCGATGCGAGCGGCGAAGGCGCGGAAATCAAGATCGGCAAGCAGCACATTCGATTGCGCAAGGGCGAGTATTCGGAATGGGCGGAGATCCGATTCAAGGCCGGCCTGGGAATCCGCGTCCGCGGGATCAGCCGCTTCTACTTGAAAGAGACGCGGCCGGACCTCGAAATCTACTGCACGCCCGTGAACATCGATCCCGCAAAGCCGGCCTTACCGATTTCGCATCCGCTGATTTATTCCGTATATCTCGCGAAGCTGCAGGGACTCTATGCGACGCTGGGCCTGGCCGAGGATACGTGGGCGCTGAACGACGGCTTCATCAGCGACGCGGCGTTCCTCGAACAGTGCTATCTGATCCACGAGGAGCGCGAGCGGATGTTTTTCGATGCGCTCGAGAAAACTTCGCAAGGCGTGTGCGTCTGCGTTTTCGACATCACCGACCGCGTGCAGCACATGTTCTGGCGCTACTTGGAGCGGGACCATCCCGCGGCGCGCGCCACCGGCGTCACGGCGGAATCAGCCGGCATCATTGAGGAACTCTATCGACGCATGGATGCCCTGGTGGGCCGAGCGATCGAAGCCGCGGGCAAGGATTCGCTCATGCTGGTCCTCTCCGACCACGGTTTTCAATCCTTCCAGCGCGGAGTCAGCGTGAACAATTGGCTGCACCAAAACGGCTATTTGGCGCTGAAGGACGGCCAAAAAGGCGGCGACTGGTTTGCGAATGTGGATTGGGAGCGGACTCGAGCTTACGCGCTGGGATTGAACGGAATTTTTCTGAATCAGAAGGGCCGCGAGCGGTCCGGGATCGTGAACGAAGGCAAAGAAGCCCGCGACTTGCGGCGCGAACTTTGCGAGAAATTGCAGGGCTTGGAGGATGGGCAGTCCGGCCGCGTGGCGATTACGCAAGTCCACGATCGCGGCGTTGCCTATTCAGGCCCTTACGTTGAGAATGCGCCCGATGTGATCGTCGGATTCGGCGAAGGCTATCGGGTGTCGTGGGATTCGGCGCAAGGACGCGTCACCGAGAAAATCTTCGAAGACAATACGAAAGCCTGGAGCGGCGACCACTGCGTGGATGCGGACCTGGTGCCGGGCGTGCTTTTTTCGAATTGGAAAATTGCCGCCGAAAATCCCGCTATCGTGGATGTTGCGCCCACTATCCTGGACGTTTTCGGCATGCCCACGCCGCCCCACATGGACGGCAAACGCTGGAAAATTCACCCGACGAATTGAGGAAGAGTAGCCTGGGACTTCAAACCCGGAGCTTTCGACTCACGACTGCCCCGCCTCTGAAGAGGCAGGCTTCAGATTGACGAAACCGGCAGGGTCAAGACTCGCGTCTGCACGGCCGTGCTTCTTAGCTGTTCGCTGATTTCTTCTGTTGGGCGGCCGCGACGAGCGAGCGGCCTTGCATGGCGGCCGGAATTTCATAGCCGGCGAGGTCGAACAGGGTCGGCGCCAAATCGAGCAGCTTCGCGCCCTGATATTCGCCGCAAAGGGGACTGCCCGGAGCCGCAAGAACAAACACGCCAAACTGAGCGTGATTGCAGGCGTCCGGCCCCGTATCGTTTTCCTGGACGTGGAATCGTCCGTGGCCCACACTTCCGATCGAGCGCCAGTAGAGTCCGCCGAAGTGCACGATCAGGTCTGGCGCCACGTTCCGAGCGGTGTGATAAATCTCCTTCGGCTTGAAGACAAGTGAATTGAGCGGCGCGCCCCGATCATCGAGCAGCGCCTCGAACTTCGCTTTCATCTCATCCTGAAATGATTCGTATTCTGCCGGGGAGATGATTCCCTGCGGCTCGCGTCCGCGTACGTTGAAGAAAACGCGCGCGTAGTAGCCGCCTTCGCTCCACACTTTCGTTTTCGCCCAGTTCACATTCAACTTATCAAACGGCGTCAACTGCGCCGGGAATTCGTCCACGACCAGCAGGCCTTCGTGAATCAGCCATTCGTTCACGGCGAAGCCGCCGTCGAGCCGCTGCGCGCCGTGGTCGGAGACAATCAAGACGATTGTCTCGTCGTCGAGCAAATCCAGCGCCTGGCCGATTTGCTCATCGAGCCACGCGTAGTATTCCGGAATCACGTTTTCAAATGGGTTGCCGGGGACGTAGTTGCGATGGCCCTTGTCAAAATGGCCCCAGAAGCCGTGATGGACGCGATCGAGGCCGATGTCCACGTAATGGAAATAGTCCCACTCCTGCTCCTTCAGCAGCCAGTGGACCACCTTCCACTGCTTCCGGCTCATCTCGAAAATTTCTTTCTTGAGCCACGCCTTATCGTCTGTGCGGAAGCCCTTCACATCGGTCGGATAATCGCCGACGAGCTTCTTGATCTTTGCCATGTAGCTCGCTGGATAGACGTATTCGTCCTGCGTCGGGTCGGGAGTGAGGAAGCAACTAATCCTCACGCCGTTGATCGGCGGCGGCGGATACCCGGGAGGCACGCCGATGACGACGGATTTCTTCCCGGCGCGGCCCAGGTAATCCCAAATGGCGGACTCCTTGATTGAAGCCGACGTGACGAATCCCAGGCCGCTATAGCTGTAGTCCTTGCGGTTGCGGAAGCCGTAAATACCGAGCGAGCCGGGGTCCTGGCTGGTCGAGAGGCACATCCATGCCGGCACCGTGATCGGCGGGATCACGCTCTCCAGGCGACCATACGTGCCGCGGGACATCAGGCGGCGGATATTTTTCAGGCGTGCGTCGCCGAGGACGACCTCCGGAGCGGCGCAATCCAGCCCCAGGACACAGATCTTGTGTGCCATATTCGATGCCCTGCTCGGTCGCGGCGCGCGCGTCGCGACCGAGCGCCATTTTCTCACGGAATCCGCCAGTGGCGGCAACAAGCTTTTCCTCTGGGCAGTGGAGCCACACGCCGGTCCCGGGCGCTCAGTTGAATCAGAAAATCCAATGACAGTAAATCTGGTATCTTATGATTCCAAAGACGCCGGGTGCTTAAGTGCGCCGGAGAAAAGCGGTGAAACCATGGGTGAATCCACCAAGCGGGGTCTGTTGATATCGAAGGGCTGGATCCAGGCGATTGTGATCGTGGTCTTATCCGGCTTTCTTATTCTCGGCATGCTCGCATATCGAACCTACACTGACGAGCCGCCGATCCCCACGCGGTTCGTCAACCCGAGCGGACAAGTCCTCTTCACGGGAGCGGATGTAATTGCCGGCCAGGAAGTGTTTCTCCGCAACGGACTTATGGAATACGGTTCGATCTTTGGACATGGCGCCTATCTCGGTCCCGACTTCACTGCAGACTATCTCCATCGCGCCGCCCTGATCGCCATTGATCACTATGGTGGCGCGTCTTCGGAAGCAGCCAAGCAGCAGACGATTGCCGACTTCAAAACGAATCGGTATGATAGCGCCACCGATGTAGTCGCGTACACGGCCGCACAGACTGAGGCGTTCGAGCAGCTCGATTCCTACTATGCCGATTTCTTTGGAAACCCCACGACCAAGTACGGTTTGCGACCCGGTGCGATATCAGACCCGCAACAGCTCCGACAGCTGACCGCGTTCTTTAGCTGGTCCGCTTGGGCAGCTTCCACATTGCGTCCGCATCTCAATTACTCCTACACGAATAACTGGCCCCCCGAACCATTGGTTGAAAATCATGCCACTGCCGAGGCGGTCGTTTGGAGCGTCATCTCCCTGATCGCTCTGCTGGGCGGCATCGGGCTTTTGCTGGCGGCATTTGGCCGGTGGAATTTCTTGGGCTGGCACGGTCGGGAAGACCGGCACGTTTCGTTTCGTGCGCCTGACGAAGTGGCGTTGACACCCGCGCAGAGATCGTGCGCTTGGTTCTTCCTGGTTATGGCACTGCTCTTTTTCCTACAAGCGCTTTTGGGAGGCGCCACACAGCACTATCGCGCTGAAATTGCCAATTTTTTTGGTTTTGACCTCGCGCGCATCCTGCCATTTAATGTTGCGCGCACCTGGCATTTGCAGCTTGCGATTTTCTGGGTCGCTACGTCTTTCCTTGCCGCGGGCATTTTCCTCGCTCCGATGATTACCGGACGAGAGCCACGCCGACAGAACTGGCTTTCCTATGCGCTCCTGGTAGCTTTGGCGATGGTCGTTTTCGGAAGTCTATTCGGCGAATATGCAGGAATTCGCGGCTGGATTCAAAAGGGGTGGTCCTGGTTCGGAAACCAGGGTTTCGAGTACCTGGACCTTGGCCGCTTCTGGCAAATTCTGTTGACGGCCGGTCTGGTTTTCTGGGTGATCATTCTGTTCCGAGGTCTTCGCGGCAAGCTGGACGCAGAGCACATGGGCAACATGCCCTGGCTGTTCTTTTATTCAGCGCTTTCCATTCCCGCATTCTATGCCGTTGGTTTACTTGCCCGCACGGACTCACATTTCACCACGACGGATTTTTGGCGCTTCTGGGTAGTTCATTTGTGGGTGGAAGACTTTCTTGAGCTCTTTACCACCATCATGGTCGCCTACATCTTCGTGCTTCTCGGGGTTGTGCATGAACGAGTTGCCTTGACGATGGTTTATCTGGACATCCTGCTGTATTCCGCTGGCGGCGTGGTCGGCACCATGCACCATCTTTATTTCTCAGGGGAACCATCTGTGCATATGGCGCTGGGGGCGTTTTTCTCTGCGGCCGAGGTAATTCCACTGACGTTCCTAACGCTCGAAGCATGGAGCTTTCTCCAGCTCGGGGCGCAGCAGGGTGCGAAGTCACGCACGCCGTTTCCTCATTATTGGGCGGTGATGTTTCTCGCATCGGTGGGTTTTTGGAACTTTCTTGGGGCAGGTATTTTCGGCTTCTTGATCAACCTTCCCATTGTCTCCTATTACGAGATCGGCACCGCTCTTACGGCGAATCACGGACACGCGGCGATGATGGGAGTGTACGGGATGCTCGCCGTGGGGTTGGCCCTGTTTTGCGTGAGGTACATGGTACCCGAGAATCGTTGGAACGAGCGGGCTGCGAAGATCAGTTTTTGGTCGCTGAACCTCGGGCTCGCATGGATGGTATTTGCGACATTGTTTCCGCTGGGCGTGCTCCAGCTCTATCACTCAGTCAGCGTCGGATATTTCGACGCGCGGTCCCTTGAGTTCCTCTCGAATCGTACAAACGCTTTGCTGGAGTGGCTGCGCCTCCCTGGGGATACACTTTTCATTCTCGGCGGGACCCTACCTGTCCTCTACCTTACCTGGCTCGGTGTGCGTCACATGAAACCTCGAACCACGCTTGAAGAACCGCGCGATGTATTGTTCACTGAAATTGTGGAAGTAAAGAGATCCGATGCATGATTTCCGGCGTCCATGTTGAGGTAGTCCTCGCCGCGGGCTACGCGATCTTTCTGGTTGGGGTGGCGGTTGTCCTTGAGCTCCTGGCCCGTCATTCTCATCAGCGATCGGAACACTACCGAAACTCCGGATTTGTCTATCTGCGGAATATGGATCTTTGGGAATGCCCGGCGGGCCGGCAATTGACCCGTCTCGAGGTGGACTACGAACGCCGCATTGCACGCTACCGCGCACCGGCGGACGCATGCAACGCCTGCTCCCTCAAGAACAACTGCACCGACTCCGACGAGGGCCGCCTCCTGGAGAGCCGTCTGGACTCGTGGGTCGAATCCGAACTCAGCCGATTTCACCGGGGGATCTCTCTTGCGTTGTTACTTCTGGCGACGATCATCTTGGTTGCTGAAACAATTCGGCATGCTGAGGCTCGCGAGTTGCTCCTTGTCGGCAGCTTGCTTGTTCCCTTAGGAATTGCAGAGACAAAGCTCTTTGTTTCGTTTGTGAGTCGCCAGCCGGAGATCCGATTCTAAGGCTCGATAAGAGTTTCCTCACGTAGAGTTGCGGAACTGTGCGTCCTGCCGCTGGACGGAGCTATGCTCAAGTGTTCCGGCGCGGATCCATCGTCTTCCTGCGGGTCGGCCCGGCCAGCGCGTTGTTTTGCCGCGCAATGCGATGCTAAACTACTGCGTGCGAATCCAAGGGGTGGATTGTTTCGCGGCATAACAAGACATGATGGCGTACAAGCGGAATGGGTCCCGGCGGACGATTGCCGTCGATTTCGACGGTGTGATTGCGGAATATGACGGTTGGCAAGGCCGCGGCGTGCTTGGGGCGCCCCGTGCCGATGTGGTCGAGACGCTGCGAACGCTGCACTCCGAAGGATGGAAGATTGTGATTCACACGACGCGCGGCGAGGAAGAAATTCGGGAATATCTGGCGCAGCACCGAGTGGTACACGACGAGGTCAATTGCAACTCGGACTACAAGACCGGCGGCATGAAGCCCGTCGCCGACGTTTATTGGGACGACCGGGCCGTGCGCTACTCCGGAGACGCGCGCAAGGACCTCGAATCCATCCGCCAATTCCGAACGTGGAGCGGACGCGAATGATTCTCTCAGGAACCCTCTGAACCGTGCCCTCCAATCGACCACACGGCGGCAAACTGATCAACCGGGTTCTCGAAGGCGCGGCACGCGAAGCCGCGCTCGCTCGCGCGCAGAATCTCCCGCGCATCGAGCTGAATAACCGGCAGCTCTGCGATCTGGAGCAGATCGCCGTGGGCGCGTTTTCACCGCTCGAAGGATTCATGGGCCGGCGCGACTATGAAAGCGTCCTGCTCCATGAGCGCTTGGCGAACACCCTGCCCTGGACCGTTCCCGTGACGCTGGCGGTAACGGAAGAACGAGCGAAGCAACTTGGCCGGGCCGAAGAAGTTGCGCTCACCGACGCGCAAGGCCAAGTCGTAGGCACGCTCGCGGTGAGCGAAATCTTTCCGTTCGATCGCGAGCGCGAAGCACAGCTCACCCTGCTGACCACGAGCGATGAGCATCCCGGGGTCCGGTATCTCCAAAGCGCGGGAGATCGGTGCGTCGCCGGGCAAATTCAATTGCTCGAGCGCCCTAACCGCGGCGCTTTCGCCCAGTACATCCTCGATCCGAAAGAGACGCGCTATCTGTTCGAACATCGGGGATGGAATTCGATTGTCGCGTTCCAGACGCGCAACCCGATCCATCGCGCGCACGAATACATCTTGAAGTGCGCGCTGGAAACCGTGGACGGCCTGCTGCTTCATCCGCTGGTGGGCGAAACGCGCGGCGAGGATGTGCCAGCCGAAGTGCGCCTGGAATGTTATGTGGCGTTGAAGAAGAATTACTTGCCCAGCCGGCGCGCCGTGCTGAGCCTTTATCCCGCGGCGATGCGATACGCGGGTCCGCGCGAGGCTATCTTTCACGCCATCGCACGGAAGAACTACGGATGCACGCATTTCATCGTCGGCCGCGACCACGCCGGCGTGGGGAATTATTACGGGCCTTACGACGCGCAGAAGAAATTCCTCGAATTTCATCCCGACGAGCTAGGCATCACGCCCATTTGTTTCGACGCCACGTTTTATTGCCGCACGTGCGGCCAGATGGCTTCCGAGAAAACCTGCGCGCACGGGCCCGAGGACCGGCTGGTCCTTAGCGGAACGAAAGTACGCGAGATGTTGCGCAACGGCGAAAATCTCCCTGTCGAATTCAGCCGGCCGGAAGTGGCGGAAATTCTTCGCGAGGCTTATCGCCGCGCCGATGCCGCAGCGGCCGCGCCGCCTCGGGCGCGGGAAGCGGGACAAACCAAATGAAGGAGCCGCGGTCGAATCGAGGGTTCACGTTGTGGTTCACGGGGCTTCCCTGCTCGGGGAAATCCACACTCGCGGAGCTGGTTGCCGCCGAGCTGGGCCGGCGCGGGCGTGGCGTCGAAATTCTTGATGGCGATGTGGTGCGCACTCATTTGAGCAAAGGACTCGGCTTCAGCCGTGAAGATCGCGACGAAAATATTCGTCGCATCGGATTCGTGTGCAGCTTGCTGAGCAGGCACGGCGCAATTGCCATCGCGGCGGCGGTTTCGCCTTACTGCGCCACGCGCGATCATGTCCGGGCGACGATCGAGAATTTTGTCGAAATCTACGTCGCCACGCCGCTCGAAGTCTGCATCGCGCGCGACGTCAAAGGCATGTACAAGAAGGCGATGGCGGGCAAGATTCCGCAATTCACCGGCGTCAGCGACCCCTATGAGCCGCCGCCCCATCCCGAATTGGCGATTGAGGCGCATCAAGAGCCGCCCGAAGCTTCAGCGGCGCGCATTGTTGCGAAGCTCGAAGAGTTGGGGCTTGTCGAACCCCGCGCAGAAATTTCATACACGCCCGAAGAAGCCGAAAAGATCCGCACCCGGCTCGCTCAGCTCGGCTACATCGAACCTTGAACCGCTCCTTTCTGTGGCGCTCACCGACGGGGCCGCGTAGCGTCCAACGACTTGAAGTTGCTTCGTCACGGCGTTGACACTCACGAGACCGCACTATACGATGCCAAAGAGCTCACAAAATAAAATGAATTTTCAGTTTCTTGTCTCCGGGTCAACGGGATTCCTTCCACTCCACGAAAGGGTCTTGCGCAGCCGTTCCAAGAAATGGCTCTTCGTTTCCATGCTCGCGCTGGCTCTGCTGGCAGTGCCCATTCGCTGGACGCAAGCGGCCAACGGGGCGCCGAACGTCCTGCTGATCACCATTGACACGCTACGCGCGGATCACCTGGGCTGTTACGGTTACCAGCGAATTCACACGCCGAACATCGACCAACTGGCGGCGACGGGAATTCGCTTCGCGAATGCTTATTCCGCGGTACCGATCACACTGCCTTCGCACACTGTGATTTTGACGGGCAATTATCCCATGCAGACGGGCATGCACGATTTCGGCGGCAACAAGCTGAATCCCTCGCAGGCCACGCTGGCGACCATTCTTCATGCGCAAGGCTATGCGACCGGCGCCGTGGTTGGTTCCGCCGTGCTGGACGCGCGATTCGGCTTGAACCGCGGCTTCGATTTCTATTACAGCAATTTTGATTTTAGCCGGCTGAATGAATCGAACCTTGATGAGATGGAGCGCCCTGGAAATGAAGTAGTGGATCGCGGCCTGGGCTGGCTCGCGCGGAATGGCCGGAAACAATTCTTCCTTTGGATTCACCTGTACGATCCACACTTCCCGTATCATCCGCTGGCGCCCTACAGCGCGGAATACCGCACGCATCCTTACGATGGCGAAATCGCATTCGACGACGCGCAGGTGGGCCGCCTGCTCGGCTACCTCAAAGAAAACAAGCTCTACGACCGCACGCTGATCGTGGTGGCGGCGGACCATGGCGAAGGCTTGGGCGAGCATGGCGAAAAAACGCATGGCTTCTTCATTTATGATTCGACGCTTCATGTTCCGCTGATCCTGAAACTTCCGGCTGGCCGGGCGCTGGCGCCACGCGTGGTGCAGAGTTCAGTGGGCTTGGTGGACATCGCTCCGACGATTCTTGCCGTCGCGGGCGTGAACCCGCCGAAGGAAATGCAGGGCCGCAGCCTGGTGGCGCTGATGAGCGGGCAAGAAGATAAAGCGCCCGCGGAGCTTTACGCGGAGACGTACCTGCCGCGCATTCATTTCGATTGGAGCGAGCTGCGCGGCAACCGGGTTGGGAAATACAAATTCATCGAAGCGCCGAAGCCGGAGCTTTACGACATTGCCGCCGATCCACGGGAAACCCGCAATTTGTTTTTCGATAAGAAACTGATTGCGGACGGCATGCGGAAGCGGCTCACGCAATTGATCGAGAAAAACACTGCGAAATCGCCGGGCCAGTCCGCGCAAACGAGCACGATCGATCCGATTCTTGCCGAGCGGCTGAAGTCGCTGGGCTACGTTGCGGTCGCGAGCGGCAGCAGCTCGATTTTGACCGACCAGAAATCGGCGGACC
>JBGQEW010000016.1:0-26998 GCA_041496565.1 Terriglobia bacterium | reverse complement strand
GGGCAAGCGCTCGCCCGTTTACATGCCCGGCCTCGAGCGCCCCTCGTCGCGCATGGTGAACGCGCTTGCCAATCGCTCGGGAAAAGTGGGCGGCGTCGCCACGCTGCTCAAAGTGTTCTTGCCGTATCTGGTGTGGAACACCGTGTTCGATAATTCGCGGGTGGTGGCGGAAATGGGGCGCGCGCCGGCGCCCTTCTCCAGCTACTGCTTCCCGCTGTTGAAGTTCAGCCGCGAGAATCGCTTCACGTACAAATACCAGGAGTGGCCCGCGGCCGATGCAGCGCCGACACGGGCCTTTCTCGCCGGGGAATCCGCCGAATGATGGACTTTGTCCTGGAAGCCTGGGTCAGCGGCCTGGTCGAACTCGCCAAGCTCAAATGGATGCTCGGCGCCGGCCAAAACTGGAAGCCGGGAGAAAAGCTTCGCCTGCTTTTTGTAGGCTACAACGGCACGCGCAACACTGGATCGGACGTCCGCGTCGAAGAGATGCTGCGCCAGATCCGCCAAATTCTCGGTGAGAAAAAGATTGCGCTCAGTGTCATCACGTACAACCCTCAGCTCTCTCGCGGCTATTTCGGCAACGCCAAGCAAGTCGAGCTGCCGATGATCTTTCCGCCGTTCCTTTCGAGCGAATTGCCGAAATATGACGGCGTCGTCACCTGCGAAGCTTCCATGTTCAAAAGCAAATTTGCGAATGCGCTTACGACGAAGATGATCGGTTCGCTCGGCATCGCCGCGGCGCAGAACAAGCTTTCGATCGGCTACGGCGCGGAAGCGGGCGCGATGGATCCGATGTTGCAAAAAATGTGCCGGCGATACTGTTCGAAATCGCTGGTCATTACCCGCAATCCGGAATCGCAGGCTGTGCTCGGCGGCCTCGGAGTTCCTACGGAGGTCGGGACCGATACCGCTTGGACGTTTGAGCCCCTGGGCCCGGAGTACGGCCGGAAAGCTCTGCGCGAGGCCGGATGGGATGAAAAGACGCCCGTGCTCGCGATTTGCCCCATTCACCCGTTCTCCTGGCCCGTAAGGGCGTCGCTCGCGAAGGCCGCCTTGCGGGCTTTCACTGGGGCGTACAAAGAAAGCCACTATCGCGCGATTTATTTTCATAGCTCTGGACCGAAAGTGACGGCAGCTTACGAACGCTATCTGAGCGCGATCGCAGGCGCAATCAAGCGTTTCCAGCAGGAGCATGCCGTGTTTCCGATCCTGGTCGGGATGGAGCGCCTCGATCGGGATGCCTGCCGGCGGCTGGCCGCGAACCTGGGCAGTGCTCCGGTGTTCACTTCGGACGAGTACAACATGTACCAGCTCGTGAGCATTTTGCGTTCGAGCCACCTGGTGGCTTCCTCGCGCTATCACGGAATTGTCACCTGCATGCCGGCGCTGGTTCCCTCCCTCGGCATCACGATGGACGAACGCATCGCCAACCTGATGCATGAGCGCGGCCACGATCATTTGCTGGTGGGAGTGGATGATGCGGAGCTCGAAGATAAGCTCGTGGCCGCGCTTTCTACGCTTGCGAAGGAAGCCGACTCGGTCCGCGACGGCATCGGCCGCACGGTCGTGCGGAATCTCAGAACGATGGCGCGGATGGGTACCTATTTTGAAGACCGTGTCGCGCGCCGGTATCCGGAATTCCCCATTCGCACCGGCTCGCTGACTTGGGAAGACTATCTGCCGCCGCTCAGCCCGGTGATGCGCAAGCTGCTCGAGACCTACGATTCTCAGGACACCGCGGTCATGGCCCGGCCCGCCTGATCGGAACGGAGAGGCGCATTTCATGCTGCGCGAGAAAATGGCGGCGCGTGGGTTCGGAGCGAGCAAGGACTTTCGCTGGCGCGGAGGAGAAATTACGCGCTTCGAAGGCTTGAGCGACGCCGTCTTCGCGTTCGCCGTGACGCTGCTGATCGTCTCGCTCGAAGTCCCGCACACGTTCGCTGACCTGCTGATCACGATGCGCGGCTTCTTCGCCTTCGCGATCTGCTTCGCGCTGCTGATGGGAACCTGGTACCAGCAATACATCTATTTCCGGCGCTACGGCCTGCAGGACCTGTTCACCATCGTCGCAAACTCCGTCCTGCTCTTTGTCGTGTTGTTCTACATTTACCCGCTCAAATTCCTTTTCAGCCTGCTCGTAAACGCCTGGATGGGCATCCCTCCCGTCTTTCACCGCGCCGACGGCGCCGCGATTCCCGTGATCGAAGGCTACCAGCTTCCGACGCTGATGCTCGTCTATGGCGCCGGCTTTCTCGCCATTTCCTTGGTCTTTGCGCTTCTCTTCTGGCATGCCTATCGCAAACGCGGTGAGCTGGGGTTGAACGCGCTCGAAACACTCGACACGCGAATCAGCATCGGCTACGCATTCATCAACAGCGCCGTGGGCATCGTCTCCATCTTGATCGCTGTCCTCGGCGGTGCGCGGCATGCCGCCTGGGCCGGCCTGATTTATCCGATTCTGCTGGCACCCGCGAGCACGGTCTTCGGCATGGTGACCGGCCGGCGGCGGAGACGGCTCGAAGAAGGCCACGCGGCCCGCCCATGAGCTTCCTTGAAATCATCTTTAACCGGTTGCGAGAGGCCGCGGACGAGCCTGTCTTGCAAGAGATCCGCGAGGGCGCCGTCGTCTCGGTCAGCGGCCGCGAGTTGCTGGTGCAGGTACAGACCGCGCGCGAGTTCCTCCGCGGCGCGGGATTGCGCCAGCGCGACCGCTGCGCCCTGCTCGCGCCGAACAGCATTCGATGGGCGGCGCTCGACCTGGCGCTGATGGCCGAAGGCATTGTCGTCGTGCCGCTCTACGCGCGCCAGGCGCCGGCAGAACTCGCCGCGTTGATGAAGGACAGCTCGCCGTCCCTCGTCTGCTGTGGCGATGGAGTCTTGCGCGATTCCGTCGCGCAGACTTGGCCCGAAGCGCCGCGGCGCGCCATCTTCGACGAAGTCTTTGCAGGCGCAACGCCCGTCGTCGTGGAAGACCCTCTTTCGCTTGCCGCGAACGATCCCGTCACGATCATCTACACCTCCGGCACATCCGGCGAGCCGAAGGGCGTCGTGCTCAATGCGGGCAATCTCAATCACATGATTCCCTGCACAAACGACCGCCTCGACCGGCTCATGGGTTTGCACGAGGAGTCCGATCGCGTGTTTCACTATTTGCCTTTTTGCTTTGCCGCGTCGTGGATTCTCCTGCTCACCTGCCTTTCGCGGCACGGCGTGCTGGTGCTTTCCACCGACCTGGGGAAGCTGGGCGAAGAACTGAAAGTGGCCGCGCCGAATTATTTCTTGAATGTTCCCACGTTGCTCGAGCGGGTTCGCGGCAAGATCGAAGAACAGATCAAGCAGCGCGGCGGCGTCGCTGCTTCCCTGTTCGACAAGGCCAGAACAGCGTGGCTGCGGTTGCACCGGCACGAAGCGCGGCCGATGGATCCTATCTGGCTCGCGGTGGCGAATGCCCTCATGTTTCCGGCGATTCGCAAGAGCCTCGGCCCGAATCTGAAGGCGCTCATTTGCGGCTCTGCTCCGCTGGCTGTGGATACACAGCTGTTCTTCAGCATGCTCGGCATACCCGTTCTGCAGGCGTACGGCTTGACCGAAACGACTGCCATTTGCACGCTCGACGATCCGCGCGCCGTCGTGCCCGGCCGCGTGGGCCCGGCGATTCCGGAAGTCCAAATGCTCCTGGGTGAAAATCAGGAGATCCTCATTCGCGGGCCGAATGTTTTTCCCGGCTATTGGAATAAGCCCGAAGCCACTGCCAGCGCCTTGCAAGACGGCTGGTTCCACACCGGCGATCAAGGCGAGGTGGATGATGCCGGCAACTGGCGGATCATAGGCCGCTTGAAGGATTTGATTATTTTGAATTCGGGGCACAACATCGCCCCCGAGCCGATCGAGAACACGCTGCTCAAAGAGCTTCCCGGCGCGCAACAAGTGATGCTCGCCGGCAACAACCGGAGTTTCCTCGTGGCGTTGATTAATGTTTCCCCAGGGGGCGCGGTCTCGCGCGAGGATGTGGAAGCGGCGCTCGCGAAAATCAACACGGGCTTGCCGCATTACAAGCAGATCCGCAATTTCCACGCCGGCAAGGGCATTTTCACTCTCGAGAATGGACTGCTGACGGCCAACGGCAAGCTGAAACGCGCCTTGATTGCCACTCGCTTCAGCGATGTGATTGAGGAGCTGTATCGCAAGCCGCACGCTTGAGTTGTCTTGAATGCGGGAGCTTGCTCCCGTCTTGCTGCGGGGGGCTTCCCACATCGCGAATGCTTTCCAACACGGATCACGGTGTGGAGAGCCGGAACAAGTTCTGGCCGAGGGAGGCGGCGGCCAGCCGCTGCACGCAAGGCAAGCGAAACCCTGTCTTGAAAGCGGCAAAAAACTTGCGGCAAGGCCGCACCTGCAGATAGTGTAGGGACTGCCAATGAGGAAATTTCGCGGCGAAACGCTCTCCTGGGAGCTCGCGGACGGCGTGGTGGAGGTGGAACTCCATCACCCGCCATGCAACGAACTCGGTTTGGCGGCGCTCGACGATTTTGAGCGATTTCTTCCTGCGCTGGAAGCTGCCGAACGGGAAGCGAGCGTCCTGATCCTTTATAGCTCGCTCAACGCCGGGTTCAGCGCCGGCGCAGACTTGCGCGAACTCTACCATCGCGCCAAGGACCTGCCTGCGCCCGCGCGCGTCGCGGGGGTGCGCGATTTTCTGGTGCGCATCCATCGCGTGCTGAACGCGATTGACGCTTCGCCGCTGACGACGATCGCCGCGGTTCACGGCGTCACGTTTGGCGGCGGCTTCGAGCTGGCGCTCGCCTGCGACCTCATCATCGCGGACAAAATGGCGCGCTTCTGTTTTCCCGAGCTGCGTCTCGGGCTCGTGCCCGGCTTCGGCGGGATTCCCCGCCTCAAGCGCGATCTGGGCAATGCCGTGGTTCGGGACCTGCTGCTGACCGGCCGCAGCATCAACGCGGCAAAGGCGCAGGCCGTCGGCCTCGTCTGTCAGGTTGCCGCTGAAGGAGAAGCGCTGAATCTCGCGCGCTCGACGGCTGCGCAGTTGAGGAAGTTCGACCGCGCCACCGCCGCCGCGGCCAAGAAATTCATCAAGCCGATTCCGCACGAAGAGTTAAAGCGGGAGATCGAGATCTTCTGCGAGCTTTTCTCGCGGCCGGCCGTCGAAGCCGGATTGCGCAAGTTCGTTGAAAGCGCCGAAGTTCTCCCGTACTTGCCGTGATCCTACACGCCAGCGCACCCAAGGAGCAGCCAAGCCATGATGCAGATTTCAGCTAATCGCAAGCCGCTCGAGCCTCTTGCCATTCTCAAGTCCGCGGTTGCCCTGCTTCCGCCGCTCCTGTTCCTGGCTGTTTTCTCCGGCATGGTCTCGAGCAGGCCCGCCGCCGCGCAGGCTCGAAAATTCGAGCTGTCCGACGTGCCGAAAGTCGTGAGTGTCTCCGACCCGCAGATTTCTCCCGACGGCAAGTCCATCGTGTTCGTGGTTTCGCGGCCCAACGTCGCGGACGACCGCAACGACCGCCAACTCGTGCTGATTGACGTTGCCACCGGCGCGCAGCGGCCGCTGACCTACCAGCGCAAGGGAGTCGGCTCGCCGCGCTGGTCGCCTGCGGGCGATCGCCTGGCGTTCGAGGCTGTCTCCGGCGCCGGCAAGGACGAGCACGAGCAAATTTTCGTATTGCCGATGGGCGGCGGCGAAGCGATCAAAATCACCGGCGCCCCGAACGGGATCGAACAGTTTGCGTGGCGCCCGGACGGTGAGGAAATTGCCTTCGTGACATCGGACGAAGCTCCAAACAAAAAAGAAATTGAAAAACACAACGACGCGTTCGAAGTCGGCGACAACGATTACATGGCCACCGAGGCGCCCACTTCCTCGCACATCTGGCTCGTCTCCGCCCAAGGCGGCAAGGCGCGCCGGCTGACTTCCGGGGCGTGGAGCTTACCGAAGAGCGCGCCGCCGAGCTCGCCCGCTTCGCCGATTTCCTGGTCGCAGGACGGCAAGTGGATCACGTTCGCGAAACAATCGAATCCGCATTACGGCAACGCTGACGAAGGCACGGTGCAATTGCTCAATGTGGCGACCGGCGAAATCCACAAGCTGACGAACCACGCAAAGTTCGAAGGCTTCAGCGACTTTTCGCCCGACGGCTCGCAAATCGCCTACTGGTATCCGCGCGATGGCGATCCCAACAACGTAAATGAAATTTTCGTAGCCCCGGCGGCCGGCGGCGATGGCGTGGACGTGACGCGCGCAGTTGACCGCAACATCGCTCGCGCCATCTGGATGCCCGGCGGAAAATCGCTCCTCATCGGCGCGCACGACGGCGCCACTGTTTCCCTCTGGTTGCAGCCGCTCGGCAGCCCCGCCAAGCGTCTCGCGCTCGGCGACGTTGTGCCGTCGTGGGGTTTCTGGGTTGACGTTTCCGTGGCCAACAATGGCGCCATCGCGTTTGCCGGCAGCACGCCGGACCGGCCGGGCGAAATCTATTACATGGCCTCGCCCGATGCGGCGCCCAAGCGCCTTACGGATCTCAATCATGAAATCGCTTCCCTGTCGCTTGGAAAGGTCGAGGCAATCGAATGGGACGGGCCGAACGGATTCGGCGAGAACGGCATCCTAGTTTATCCTCCCGGTTTCACGAAGGAGAAAAAATATCCTCTCGTACTGTTGATTCATGGCGGCCCGACCGCCGCGTCCGTCGCCGCGTTCAGCTCGCTTTCGCAATACATCGCGTCTCACGATTACGTCGTCTTCTCGCCGAATTACCGCGGCAGCGATAACCTTGGCAACGTGTACCAGCACGCAATCTTCAACGACGCGGGCGACGGCCCCGGCCGGGACGTGATGGCCGGGCTCGCCGCCGTCGAAAAAATGGGCTTCGTTGACGCTTCGAAGATTGGCGTCACCGGTTGGTCGTATGGCGGCTACATGACCTCCTGGATGATCGGCCACTACCAGATCTGGAAGGCTGCTGTCTCCGGCGCAGCCGTCAACAGTCTCGTGCATGCCTACAATCTGGCGGACTTCAACGTGACCTTGCGCTACAACGTGGGCACCGGCCCGATCGGCAGCGGCTCGCCCTGGACGGGAAACAACATGCAGGCCTATCGCGAGCAATCGCCCATCACCTTCGCGGCGCAGATCAAGACGCCGACGCTCATCCTGTCCGACACCGCCGACGTGCGCGTGCCCATCACGCAATCCTACGAGATGTATCACGCGCTGAAGGACAACGGCGTCACGGTCAAGTTCTACGCGTATCCCGTTCCCGGCCATTTCCCCGGCGATCCGGTCCGCACTATGGACGTTTACCGCCGCTGGGTGGATTGGCTCGATCAGTATCTGAAGTAGGTTTCTGCTAGGATTGTGGATTGCGGATTCGGAATTCCGAATCCGCGCGCCTGACCCGGTCTCGGGGAGTTCATGGTATGCCGACGCTCGACCACACATTGAAGGAAGTCCTCGATCTCGCCGCGGCGCATTTCAAAGTGCCGCGCGAACAGCTTTCCGCGGACGATGACTTCTTCAAAAAGCTCGGCATTGACAGCTTGCAGACGCTCGACCTTCTGACGCGCCTCGAGAATCACTTCCACGTCGAGCTGCCCGACTACGAGCTGCAAGGCGTCAGCGACTTCCGCACGCTCGCCAAGCGCATCCAGACTCGCCTCTGATGAATGCTCAGCCACAGCGGGCCGGAGGCCCTGCGTTGGATGACATCAAGGGTGGGCCATCCGCTCGTCTCATCAATTTCCATTCCCGGCTCTTGAGGGACGGCCTCAAGAGGTTTATCCTCTGACCTTCCTCTTCACGGTGTCTCGGTGCCTCCGTGGCTAATTGGTGATGCTCGATTTGCGCCAATACGAATCCCTGGGAGCGGCGCTGCGCGATGCGCTCGAGCGGTGGCCTGATGAAATTTGCCTCATCGAAGCCGATCGGGAGCGGGAAAACTGCCGCCTGACCTATCGCCAGTTCAAGGAAGCGGCGCTGCCGTTCGCGCGCGCCCTTGAAGAGCGCGGCTTTGGCGCCGGCAGCCGCGCGGCCATTATCATGACGAATCAGTCGAAATGGCTGATTACGTCCTATGCGATCTTTTACCGCGGCGGCGTTCTCGTCCCGCTCGACTACAAGCTGAGCGCACCGGAGCACCTGCACCTCCTCGCGCATTCGAAGGCCGAACTCCTCGTCGTCGAATACCATCTTTGGCGCGCCATCATGCAAGCGCCGTCGTTCGGCGATCTCAGAGCCCGCACGGTGCTCGTGACCGAAGCCCCCGCAGGAGCTGACCTGGCGGGCGCGCTGCGATGGGAGGAATCGAAAGCCGACGCCGAACCCGCGTTCGTCCTGCGCTCGCGCCAGGATTGGGCTTGCATTGTCTATTCCTCGGGCACGGGTGGGAAGGCCAAGGGCTGCGTGCTGACGCACGGCAATTATCTCGAGCAGTGCGTGGCGCTGACGTCGCTTTATCCGTTTTGGCCCGGCGTGCGCTACCTGAGTATTCTGCCGACGAACCACGCGATTGACTTCATGATCGGTTTCGTCGGCCCTTTCATTTGTGGTGCGGCGGTCGTTCATTTGCGAACGCTGCGGCCGGAATACATCCGGGAAGCATTCACGCGCTACAAGATCACTTATATGACTGTCGTCCCGCTGGTGCTCAAGAATCTCGAGCGCGGCTTGCGGCAGCGCTTTGCCGATCTGCCGCCGGGGCGCCGCTTCGCCTTGAACCAAATGATCCGCCTGAATCGCGCGCTCACGCGGCGCCGGCCGCATTTGCGGCTTAGCCGCTTCCTGCTGCGGGATATTCACGAGGCACTTGGCGGCGAGCTGCGCGCGCTTTTCGTCGGTGGCGCATTCACCGAATCAGCCACATTGCAGTTTTTCTATGACCTCGGCATCCTGGTCGGCAATGGCTACGGGCTCACCGAGATGGGCACGGTCGTCACGCTCAACGATTTTCGCGCGTTCCGGCCCGACACCGTTGGCAAACCGCTGCCGGGCATGGAAGTGAAAATCATCAATGCGGATGGGGAAGGCATCGGCGAAGTGGCGGTCCGCAGCAAGACGATGATGTCGCACTATCTCGACGATCCCGATTTGACGGCGGAAACCATCGTGGACGGGTGGATGATGACCGGCGATCTGGGACGCCTCGACTCGACCGGTCATCTGCAGCTCTTCGGCCGCAAGAAGAACATGATCGTTACTGCCGAGGGCAAGAATATCTATCCTGAGGACATCGAAAATGTCTTCGAAGGCATCCCGGTGAAAGAGTTCTGCGTCTTCGCGGCGAATTACATCTGGCCGCAGCATGCGATGGTTGGCGAGCAACTGGTGCTCGTCGTGCATCCGGAGCCAGGCCAGGCCATGAACGAAGGGCTGCGTGCGGAGCTGGCGGAACGCAATCGCCGGCTGCTCCATTACAAGCGCATCCGCGGTTCTGTCGAGTGGGATCGCGATTTCCCGCGCACGGCTTCGCTGAAAATCAAGCGAAACGTATTAGCAGAAGAAATTCGTCTGCATCTCAGCCGCAGCGCCATCACCGCTCTATGAGGGCCGCACCGTGAGCGCGCGCCTCTACGCCATCGTGAATCCCGCCGCGGGCGGCGGCCGATGCGGCAAACTGGCCGGACCGGCGCTCGAACGCCTGCGCGCCTCGGGCATCGAGCTTGAAGTCGCGGAGACGGCGAAGCCCGGCCATGCGACCGAGCTTGCGCGCGCCGCTCAATCGCGCGGCTTCGAACATTTCCTCGCTGTCGGCGGCGACGGCACCGCTTTTGAAATCGTGAGCGGCCTTTTTCCTCGAACCGATGCGCAGGGCCGGCCCGCACTGGGCTTTCTTCCCCTCGGAACGGGCAATTCGTTCTTGAAGGATTTCACCGCGTGCGGCGCCGAGTCTACTGCCGAGGCGCTGCTTTCAGGCCGGCGCCGCCCTTGCGACGTGCTGCACCTCACGCATGCGACTGGAGAGTTTTACTTCATCAATCTGCTCACGCTCGGCTTTGCCGCCGACGTCGCCGCAATCACCAACCGGCGCTTCAAGCGTCTCGGCGAGCTTGGCTACATTTTCGGAGTCCTCGCCTGCCTCGCGCGGATGAATCGGCGCGCTTTTCCCTTGCGCGTGGACGGCGGCGCGGAATTCGACCGGCGCCGCTGCCTCTTTCTCGCGTTCAACAACAGCAAATTCACCGGTGGCAAGATGATGATCGCGCCCAATGCGGACCCGAGCGATGGCTTGATCGAATACGTTCGCTGGGGCCCCATCAGCCGCCTGGGGCTGATTCGGCATTTTCCTTCGCTCTTCGACGGCACGCACATCCATCATCCGCTCGCTTCGCGTGTGTCCGTGCGGCGCATTGATTTCGACCTGGAAGGCCCCGTCGAAGTGATGCTCGACGGCAACAGTATGCGCCTGGAATGCCGTTCGCTCGAAGTGTTGCCGGGGGCGCTGGACCTGCTGATATGAAAAAGCTCTACCTCACCGTTCGCGCGCTCCTCCTTTGGGCCATCAGCGGCGTTCACTTCTTCGTCGTGGCCAGCATTCTGATGCTGCTCGGCATTTTCATTGACCCACGGAAGAACGATTGGCCGCAGCGCACCTTCTTCCGGAATATCCTGCGGCTTGCCGGCGTGCGATTCGAAGTGCGGCGCTCGCCGGGATTCGATCCGGCGCGCACCAGCATCTTCGTCGCCAATCACGTCAACCTCTTCGATCCGTTCGTGATTTATTCCGCGATTCCGCAATTCGTGCGCGGCTTCGAGCTCGAATCCCATTTCGAGATTCCCGTCTATGGCTGGATGATGCGCCGCTTCGGCAACGTGCCGGTGCCCGACGACAACAGCCGCAAGGGCCTCGAAGAAATGATCCGGCGCGCGGGCCAGGCCATCGAGTCCGGCGTCAGCTTGATCGCCTTCGCCGAGGGTGGGCGCACGCGCGACGGCCACGTCAGGCCGTTCCGAAAGGGTATCTTTCGTATCGCGCAGGATTTCGGCTGCCCCATCGTCCCCATGAGCATTGTTGGCTCGTTCGAGTTCTTCCGCACTGGCCACTGGATGATGTATCCCGGAAAAATCACGGTTTATTTGCACGACACGATCGAGACCAAGAATCTCGGCCGTGGCGAAGCGGACGCCCTGCGGCAGCGCGTCTGGGAAATTGTTTCGAAGCCGGTGGAAGAAGCTTTCGCAAAATCTGGGGAACAGAATTGATCGCGCGGCTGCCTGGCTGTTTTGGGTGCGGCCAATAAAATAAAGAAATCTAAATCAGAGAATTAGGAGTCAACTTCGCGCGCCTGCAGCGTGCGGCCCGCGTGAATTTCCTGCCAGGTGTACACCACGCGGTGGACCACGGTGATTGTCGAGATCGTGGCGATCACCCACAGCGCCTGCGCCACACGGTAGAACGCGCCGCCCAGGATCAGCAGCACCAGGCGCTCCGGCCGTTCCATGAAGCCGACCTTGCACGTGGGGATCAACGATTCCGCTCGCGCGCGCGAGTAGCTGACCATGAACGAGCTCGCCATCGCCACCGCCGCAAGGATCATGTACGACGTCCGGCCGATCAGCGTGTAGTAAACCACGAGCCCCATGTACAGCCCTAGATCGGAGTAGCGGTCGAGCGTGGAATCGAGGAATGCGCCGAAGGCGGTGACGCGGCCCGCATGACGCGCCACTTGCCCATCAGCCATGTCGAGAAAGCCCGCCAGGAAAAGCACCGCCGCCGCTGCGCGAAATCGCCCCATCGCGAAAAGCACCGCGGCCCAGCCGTTTACTACCAGCGCGATAAAAGTCAGCGTGTTGGGCGTAATGCCCGTGGCCGCGAGCGCACTCACCACTTTGCGCAGGAGCCATCCGCCGCTGTCTCCGATGAGTTGAGTGACCGGTTTACCTTGTTCTTTCTCCATCGCGCGCAAATCATACGCCAGCCGCTGCTGTTATCTCAAGCCGCCTCGCGGCCGGATTCCTCGCTCGCAACAAATTGCGCCTCGCGAGGCTTCCGCTTCGCGGACAGCTTCGTCGATCTAGCGCCCAGGCTTCCGTGGTGGATGACAAAATCGCTATCCAGCGTGGACTCCTTTATGGGTGGCGACTCAGAGGTTATACTCTCAGCCATCTATGGCGCTGATTCCGGGCACCAAACTCGGGCCGTACGAAATCGTCGCGGCGATCGGCGCGGGCGGAATGGGCGAAGTGTATCGCGCCCGCGATACCCGTTTAGACCGAACTGTCGCCATCAAGGTTTTGCCGCAACACCTTGCCGACACTCCTGTAGCGCGGCAGCGATTCGAGCGCGAGGCTCGCGCCGTCTCCGCGCTGAATCATCCGCACATCTGCACACTCTTCGATGTTGGCTCGCAGGACAGCACGAATTATATCGTCATGGAGTATCTCGAAGGCGAAACGCTCGCGGCGCGCTTGGAAAAAGGGGCGCTGCCGCTTGAGCAGGTCCTGAGGACCGGAATCGAAATGGCCGACGCGCTGGACAAGGCGCACCGCGCCGGCATCATTCATCGCGACCTGAAGCCCGGCAACATCATGCTGACGAAGTCAGGCGCAAAGCTCCTCGATTTCGGCTTGGCGAAGGCTTCGCCGCCTCTCGCACCGGGAGAGGGTCTGACGGCCTCCGCGACGCGAACAACTCCGGTCACGCAGCAGGGCATCATCGTCGGAACTTTCCAATACATGTCGCCCGAGCAGGTGGAGGGCAAGGAACTGGACGCACGAAGCGACCTCTTCTCGTTCGGCTCAGTACTGTATGAGATGCTGACCGGACGGCCGGCATTTCAGGGCCAAAGCCAGTTGAGCGTAGCCTCGGCGATTTTGGAAAAGGATCCGGAGCCGATCGGCGCGCTGCAATCCATGACGCCGCCGGCGCTGGACCGCACCGTGCGCAAGTGTCTGGCGAAAGATCCCGAGGATCGTTGGCAGACCGCGCGAGATCTTCTCCTCGAGCTGAAATGGATCGCGGAGGGCGGTTCGCAGACGGGAGTTCCGGCTCCGACGGTTTCGCGTCGTAACCTGCGTGAGTGGACAGCTTGGGCCATCGCGACCGCGGTTGTGCTGATCGCCACTGTCCTGGCAATCGGTTTCATCGAGCGCGCACCCAAACCGGCGCAATCGATCCGCCTGACCGCGGAGCTCGGTGCGGATGCAACTCTCTCCACCGGTGTCTTTGGGGCCGGCGCAGTTCTTTCACCCGATGGCACGCGCCTAGCCTTTGTGGCCGAAGGCGCCGACAAGAAACAGCGCCTTTATGTCCGCTCGCTGGATCAGATGCAGGCCACGGTCCTTTCCGGCACTGAGGAAGCCCGCGATCCCTTTTTTTCGCCCGATGGCCAGTGGATCGCTTTTTTCGCTGGAACCAGGCTGGAGAAAATTTCCGTACAGGGCGGCGTGGCAGTCACGCTCTGCGACGTCGCCACTGGCCGCTTCCGGGGCGGAAGCTGGGGTGACGACGGCATGATCGTGTTTGCCCCCGGAAGCCAGAACGCCTTGTCCAGGGTGTCCTCGGCGGGGGGAACCCCCGAGCCCTATACGACGCTCGATAAGGAAAAGGGTGAATTCACCCAACGCTGGCCGCAATCTCTGCCCGGGGGCAAGGATGTGCTTTTCACTTCCAGCACTACAGGGTTCGGGTTCGACGATGCAGATATTGTTGTCTTCTCTGCGGACTCCCGGAAAATGAAAACGCTTGTTCACGGCGGCTTCTACGCCCGCTATTTGCCTAGCGGCCATCTTGTCTATGTGCACCAGAACATCCTTTTTGCTGTCCCCTTCGACCTCAAGCGGCTGGAGGTGACAGGCCAGCCCACGCCTGTGGTGGAGGGTGTGGCAACCAGTGGCCTCGGCGCTGCACAATTCTTCGTCTCCGACTCAGGAACTCTTATCTATGTCGCAGGCTCCACAGCGAATCTGAACCCCTCGATCTATTGGATGGATGCAGCGGGAAAATTCACTCCACTCCGCGAGACTCCCGGAAGCTACAACCATCCTGCGATTTCTCCCGACGGCAAACGGTTAGCTTTGGACATCTTGGGTGGAAACAGAAGAGACATTTGGGTGTACGAGTGGGAGCGAGACATGCTGACTCGGCTCACCTTTTCGGGCGATCAAAATTACAGTCCTGTCTGGACGCCCGACGGCCAAAGGATCGTTTACGCGTCCGCGGACCAAGGGGCCGTGCCCAACCTCTGGTGGATTCGTGCCGATGGCGCGGGGGATGCTCAACCCTTGACCGAAAGCAAGCTCCCACAGTATCCCTGGTCCTGGAGGCCTGACGGCAAGACTCTGGCATTCTTCCAGCAGAATCCCGGAACCGGCTTCGACATCATGACCCTATTCGTCGAAGGCGACGAAAAATCCGGCTGGAAGACGGGCCAGCCGGCGGTCTTCGTAGCCACTCCTTCCCTGGAAGTCTATCCTTCGTTCTCTCCGGATGGCAGGTGGATCGCTTACACGTCGGACGAATCCGGCCTCTTCGAAGTTTACGTCCGGCCTTTTCCCGGCCCGGGCGGCCGGTGGGAGATTTCCACAGGTGGCGGGCGGATACCCGTATGGTCGCGGAACGGCAGGGAGCTTTTTTATCGCACGTCCGACCAGAGAATCATGGTGGTCAGCTACACCTCTTCCGGTGACTCCTTTCACGCCGATAAGCCGCGCCTGTGGTCGCCCGGCCAGTTCACCGATAGCGCGACCAATTTCAACGATATCAACTTCAGTCTGCATCCTGACGGCAAACGTTTCGCCGTCTTGAAAGCTCCCGGCACCGAAGCAGCTCCCCCTCCGATCAACAAGGTGAGCTTCATCTTCAATTTCTTCGACGAATTGCGCCGCAAAGTTCCTGCCGGCAAGAACTAGCCCTGGGGTTGATCCACGGATTTCCTTGCGGCTCTCTTTCAATTGATTCGCTTGCCCCCGAGCTGCGCTATTCGCCCCCCGGCTTCGTGCTTGCGGGCGCCACCGCCGGGATTTCTTCTTTGTGGATCATCGCATTGAGCGCCGCGAGGTCTTTCTCCTGAAGCTCCTTCCACTTCGCGAGCTGCTCTTCCAGTTTCTTGCTGAGTTCCTCGAACACCGCATATGACCCCGCTGTCGGCGCTGTTTCCGAATTCTCCACCGCGCTGCCCAGCGCCATGAGCTGGTCCACAATCATGATGGGGAAATTCAGCGGATCCTCGGAGCTTTTCGACTTCGGCTGGATCACTTGCTCCTCGACCGCGGAGATTTTCTTGTTGAGCTCGTCCGCAGCGCTGACGATGCTTTTATCCTTCTCGTTGCCGTTCAGGCGTTTCTTGAGCGCATCGATTTGCGCGCGCACGCTCCTGATTTGGTTCACTGCGTCATTGCCGGCGCCGACGCGGTCGCGAATCTTGAGCGCCAGGTCGAACTGCTTCTCGAGGTCCGCCTGCGAAGTTTCAATCCGCGGGTCTTCCTTCACCTCCAATGGGGCGGTGAAGGTTTTTCCCGCAACCGTGAGCTTCACCTGATAATTTCCCGGCACGACCAGCGGCCCGACCGGCCTGCCGCCCCAGCTCACCGCCCCGGGAACACGACTGGGCGGCTCAGAGTGCAAATCCCAAACGAAGCGGTTGAGCCCGGCCTCGGTAGGCAGCGTTCCCCCGCCGCGCCCCGAATCCACGAATTCGCTGGGCGGCTCGGATTCCTTTTCCTTCTTGCTCGAGAATTGTCGAATCAGCTTGCCGCCGCTGTCGAGAATTTCGAGTGAGATCGAATCCTTCGGCGCGGTCTTGGGCGCGTAGTCAATCACCGCGCCGTTCGGTGGGTTCGAACCCACCGGAACGCCCGGCGGCAGCGAGAACCCGCCTCCTCCGCGGAATCGGTAGGCCGGCGCCGGCGCGTACAGGTGAGCGTCTTCTTCGAACGTCTTGCCGCCGGCCTGCCGCAGCGGCGAAATGTCATCGAGAATCCAGAACGCCCGCCCATGAGTGGCCACGATCAAATCGTTGCCGTGAATCGCCAGGTCATGAATCGGCGCCCGTGGCAGATTCAATTGCAGCGACTGCCAGTGCGAGCCGTCGTCGAAGGAAACGTAAATGCCCGTCTCCAGCCCCGCAAACAGCAGACCCTTGCGCTTGGGATCTTCGCGCACGGCGTGAACGTAGCTCTGGTACGGCAAGCCATTCGTGATTTTCCTCCACGTCTTGCCGAAGTCGGCCGTCTTGAAAACATACGGATGAAAATTGTCGAGCCGGTGCGTATCCACAGCGACGTACGCCGTGCCTGCCTCGCGCGTCGATGGCTCAATCAGGCTCACCGTGCCCCACTCGGGCAAATCTCTCGGCGTCACGTTCGTCCAGTTCTTCCCGCCGTCCCGCGTGAGCTGCACCAGGCCGTCGTCGGTGCCAACCCAGATCTGGTCTTTCTCGACCGGGGACGGTGCGATCGCAAAGATCGTGTCGTAGTATTCGACGCTGGTGTTGTCCTGCATGATCGGCCCGCCGCTCGATTTCTGCTTGTTCTTCTCGTTGCGCGTCAGGTCGGGACTGATCGCCGTCCAGCTCTGGCCGGCGTCGGTGCTCTTGAGCAGCATCTGCGCGCCGTGATAGAGCACGTTCGGGTCCTGCGGCGAAAGCGCGATCGGCGCCGTCCATTGGAAGCGGTATTTCAAGTCCGCCGCGCCGCGGCCCATCGGATTCTCCGGCCAGGCCGAGATGACCCGCTCGTCTCCATTTTTCCTGTTGTATCGCGTGATCAAGCCGTCGTACGAGCCCGCGTACACGATGTCGGGATCGGGCGGATACGGCACCACGAAACCGCTCTCGCCGCCTCCCGCCGGATACCAATTCGCGCGATCGATGATTCCGCCGTCGGTGCGGCTGGCGATCGAGACGGTGGAGTTGTCTTGCTGCGCTCCGTAGACCTGATAGAGGAACCGATTGTCCGTCGCCACGTGATAAAACTGCGCGGTTGGCTGGTTCGACTGCGGCGTCCACGACTTGCCGCCGTCCACCGTGATGGTTGCGCCGCCGTCATCGCCTTCGATCATTCGCGCGGGATTCGTGGGATCAATCCACAAGCCATGGCGGTCGCCGTGCGGCGCAGAAACCAAAGACCAGGACTTGCCGCCGTCCGTCGAGCGGTACATTCCCGTATTCAAGATGTAAACGGTGTCCACCGCTTTCGGGTCCGCGAAGATGTGCGTGAAGTACCACGCGCGCTGCGTGAAGCGGTGATCGCCGTCCGTCTTCTGCCACGTCTCCCCGGCGTCGTCGGAGCGATAGACTCCGCCTTCTTCCGCTTCGATCAGCGCATACACGCGGCTGGGATCAGCGCCCGAAACCGAAACCCCGATGCGCCCCAGGACTCCCTTCGGCAGGCCGTGCCCTTCGAGGTGTTTC
The DNA here is from genome assembly GCA_041496565.1 of Terriglobia bacterium. Lineage (GTDB taxonomy): Bacteria > Acidobacteriota > Terriglobia > Acidiferrales > UBA7541 > JBGPTK01. Next base: position 9,640 of record JBGQEW010000016.1, on the reverse strand, counting down.
CACGTCGCGCCGCCGTCGCTCGACTTGTAAAGGCCCGACCCCGGCCCGCCGCTATCGAGGCTCCACGGCGTGCGATTCACTTGCCACAGCGCGGCGTACAGAATGTGCGAATTCGTCCGTGCGAACGTGATGTCAATCGCGCCCGTCTTGTCGTCCTTGTAGAGAACTTTTTGCCAGCTCTTGCCGCCGTCCGCTGAGCGGAACACGCCGCGCTCCGCGTTCGCTCCGAACGCGTGGCCGAGCGCCGCGACGAATACGACGTCGGGATTTTGCGGGTCAACGATCACTCGACCGATGTGGCGCGTGTCTTCGAGTCCGATGTGCGTCCACGTCTTTCCCGCGTCCACGGACTTGTACACCCCGTTGCCGAAGGAGATGTTGCCGCGAATGCAAGCCTCGCCCGTTCCGGCGTAAATCACGTTCGAGTCCGACGGCGCCACGGCGATGCTGCCGATGGAAGCGATCGCCTCTTTATCGAAAATGGGCAGCCACGACACGCCGCCATTCGTCGTCTTCCACACGCCCCCGGCCACGCCTCCGAAGTAATAGACATTCGGCTCGCCGGAAACTCCCGTCACCGCCAGAACGCGGCCGCCGCGGAACGGGCCAATCAGCCGCCACTTCATGCCCTTGAGCGAATCGTCCTGCAGCGTTTGCGCCGCCGCGAAACGGCCCGCTAGAAACATCGCGCAGATCAAGAGTCCAAACAAAGCACGAGACAAGCTACTTTTCGGTCGAGACATGTATCCCCCTTAGGATGGCGACCGGATTCTATCGCCGTGCCCTGGATGAACGAAGAAATTTCTTGGCCCGCCCGGATTGGCCGAGCGCAGACCACGGGTTGAATCGAGGAATGCGGCTGTACAATCCAATGCCTGGGCGGAGACAATGGCGGGCGGCGGCTCTTTGCCCTGCTTCGCCCGGAGCAAGGCCCTTAAGCACACCAGGAGGCGAGACGGCCATGGACGTCAAAATTCAGGCAGCCAAGGCGGACCGGCTCCGCCAGCTTCATCAGGGGCCGAAGATACTGGTTCTCGCAAACGCGTGGGACGCCGCGAGCGCGATCATTTTCGAGAATACCGGCTTCCCGGCGATTGCCACCACCAGCGGTGGCGTCGCCTATACTTTCGGCTATCCCGACGGTGAGTACATCTCGCGCGACGAAATGCTGTCCGCAGTCGCGCGCATTGCTCGCGCGGTGGCCGTGCCGGTCACGGCGGACATGGAAGCGGGCTACGGAAACGAGCCTCGCCAAATGAAAGACCTGGCCATCGCGCTCATCGTGGCCGGCGCTGTGGGGCTGAATTTGGAGGACAGCGGCCGCGACAACCATTTAACCGACATCGCGGTGCAGGTCGCGAAAATTCGCGCGCTGCGGGCCGCCGGCGCCGAGGCGGGAGTTCCCCTGGTTATCAATGCGCGCTCCGACGCATTCTGGAAACTGGCCGCCGTGGAGCCAAAAGAGCGCTTCGACGAAACGGTGAAGCGCGCTCGAGCGTATCGCGAGGCCGGCGCCGATTCCATCTTCGTTGTCGGTGCGCGCGACCGCGACACCATTGCCGCCTTCGTGCGTGAAATACCCGCGCCCCTCAACATCCTGGCGGGCCCGGGAGTGCCGCCGGTCGGCGAGCTTGAAGCCCTCGGCGTGCGTCGCCTCAGCGTCGGAGCAGGTCCGATGCGCGCGACGCTCGCGCTCACGCGGCGCATTGCGGAGGAGCTGCGTGACAAAGGCACCTACACAGGTTTCACGGAAGGCGGCCTGACGCACGACGAGGCGAACCGCATCTTCGAGAAATAGCGTTGGATTGGAGCGCCGCGGCAAGCTTCAGACGCTCGAATGTTGCTGGCTGCGCGCTGACCATTGCGTGGCAACGGCTGATCATTCACAGCCGCGCGCAAATTCCTCATCGCAAATTGTGCTTAAGTGCCCGGGGTGGGGGTCGAACCCACACGTCCCGTTAAGGACAGGGGATTTTAAGTGCTTTCTGGTTTGAGGCAAACAATTGATAATACGTGTGTTACTGTTTTCGAATGTGAAACTGTGTAAGTAACTGTGTAACTTCTGGCTCATTTCCGGGCTCCATCGAACTCTCAATTGTGCGCGCGTTCCTTTAGGAAATTTCCCTTTCTTGCCTTGCCGGGCTCCTGGCGAAGCTCGCCGTTGTCAGCGCGTTGTATCGTGGCTCTTGAAATTTTTTGCGGGCTGGCCCCGCAAGGCCAGTCCGTTGCATGGATTGCTTCAGGCCTTTCCGACATGTTTCGCGGTAGGGATGACAGTTGAGGTCGATGGTCTGTGCCGTGTGTTGCGCCCCCCGGTAAATGGCCTTTACCACCTACTGCGATGCCGGTGGAAGAAATTCCAGGCCACACTTGGATGCGGCGGCGAGCAACCTGCCCAGGAAGGCTTCTGTCATCGGCGGCGCTTCCGGACAATCGGCTACGGGATAAAACGCCTCTTCAAAGAACTTCTCCAGGCCCGCGGGCGCCGCCACGAGCAGGACCTTTGCGTCCACGTTGCCGGTGTTCTGAAATGAATGCGCGACTCCGCGGGGGAGGAGAATAAAATCTCCGGCCGATGCGGTCAGCGTCTCGCCGCCGACCTGTACGGTCAGCGTCCCTTGCTGCAGGTAGAGCGACTCCTCTTCGCGATGGTGGATGTGCGGCGGGTTGGCTCCGCCGGGGCGGACCGATACCGCCGCCATGAAATATGCGCCGCCGGTTTGCTCGCCGGTTATGAGAAACGTAATATCATCTATGGGGCTCCGATAGGCCCGGCCGGTTCCAGCGGGAACATACGTGACGGAAGTTTGCTTTGCAGTCATTTGATCTCTCCTAAGATCTACGATTGTAGCCGAGATTTGTACTCTCGCCGAATTGACCCTGAGCTAACGAAGATCAACCCATAGCAAAGTCAGCGCGGGCGGAAGCGCGGAACTAGCAGTTCGGTATCCGACGATAATAACGCTCGCAAATGGCAGCTTGTGGCCGCGTGGGAAAAACAACGGCGCGAGCAAGCTGAAGTCAGTGCCGAGCCGATAGCGTCATTTGGCAGCACTCCCATTCTCGCGATGCTCGCTTGGCGCGTTTCGATGATAGGCGACGGGAAGTCGACGCGGCGTTCGGCGGGGAACGAATTAGTTCTGAGTTCCCATTTTGTCCGTTTACCGAGGGAAGCAAGACCAATGTATGGTGCGGGCGGAGGGACTTGAACCCTCACGGACCTTGCGGTCCAACGGATTTTCTTGCCCTCTACGGCTTTCGCCGCCCGGACGCAGCGCTCGCTGAGCGCGCGTCGATGCGCATCTTACTATTCCTTGTTTTTCCTGCCGCCATGATCACGTCGATGCGGATTCCTCAGCTCAAATTGTGCTTGAAGTGCCCGGGGTGGGGGTCGAACCCACACGTCCCGTTAAGGACAGGGGATTTTAAGTCCCCCGCGTATGCCATTCCGCCACCCGGGCCTTGTCGTTGTAAAGTTATCCTAACAAAACGCTTGCTGCAATATCGCTGCTTCGGCTGTCGCCGCTAAGTGAGAATGTCCGGTTTGTGCAAAGTAGAAATGTCCGCTTTTCTAGGGGCCGGGAGGCCCCATGGAAGAGGAGCGGCTCGAGAGCGTCATTCAAGACTAAGCAATTTGCGTGCAAGGAAAACTGGCATATCTCCGCCCTCTCCTGCGCCCGCAAAACCTTCTCCTACTCGACCAGTTGGAGGTTTAGCGAAATGCGCACGCCGTTGACCAGCACCACGCTTTGGTCGATCAACTGCTGATTGGTGATATCCGCTTCGACGAATTTGCGAGCGATCTGGAGCGGGAACACGAACTCGATGGCTTCGGAAGAAGTCTTGCCGTCCGGCGAGATTTGGTTGAGGACGCTGATGTCCAGGGCGTCAAATTCCCAGCCAGAGGGAATTTTTTCAAGAATGTCTTTGAGCTGCGGCGCAAGAAAGAGATCGAAGCTTTGCGCCGCGCGCTTGTAGATCGACGACGTCGCTCGGTCGAAATGGGATGTATTCCGCAGCGTGATCTGCAAAACGATCTGGTTTCGAAAGACTCCGAATGAAGGTGGCGCATAGTCCACCAGGTGGAATTTCGAAGCGAGTTCCCTCGCGTATGCGTCGAGCTCGGGCTGAACTTTTGCCTGCAGACGATCCGCATCGCTCTGAGTCGCGGCGGGAGCCGCAGGACTCGCCGGCACAGGCTGGGCCGCGGGCGCTGGTGTTCTCGATCCATTCAAGGAAAAGTTTCCGTCTGCCCCGGCCCGGGTCGTGGGCCTCGAAAAGTCCGTAATGACTTTGGGGCTCGCAAGGGGCTCTCCGCGGGATGATTTGACTGCGGCCGCGGAGCGGGCCGGTGTAACGGACGGCTCTGTTGTCCTGCCAAGGGCTTCGAGATCGAATGGGCTGGGCTGGTACAGCGCCAGCCCGAACAGGTTTCCATCGAGATAAATCTCCGAACGATTCAGAATTTCCTGCCGATCCTCATCGCTTTGCGTCTGCGGATAGGCGAACGCATCCGCTGGGTTGAAGACGGCGACAAGAATTTCTTTTCCTTCATAATCGTAGTTCGTTTTCTGCGACCGCGAGTGAAAGGAAATCTCAAACCCGATTGCGTCGCACGTCACATCCGCCGGAATTTCCTGGGCAACGAGCTGGAGAATCGGGGTGATGACCTCCTGAAAGACGCGCGTGGCCCTCTGATTTTGCGTGAGCAGGGCGGCGTTGTAAGCCGCATTGTAATTGCCCGTGATTTTGAGCACGACCCGGTCGTGGAACCTGACGAATTCCACTCCGCGCGAATCGGCCTCCACTTGCTGCGCCGGATCCAGGCCGACATACCTGCTCAGGTAAAAAGAAAAGGGGAACTTCGTCGCCCCGATCGCATGGCTCAGGGCTTTGAGCTGTGAGAAATATTTGGCCTCGGCCGCCTTCAGCTCAGGATTGATGATTTCAGCGGGACTCACCTGTCCGAACGCAACGCCTGCATGCGTGAGGAGCAGCGCGCCCAGAATCAATGCGCTGAAAAGAAACGTCGCGTGGCGGGCTTGCTACTCATTTGCGGCTTTCATTTGCTCCCTTCCCCGAGTATGGAGGTCCAGGACGCGCCGGCGGCTGATAGAGAGGCATCGCAATGCTCCGAGTGTAAGCAATGATTGCGCGGATTTCGTCCTGCGTCAACGTTCGGCCGTAAGGAGGCATCATCGCCGATTTTCCCACTGCGCTTCCCCCCAGCGTGATGATGTTCTGCAGGAACTCGTCGCTTTCGCCGTTCAATGCGGCACCATCGTTCATCAGAGACGGCTGAGGATTCAAATTCGAACGGTTCGAGGGCCCTGCCGGAGTTGCATTGGCATGGCACCACACGCAATCTTGATAGAAGATGCGCTTGCCCTGCGCCTGCTGATAATCGAGGGAAATCAAACGCTGTGGATCGTTCCAATCCGGCTCCACGTCGTACGCGCTGCGAAGAGGATCCTTCGCGACCGGCGCTGCCTTCTTGCGACAGGCCGGAATACTCACGAGCGCAAGAAATAGGCCCGCGCCGAGAAAAATTCGCCACGCTCTCACTGGTTTCCTCTCGCTGCGGCGTTCTCCGCCGTTGTCCGTCCTTCTCCGCCATGACGCAGCGTGATGAGGAAGGCCGTGAGGGCCTTCACCTCATCATCGGAGAAGGCGCGTCGAGGCTCGATGGTGCCTGGCACGAGTGCTTGCGGATTCCGCAGCCACGCCTCGATCCACGCCGGCGTCAGCCAATTACCCACGTTGTTCAGATTGGGCCCGACGTATCCGCCCGATGACCCGATGGTGTGGCACGATTGGCACTGGTATTTCACTTCGTAGAGTTGTTTGCCCAGGGCCGCCTGCTGCGGAGTGAATTGCGTTTGGTCTCGAGCGGTCAGATCGACGGCAGGGCTCTGCAAGACCATCCCAAAATAATCCGCCACGATTGCGGCTTCCTGGTCCGTCATATTGAACTGGGGCATTCGCAGCACGAGGGTCGGACGCAACGTCTGCGGGTTCTTGAGAAAGTCAATGAGCCACTTGCGCTGCGCCCGGCTGCCCTCATAGGAAAGATCCGGCGCGAGGTCTCCGCCGTAACCATTGAATTTGTGGCAGACGTGGCACTTGTAGCGCTCGTAGACGACTCCAAAAGCTCCCGCGGGATGAAACGTAGGTTGGGCGCGAGGCAAAATCAGTTTCTGCATACCGCTCGAAGAAGGCGTGCCGCCCATGCTCAAAAGCGCCGTAGTAATCGCATCCAGGTCCGTCTCGTTCAAGTGATACTGCGGCATCCGCGCGGCCGGATTCACCGAAGAAGGATTTGTGATCTTCGCCTGCACATAAGAAATGAGGTTTCGCGGGATTGTGGACTCTCCGAATTCGAGTTGCGAAACATTCTTGCTGCCCAGGCTCGAAAGGTCAGGCCCAAAATCCTTCTGTGCACTCATGCCTTCGATGGCGTGGCAGCTCCCGCAGCCTTTCTCGGCGAAAAGCCGCCGGCCCAATTGCGCTTCGTCCTCAGCCGGAGCGCCCAACTGAGGCACATCGCTCAAGAGATCGGAATCCGTCAGCGTCGCAGTGACGTACTGCGTCACCTTATAGAGATCTTCGTCCGACCATCCATACCTCGGCATCCTGCTGTTCGGCAGGTACGCTTGAGGATTCCGGAGCCAGCTCACCAGCCACTCGCGCTTTACCTTGCTCCCGATTTTGGTCAACTCAGGACCAATATTTCCTCCGATGAGTTTGGTCTCGCCCGCCCGCGTGACCGCAAGCGAATGGCACGTTGAGCAGAACATCTGTCGGAATCGGAGTTCCCCTTGCGCCGTGAGGTCCGGCTTCTTCTCCCACGCAGCGACAACTCGCGGATTGATCGCATCATTTTCCAGAGGCTTGGCTTTCTGCGTGCTCAGATAGGCGGACAATGCTCTTAGCTCTTGCTCGCTCAGGCGGAATTGCGGCATTCGCGGCTCGTCCTCGGTTTCATAACCGTCGACGACGACGTTGCCGTCCTTGTCTAGGACCGTCCGCGGCTCTTTCAGCCATTTGTAAATCCATTCCCGGCTCAGTTTGTTGCCGACGTTGGTCAAGTCCGGGCCAAGCATCGCCGGCCGGTCAATGTCCTGAATACGATGACAACCTACGCAATTGAATTTCGCCAGGAGCGCGCGGCCGCGGTCGAGTTTCGGCGTCTCCGCTAAGTCGCCGCGGTGGCAATTGCCGCACGACGCCTGAATGAACCGATTGGGCAGGAGCGGCTGTTCCCAGGCCAGTGTGGTCTCGTGCGATTCCGCCACTTCCGTGGCGGGTCCCTGCCCGCGGTGGCACACCGTACAACCCCACTCCTGGATGGGATGAGGAATGGGCGGATGCGCTCGAAACGGCTGTGGGACCGATGCATCCGCCAAGCTTGATTGTGTGATTCCTACATGACAGGTGATGCAGCGGTCCACGACGTTCATTTCCGGAATCCAAATCTGATCAATTCCCGGGCGGAAGTCCGAAAGCAGGCGCTTCGTATCGGCTCGCGATTCGGCGAAGCGGACGTAACCCTGCCTGTAACCTTTCCACTCCCGGCGCAGGTCTTTCAGTGGGGAAATGGCCAAAGCGGCTACGAAGAGGACACAGGTGATCGCCATCACCAGGCGCATTCGCCGCGACGGCTTCCCCATCTCTTCAAAAGCCATGCGCCCTCCACGGCCATACCCACGACCAACCCGGGCCACGGAAGAACGTGCCCACGATCGTCAAGACCAGAGCCACGACGATGAACCAGGTCATGACCCACCAGGAGACCGTCCGCGTCCTCATGAATTCCCGCCAACGGTTCGCCCCGGGCGCGGCCAAGTACGAGAAAACCACCAGGACCCCCATCGCGAGCGTTGGAACGAGCACCGTCCACGCCTTGAAGATTCCCAGGAACACCCCGAGAACGACCAGCACAAACAGAAACTCGCGCAAGTGCTTCGTGCGATTTTTTTCCCAGAGCGGCTCCGGTTGGATATTCACATTGAAGTAGGGGATCACGATGAGAGCCATCACGACCAGGGTCGGGATGATAATTCCGGCCACGAGCGGCGGAAAATAGTGGAGCAACTCCTGCAAGCCCAGGAAATACCACGGCGCTTTCGCCGGGTTCGGTGTGAGCAAAGGATTGGCCAACTGCTCGAGCGGAGCGTCCCAAAAGAGCGCAACAATTACGATCGCAATTCCGAGAACCTGAAAAGCAATCGCCTCGCGCAGCAAGAGGTGGGGGTACGCCATCAATTGCTTGCCCACGTCCCCTTTGACCTTGGCGGAGACTTTCTTGGTGACGAAGACGACGCGCTGCGGATTTTTCAGCGCGTCCGAGCCAAAGCCGGCCTCGTATTTATCTTTCTTCTCGCTCATCTTTTTTGTTGACGGTCAAACCGCCATCTTTCTGGACGCGCCAGAAATGAACGCCCACCAATCCCAAGGCCAGCAGCGGAAGAATTACGCAGTGCAGAACGTAGAATCGCAGCAGGGCGTTTTCACCCACCACATTCCCGCCCAGCAAAAGGAATCGCGCCTTCTTGCCGACAAACGGCATCGCGGAAATGATGTTCGATCCCACCGTGATGGCCCAGAAGGCCAACTGGTCCCAGGGCAGCAGATAGCCGGTATAGCTCAGGAAGAGCGTGACCAGGAGCAGCAACACGCCGACGACCCAATTGAACTCATGCGGAGGCCGGTATCCACCACGATAGAAAACGTGAAACATATGCCAGAACACGGCAACGACCATGAGTTGAGCCGCCAACCGGTGGAAGTTGCGCAGGAAGACTCCATTCGAGACCACGAATCGAAGGTCCTTCATGTCGCGGTAAGCTTGCGGAGCCGCCGGATGGTAATAAAACATCAGCAGCACGCCCGTGGCGATCAGCACCAGGAACAGGTGAAAGGAAATTGAGCCCAGATAATACGAGGCCCGAACTCGAAGCGCTTTCTCCCGCACTTTGACGGGCAGCCAATGCAGAAAAAGGTTCCCGAAGATGGCCAGGCTCCGCGTGCGATTGGTGTACGCCGGTCCGCGACGAAAGATGGATTTCCACACCCGCGTGTTGCGCAGCCACTGCATGGCTGCTTCCGATGTTTTGCTCACATTCGCGCTCATACCCGCAGTACCTGGCTCGGCTTCACCGTTTCGAGTTTGTCTACCCTCAGCTCACCATCGGCGGTAAGCGCGATGGCGAAGTGGGGAAGCGGCCGAGGCGCAGGCCCTTCAATCTTCGTTCCGTCCCGCTTGAACTTGCTGCCGTGACAGGGACAAGCAATCTGGTCGGCTTCGGGTTTCCACTGCGTGATGCAGCCAAGATGCGTGCACACGGCGGAGACGGCGTAGAAGCCTTCCGAGGTTCTCACGATGTAAACCTGCTGGTCCTGAAAGAACGTCACGGTGTTGACGGGGAATTGATCGGGGCTGCCGGCTCGGAAGGCGCTCGGCGGCTCGAACAGCACATTGGGCGACATGAAGTTATAGGTCACCACCGCGCCCCCCAGGCCTGCGACGCCCAACGCGGCAGTGACCACGTCGCTCAAAAAGTCGCGCCGGCTGACTGCACTCTCCGGTTGTGGCGCTGCGCCGGCTCCGCCGGATGGTGTAATTCCGGAATCTTCCGTG
>JBGQEW010000015.1:0-27190 GCA_041496565.1 Terriglobia bacterium | reverse complement strand
GTTGTAGGTGTAGCGCCACATGTAGTTGAACGCGCGCGTGGCCGTGTCGGGATACGAGAACGTAGGAATGCCGCCGGCATTCAGAATGGCTTCGCCGCCGGCGACGGCTTCGCCGCCCATCCAGCTCGCGAGCAGCGGCTTTCCGGTCGTGGTGGCGTAGGGCTTCACTCGCTCGGCGACACGGGCCGGGTCGGTCATTCCTTGCGGCGCGAGAATGACGAGCAGGCCGTCGCTTTCGGGATTGGCGGCGGCGATTTCAAGCGCCCGAGCGTAACGCTCGGGATCGGCGTCGCCGAGAATGTCGATGGGGTTGGCGTGGCTCCAATGCGGCGGGAGAAATTGATCGAGAGCGCGCAGGGATTCGTCCGAAAGCGCGGCGAGCTGGCCGCCGGCCGCGATCAGCGCGTCGGTGGCAAGCACGCCGGGGCCGCCGGCGTTGGTCAGAATCGTCAGCCGCGGGCCGCGCGGGCGCGGCTGCTTGCCGAGCACTTCCGCCATGTAGAAAAGATCGGAGATGCTTTGGACGCGCAAGACGCCGCAGCGGCGCAGGGCAGCGTCGAAGACTTCGTCGCTGCCGGTGAGCGCGCCGGTGTGCGAGGCGGCGGCGTGCGACGCGGCTTCGGTGCGCCCGGCCTTGATGACGATGATGGGCTTCTTCTGCGCGACCTCGCGCGCGGAGGAAAGAAATGCATGCGCGTCGCCGATCGATTCCATGTAGAGCAAAATGCTCTGCGTCTGAGGTTCGTCGCCGAAGTAATCGATCAAGTCGCCCCAGCCGACATCGAGCATCGAGCCGGTGGAGACAATGGCGCTGAACCCGACTTGCTCTTTCGCGCTCCAATCGAGAATCGCGGTGAGCAGCGCGCCACTCTGGCTGAGGAACGCGACATTTCCTGTTCGCGCGGGCGCCTGGGCAAAGGTGGCGTTCAATCCCACGAGTGGATTCATCACGCCCAAGCAGTTCGGACCGATCAGGCGCATGCGCCCCTTGTGAAGCTCGGCCTGCATTTGTTTTTCGAGCTCCGCGCCCTCGGGGCCGTGCTCGCGAAATCCCGCGGAGATGACGACGGCCGCCTTGACGCCCGCCGCAACGCACTCTCGAATTACGGCGGGCACGGTGGGCGCAGGCGTGACGACAATCGCGAGGTCCACTTTCGCGGGAATCTTGCCGATCTGCGCGAAGCACGGCAGGCCGAGAACTTCGGAGCGCTGGGGATTGACGGCGTACACTTTTCCGCGATACGAGCCTGCGAGAAGATTCGCGACGATGGTGCGTCCGACGCTGCCGGGACGGTCGGTGGCGCCAATCACGGCGACGGAGCGCGGAACGAAGAAGGCGTCGAGACCTTGCACGGTCCCGCGGCCGATGGCGATCGCCTCAGTCATCCCTACGGCTCCTTCGGTGAGCCATTGCACTGCATGGTTTCGATGCGGCCGGCTGCGGAACCGGCATCCCTAAAAATCGGTTCGAACGCGCATGGGCAAGGCGACGCGGACGGCATTGAGCACCGCGATCAGATCGATGATCTCCTGCGTCACAGCGCCGGCGACCGGCGGGAGATATCCCGCCGCAGCTACGAACATACCGCCAATGCTCAGCAACATTCCACCGACGGCGCTCTGGAGGGCAATGGCGCGCATGCGCCGGCCGATGTGGAAGAGCTCATCCACTTTGCCGAGAGAAGTTTCGAGGATCACGGCATCCGCCGCTTCCGAAGTGATGTCGTTGCTCAACCCGAAGGCGACGCCCACGGTGGCCGTCTGCAGAGCAGGGGCATCGTTGATGCCGTCGCCCACGAAGAGGGTTTTCGCCCGCTTGGTTTCCTCTCGCACGATCGCGACTTTTTCCTCGGGACTCTTGCCCGCATAAATTTCCGTGATCCCCACGGTCTCCGCCAAGTAACGAACTTCGGATTCACGGTCGCCCGAAATGAGCATCACCTTGGACACATCATGGCGCGGTTTGAGGTGTTTGACAAAGGGTTGTGTGTCCTTCCTCGGCGCGTCACGAAATCGAAATATCGCGGCGGGGGTCCCGTCCACAAACAGCAGGCATTCGAGCCCGGCGCCGGGGGGCAGCGATTCAGAAAGCTTTGCGGGCACTTTGCCACGTCCCGTAATCCAAATTTCCCGGCCACCGACAATCCCGCGCAAGCCTTCACCGGGCTTCTCGCTGATCTCCGAGGCAGGCTCCAAGGCAAGGTTTGCCGTTTGCGCGGCGTCGAGGATTGCGCCCGCAAGCGGATGCTTCGAGTAGAGTTCCACGCTGGCGGCTTTCTGCAGGACCAATTCCTCGCGGAAGCCGCTGAAGGAAATTACGTCCGTGAGCGACGGCTTGCCGTAGGTCAGTGTTCCCGTCTTGTCAAAGATCAGAGTGCGGCAGGAGGCAATCTGTTCCAGAATCGTGGGATTCTTGATGATGATGCCGCTTCGCGCAGCGAGCGAGATGGCTCCAATCACCGCCACGGGGATGGCAATGAGCAGAGGGCAGGGAGTGGCGACGACCAGGACGGCCAGGAAGCGGCGCGGGTCGCCGCTGGCCACCCAGGCGACGATTGCCAGCGCCATCGCCACGGGCGTGTACCACGCGCCCAACTCGTCGCCGAGGCGGCGGAGGCGGGGGCGGTTCTCCTTGCTTTCCTTCATGACCTGCATGATTTTTTCGTAGCGAGAATCCACCGGCCGTTTTTCCGCGCGAATCGTGAGCGCCGAGTCGCCGTTGATCGCTCCCGAGAACACCGGCGAGCCCGGCGCCTTCGCCATCAGAAACGGCTCCCCGGTGAGATAGGATTCGTCCATCGTGCCCTGCCCTTCCAGGAGGACTCCGTCCACAGGGCAAATCTCATGTGGGAAGATGGCCAGGGTGTCGCCGACGGAAACCTGATCGAGCGCGAGCTCGGAGATGGCTGCGCCGTTCCTGCGGTGCGCGATCTGCGGCATCCGACGCGCCAGGGCTTCCAGGACGGAAGAGGCCCGGCGAGCTGCGAACGATTCGAGAGCCGTGCCGCCCGACAACATCAGAACAACAATCGCGCCGGCCAAATATTCTCCCAGGATGATGGCGGTGATGATGGAGAAGGCAGCGAGGAGATCCGAGCCGAATTCCCGAGAGATTATTTTTCGGACGACCACGGCCACGAGCGGAACTCCGCCCAGGACCAGCGTGAGGATGAGCGGCGCCCGCGACCAGAATGATGGAACTTCAAAAAGATAGCGAAGAAGAAGATAGGTCAGGATGCCTGCGGTCGAAAGTACAGCGATGTGAAGATCCCGCGCGCGGTCGAACTGGAACACCTTCTCCGCGAGGCTTGCATTCGACGCCGCCATGCCCTCTCCTGCATTTCTATTGTATTCCTCCTGGCCTTCCCCGCGTCCGGCCGAACGAGCCGGCTGCAACTAACCGCGGACGGTAAAAACGGGACAGGGCGCCTCGGTCACAATTCGATACGTCATTGTCTCGACGAAGTGGGATGCCGCCACGAGATGTTTTTTCTCCGGACGAACGCCGAGGACGATCAGGTCGCATCGTTGCCTCTTCGCAAGTTCCAGTATCCGCTCGGCGGGAGAGCCGTACTCCACACAGCATTTTGGATGGCACCACAGCTCCGCTTCCGGCGGGACGATGGCGTGCAGACGGTGCAGCAGGGTTGCCGCGCTCTTCTCCGGATCTTTCAGAATAGGGCCGCTTGATAATTCCTGAACGTGCAACATGACGAGCTGAGCCAGATGTTCCTGAGCGAGCGAGATGGCGTAAGGAGAGGCGGCCAGGGATTCGTTCGAGAAATTTGTGGGGTACAAAATCTGGTGGAGCTCGACGAGTTGTTCCGGGGCCGTCCGCACGTGCGGGCCGACGGTCAAGACGGGGCAGGATGCCCGGCGAAAGGCTTCTTCGGCCACCGAGCCCAGCGCCATCTTTTCGAAACCCTTGCGGCCGTGGGTGCCAATGACCAGGAGGTCAACCGCCCGGTTCTCGATTTCTTCGGTGAGGATTTCCCAGATGGCGCCTTGCCGAAAAACCACTTCATGGGGCACACCGTGGAGTCTGTCCTCGAGAAGCTTTGCGTCTTCGCGCTGTAAGGACTGCTCGGCTTCGGTGATCGCGGGCCAGTTGGCCGCCGGAATCGCCGGATAAAAATCCGGGGCCATGACATGAACGGCGATCACAGTCGAGCCAAATCGCCGCGCGATGGAGAGCGCGTACGGAAGTGCGGCGTTCGACGCAGGGGAGAAATCGGTCGCGTACAGAATGTTCTTGAGGGAGACACGCGTGCGAGCATCCAGCAGCTTCATAGAACACCTCCTGGCTCCTTATTGATAGCGCAGGGGGGAGGGAGTAGCTGTGACGATAGTCACCTGATTTGGTGACGCCTATCACGTCCGGCGGGAATTTCCGCAGGCCACGAAGGACTTCCGACTGATCGGTTCGAAAAAGATCTGGGATCGAAACGCGGCTCTGACCTCCCGGTCGCAGACCTTCCAAGACGAGCCGCACTAGCACCGCAAAGGGGCCAGCGTGATACGCGGTTGACACGATGGGGCCGGAAGGCTAGGCTCTCGGGCGAAGGGGAAGCTCAAGAGGGAAATTCCCGCTCATTGGGACTGGCACAAATATTGGGCCTGGTCAGAGCCCAAACGGGCGTACACTTCTGGGCGTTTTCGAATTCAAGAAAGAAATCCGTGAGAGGAGATTACATGAAAACAAGGACTATCTTATTGACTGTGGCGACGCTGTTCGTTGCCGCGGTGGTGTGCTTCGCCGCTGACGCGCAAATGGGCACTTGGAAATTGAACGAAGCCAAGTCCAAGCTCAGCGCCGGAACCGGGAAAAATACCACCGTTGTCTATGCGGCCGCGGGGGACAGCGTGAAGGTCACCGTGGACGGCGTGGACGCCGCCGGCAATCCTTCGCATAACGAATGGACTGGCAAGTTCGACGGCAAGGAATACCCCGTGACGGGAGATCCGGAGTCTGACACGCGGGCGTATACGAAGGTCAACGCTCACACGCTGACGCTGACGGTCAAGAAGGGCGGCAAAGTTACCATGACCGGCCGGATCGTCGTCTCGGCCGACGGTAAGGTCCGCACCGTCACCACCAGCGGAACGGATGCCAAAGGCAAAAAGATCAGCGGCACCGGGGTCTACGACAAGCAGTAGCCGGCAGACTCGCGAAATCCCGACGGGCCGCGGATTCCCGCGGCCCTTTTTGTTTGAAGTCACGACGGCTGATAGACGGACGCGCTGCTCTGAGCAGTAATGCCGAATGAATTGGAACGGCGGCCTCAGGGCGTCGTTTTCTTAGCGGGTTCGGCTGCCGGCCGTTTCTCGCGAGGCGGTTTCGGCGCGGCGGGAGGCGCAGCTTTCAAGAGATCGTGGATGTTCGGTGGATCGGCGCCTGCGGCCGCAGCGGGCATCGTCGAGTGCGTCTTGTCCATCGGCGGATGCTCGAATTGACCGCCGGCAGGCTGGCTCTTGAGGACGATCCATGCACCGGCATGGCGTTCAAGCGCATAGGTCATTTGCATGGTCGCGCCGCCCTGCTTCAGCCGGAACTCGACGTCGGCCTGCGCGTTGTCGCCGTTGACCGTGACTTGCTTGATGTCGGTATCCATCGCGGCCATGTTGATCGAGCCAAGGCCCGAGAGATGCTTCTGGATGCTCTCGCGGATGGCCGCTTCGTCGCCGATCTTCTTCTTGCACCCGCCGAAGGAGAGAAACAACAGACCGAGGGCCAGAAACGTCAATCTACGGTTCATGCGAATGTCCTTTCGAGATCCACAGCAAGCGATTTCTCGACAATTTCAATTCCCGTGCGGCGCAGGAAGTCTTCGGGCGATTCGCCGCCGATGAGGATAAAGACAAAATGATTCGGAATCTCGGCGGGGGCGCCCCGCACATCCACCGTTACGGATTCCGGACGGATCTCCACGATGTTGGACTTGCGGAGAATTCGCACCCAACCGGACTTCTCCGCCACCTCAAGTTGCTGGCGATTGCGGTCGCGCACCCGCTCGAAAGCCTCGCCACGATAGCAAAGTGTAACCCGATTTCGCCCGTTGCGGCTCAGTGCGATGGCAGCTTCGACGGCGGAGTCGCCACCCCCGGCGACCAGGATGTCCTTGCCTTCATACGTCTCGGCCTCGATCAGCCGGTAGGCAACTTTACCGAGTTCTTCGCCGGGAATACCCAGCCTGCGCGGCGAGCCTCGCCGGCCCATGGCCATGACGACAAAGCGAGCATGGTATTTGCCTTTCGCGGTCACAATTTCAAATCCCTTGCCATTTCGAGTGATGCGCTCGACCCGCTCGTTGGTTTGAATGCGCACGCCCGTGTTGGCCAGAATCGTCTCCCAGACGGCTAGGAGAGCCTCTTTGGTGCCATCGGCCACGTAGAGGCTGCCATAGAGCGGCATTTCGATGGGCTCGGCCATCAAGAATTTGTGACGCGGATATTGGCGAATCGTCGCCGCGATTTCTCCCTGCTCGAGGGCGATGTAACGAAGCTCATGCTGTTGTGCAGTGAGCGCGGCGCTCAAGCCTGCGGGGCCCGCGCCGACGATCGCCACGTCGAATGTGTCGGCGGCGTCCTGGGCTGGCGCAGGTGCAGCGCCGGCAGCGCCATTCTTTTGCAGACGCGCCCGGACATGATCGATCGCCAGCTTGCCTTCGTTCACGGCCGTCTTAATCAGACCCATGCCGCCGAGCTCGCCGGCGATGAAGAGGCCAGGGATGTTGGTCTCGTAGTTTTCTTTGACGTGCGGCACGCGGATGGTTTGGAGAACGCCACCGAAGGAAAGGGTAATCGCCTGGGTCGGGCAGACCTCAACGCATTTCGCGTGGCCGACGCAGCGATCGGGCTCCGCGAGGATCGCTTTGCCGCTCGCCATCGCGAGGGTTCCCGTCTCCGGACAGGCCTCGACGCAGCTTCCGCAACCGACGCAGAGCGAAGCATTGATCATGGGCCTGGGCTTGCCCGATTTTCCATTGCTGCCGGAGGTCAGTACTGCGGCTCGATGCACGGCCCACATGGCCAGGGCGGCGCCACAGTGCGGGCAAAACGACGTGCCCTTGGCGATCGGCTTGCCGCAGCGGGGACACGGGCCGGTCTCGACACGCGCAACCGGCTGCGCAACCCTCGCCGGCGCTTTCTGAGCGGCAGTGAGCTGCCGGAGATAGCGGCGGACAAAAAAGAAGGTCACGCCGGCAGCGATGAAAAATGCGAAGAGAGTTTCCATGGGGCTACATGTACCCCAGAAGCAAGGCCGTAGAGATGTGCAGGATGGCGAGGACAACAAACGCGTAGCTGAATGGGCGGTGGATCACGTGCCAGAGCTGAAAGACTTCCTGCGACCGGGAAAGAAAGACCATTCGTTTTGAGATCGCTGCCTGATGCCGCGCCATCTGGACAATTCGCTCGATTTCTTCATTGTCGCTGCGGAGAAGTCCTCCGAGAGTCAGCAAGATGCCACCGACGCCAAGGGCCCGCCGGCGCAGGTAGGCGATGCGAAGCGGCCGGGAGAGGTCGAGGGAAATCATCCCCGCGAGCGAAACAAAAATGCTCTGCCTCCTGAGCTGGTCAGCCGTGGGAAGCGGACGGAAGGCAGAAGTCAGGTCACGATGCACGAAAATCTTCTGCACGGCCAATTGCTTCGCCAGTTGCTCCTGCTCTTCCTTTAATTCCATCCAAGTGAGTTCGGCTGCATCCAGATGCCGGGGGATTTGCGCGTAGAGATAGCGACCCACGAGGCCGCTGAGCGCCACCGCCACCATGATCCAAAACGCCATCCCGGCGATCCCACGGAATTTGAACGCGGCATGAAATGAAATGATGACCGGCGCAGTGGCGCCCAGGACAATGTGAAAGTCCAACCAGTGTTTCGTGGTTCCAAAGCTTCGGAGCCAGCCCCAGCGCTTTCGGAAGTAATAAAGATAGATGAGAAAGAAGAGCGCGGTGCCGAGCATGCCCAGCTTGATCCCGATGACGCCGCTGGGCCGCAAGAGCGCATGTTGGGAGGAAAGCGGCCGCGCCGACGCGCCGAGCAGATAGTAGCTCGAGCCATAGACAGCCATGGTCACCGTGAACGCGGCGGCCAGGAGCCAGGCCACCTTCAATCGGCGGAGATGGGCCTTTTCGGAGTCTTCGATCGCGTGTGTAAGCGTGCGTGCAGTAAAGAGTGTGGTCATGGCTGTTTGAGATTCACTTCGATCTTAACGTCTACTGTATATCGCCGGTAATTAGCGAAGCGATGGATATTGCGCCAGTGTTGCTTAGGCGTTTCGAGGTCAATGGTTGCCGATGACGGAAGCCAGAGGGGCTGCGGAGATCCGGACATTCGGACGGGAGCGTACTCTACCTCGGCGCGGAGGCCTTTGATCCCGAGGTCCTGCATCGTGGAGCCGACATCGGCGATGATGCGAAGGATTTGCCCCGAATCGGGATCAAGCCAGGCGGTGCCGGAAAGTTCGATCGGCTTCTGGCTGTAGAGCATTTGATACAGCGCGGGTGATGGAGTGCCGAGAACGTGCTCGTAGTGAACGCGAACCAACGTCTTGCCGTCAACGACGTCATCGTCGAGGCGCGTGAACGTAAAGCTCGATTCGTAGAACGGATGAAAGATCATCGCGAGCGTGGAGAATCCGCTCGTGAGCATGAGCGGGCGGACTTCGGGATGCCGAGGTTCCCGTTCGCGAAGGCGGGACTCTTCAAAATTAAGCTTGTGGTTATCGAAGTGCATGAGGATCAGCGTGTCGAACACCGTCTCTTGTTTGTAGGTGATTTTGCCGTTGTTTCCGAGCTTCTGTTGAACGACGTCTTCGCTGTAACGCATGTTGCCGAGATCTTCGACAAACTGCTGCAGGATGGACCGAGTCCGGACCAGCAGCGATGCGAGCGAATCAGGGGCAGCGGCCCGGCTGATCCCGGCGAAGGAGAACACGGCCAACAGAAAGACGGCCACGCGGCCGGCGCCGGCTATCCCGAAGAATCGAATTTTCCCGGTGTCTTTCATCTAGTTTGGCCCCGGAGGGGCCTTAAAAACGCCTGCCAGCGACAAAGGTAATCTGGTCGTAGTTCATCGTTCCGCCCCGCTGCCATGTGTAATTGCTCTGCAAGAAGAAAAGCTTTCCCGGCGACCAGTCGATTAGACTATTTGCGAAATGGCTTTTCGTCGTTGTGGTTAAAGTGGACGCGAAGTTCTGGAATCCCCCCTGCAGTTCCCAGCGGAGGCTTTCGCCGAATTGGCGGGACAGGGAAAGAGAGCGGTAGTTGCCACTGCCAAACGAGCTCGAGAATTTCGAGTACCGCAGGTCGGCGCGCAGACCCGTGCGCAAGAAGTTGCCGAGCGTCAAACCGTAGAGCTGATTCCAGGAGCTCGATGTATCGCCGGAGCGCGTGCTGCGGCCGAAGCTGCCGTAAAGGCCGACGCGCTTCGGAAGCTCGATGCGCGTGCCTGCGCTCAAGCCCTGAAAGAGGAAGCGATCCAGCAGGCCGGTGCCAATCAACTGCGGATCGAAGGTGGGAAAATCGCGAAAATAAGTGTGGCTGAGGTCGAGTGCAAGCCGCGGATGGGGCTGAAACCGCAGCGTCAGATAGCTGCGGTTGATGCCACCGGTGCTGCTGGCCGTCGTGACCGTGCCGGTGGATGTGGTCGAAGTGGTGACGACCGTATGAGGCGCGTCAATTTGGAGCGAATCGTAGAGAGCGAAATACCGCTTGAAGAAGATCCCCGTCTCCGAAAACAAAAACTGCCGCTGGGCGCGCCAGCGGAGCGCGCTGACGGCAATCCCCAGCGTCGTCGTGAAGCGCAGGCCCTCGTACGAGCCTTTCTCGAAGTTCAAAAACGATCCGGCAAGCTTGCCGTCCGGATTGTAATCGTAGGAAGAGGGGTCGGGGGTGGTGCCGGCGAAAATTCCCAGGGTCGTGTGCTCACCAAATTTTCGGCCGAAGTAGCCGCCGTCAATGGTGTCGAGGCTGCTGGCCCATGGCAAATAAAGTCGGCCGGCTCCTGCGACCAGACGCGACTCGGGATTGTTGTAGGTGAGGCTCAAGTGGTAGGTGCGATTGAGGAGGTCCGACAGCGTCGCGGGCTGTGCGCCGCCGGAGAGAGACGTGAACCGGCCACGCCAGTAGCCGCTGAAATTCCAGTAGGTGCCTCCGATACGGGTCATATCCAAGCGTGCGACCATGCCGAGTTCAAGGTTCCGGCTCGCAGGGTTTCCGTGGACGATTACGGAGCCGTACTCAAAACCGATGCGACCCCGAGCCCGGTTGATTTCCGGTGAGGGCGGCCGGGGAACGGAGGCGCGCGCTTCGGTGATTACCGGATCGCCGGTGTCGAACGTGACGATCACCGGATAGGTGCGCAAACTCGAGATCTTGCGCTGCTCCTGCTCGGTCTTGACTTCCTCCGGGGCAAGTTGCGCCGTATCGCCTACCTTGAGCGGCGCGGTGGATGACGAAATCTCACAAACCGCCGAGGACGCAGCAACGGAGCTCACCTTCAGAGTTGCTACGATTCCGGAGGGCGCTGCCGAAGCTGAGTCTGCCGGATCTGGTGCGGGCGAGGGGGCGGCATGCCTGACCACTAGACTCTGGCCTTCCTTCAATCCCGCGGCGCTGCCGCCATCCAAATAGACCGCGCCTTCGGCGACATACTTGATGCGGAATGTCTTTTTATCTATCGCCTGCTGCGCCAGGGCAAGCAGCGGAAGGAGGACAGCTAGGACTGGTGCCACCGCGAGAATGGGTATCCGATCCTTCATCACCCACCACTGTTCTTGTGGCACTGGTAGCAATTCGCGCTGTTCCAGACATAGCCCTTCACGCCCGAGTGCTTGGGATCGGTTTGGGCCTTGGTGTGGCAACTGGTGCAGACGAAGACCGTGTAATCCGAAGAATTCGTATGGCAGTCGCTGCACAGTTGGGCGGTGTGATGTGGAATCTTGAACCAAGTGTGATTGAACGTAGCTCCCAACCAAGTCGTAGTGGTGTGACAGGTTTGACACGAGGTTGGGAATCCTGCCGCCTTATGGCCCGGGTCCGTGGTCGCGGTGTAATCCTTTGCGTGGCACGAGTAGCAATCCGTAGGGGTCCCGACGAATTGCCCGCCGATGTGGCAACTGGTGCACGGCACGGTGACGTGCGCGCCCGTCAACGGGAATGGCGTCTTCGAATGATCGAAGACCGCGCCAGCCCACGAGACCGTGGTGTGGCAGATGGAGCAGTCGGTGGGGAAACCCGCCTGGACGTGATTGGGATTCGTGGTGCCCTGATAGTTCTTTATGTGGCAGGAATAACAATCAGTGGGGGTGCCAACGAATTTGTTGTTGATGTGGCAGAGCGAGCAGGCGACGTTCACATGCGCGCCGGTGAGAGGAAACGGCGTCTTGGAGTGGTCAAACACTGCGCCGGCCCACGAGGCTGTCGAATGACAGATGGAACAGTCTGTTGGGAAGCCCGCAGCGATGTGATTGGGATTCGTAGTGCCCTGATAGTCCTTCGTATGGCAGGAATAGCAATCGGTGGGCGTACCGGCAAACTTGCCGTTGATGTGACAGAGATTGCACGCGAGGGTGACATGCGCACCCGTCAACGGGAACTTCGTGAATTTATTGTGATCGAAGGAAGCTCCCGTCCAGGCCGCCGTTGTATGACAAATCGAGCAGTCGGTGGGGAAACCCGCCTGGACGTGATTCGGATTCGTGGTGCCCTGAAAATCCTTGACGTGGCAACTGTAGCAATCCGTCGGCGTGCCGGCAAATTTGCCGTTGATGTGGCACAAGTTGCACGCGACGCTGACGTGCGCGCCGGTGAGTGGGAACGGAGTCTTCGAATGGTCAAAGACCGCGCCAGCCCAAGACGCCGTCGTGTGACAGAAGGAGCAATCGGTGGGAAAAGCAGCCTGGACGTGATTGGGATTCGTGGTCCCGTTGTAATCCTTGACGTGGCAACTGTAGCAATCGGTGGGCGTGCCGGCAAATTTGCCGTTGATGTGGCACAAATTGCACGCGACGCTGACGTGCGCGCCGGTGAGTGGGAACGGAGTCTTCGAGTGGTCAAAGACCGCGCCAGCCCAAGACGCCGTCGAATGGCAGAGAGAGCAATCCGTGGGGAAAGCAGCCTGAACGTGATTGGGGTTCGTGGTGCCCTGATAGTCCTTCGTATGGCAACTGTAGCAATCGGTTGGCGTGCCGGCAAACTTGCCGTTGATGTGGCATTGCGTGCAGGCCACGCTGATATGCGCTCCCGTCAACGGGAACTTCGTGAATTTGTTGTGATCGAACATGGCGCCAGCCCAGGTCGAAGTGTTGTGGCAGGTGGAGCAGTCCCTGGGGAAGCCAGCCTGAACGTGATTGGGATTCGTGGTCCCGTTGTAATCCTTGACGTGGCAGCTATAACAATCCGCCGGTGTTCCCGCAAAGTGTCCGCCGACGTGACAGGCAGCGCACTCCAGGTTGGTGTGCGCTCCCGTCAGCGCGAAGCCTGTGAATTTCAAGTGATCAAACTTCGCGCCAAACCAAGTGTCCGCGGTGTGGCAGCTCTCGCAGGTCGTGGGGAATCCCAGGGCTTTGTGATCCGGGGCCGCCGCCTTCTGAAAATCGCCGGTGTGACAAGACAGGCAAGAGGTGGATAGCCCAGTAAATTGTCCGGTGGCTTCACCCTTGTGACAATCGGCGCACTGCAGCAAAGCATGGGCGCCTAATAACGGAAAACGGTTCTGATGATCCCGGACCTGCTGGGTCTTGGCCTCCCATCCCTGGACGGTGTGGCACTCCTCGCATTTGGCGCCAAACTGGCGGCGATGGATATCGGCGTGGCAGTCGGCACAGCGAGTGCTGGCGTTGGTGAAGACGAGATCGGCGTGGCATTGGCGGCAGGCCACCTTGGCGTGCATTCCGCGCAGCGGGTAGCTTGTCTTATTGTGATCGAACTCGGGGACGTTTCGAATCGGCTTCCAGCCCGAGTTGGTGTGACAGTTCTCGCAAGGGATGGCGATGGGGCCGTGGGGGTTACGACTGTACTTTTTCTCCGCGTGGGCAGACGTCTGCGCGGCGGTCAGAAGCAGAAGGGGCCAGAGAACGAACTGAACTACCGTCGTGCGCACAGGACACGACCACCTGGGACTTGTTCAGTTCCAGCTAAAGGCAACACACGAACTCAAAACAGCTTAAGGGCGCGGAAGAGCGATAACAACTGGTCGCTAGGACAGCTTTAGTTCAGTGACGGATTGCGTCAATGGTCAGTTGTGGCACGACGAGCATTCGCGCGGAGTGGGCTTGTAGAAAACGACGCGCTTGCCGGCCACAACGCGGTAGCGGTCGTGGCAGGACTCACAAGGGACTTTCTCATGCGCGCCCTTAAGGGAGTACGTGCTCCCGGTTTCGTGGTTAAAGAGCGACGGCTTCCACTGGGCGCTGCTATGGCAGAGAGCGCAATCCACGGGCTGGCCGGAATGGGAGAATTGTCCCGCATGCACGTCCACATGACATCCGGAACATTGCACTGGCGTCGAGTGGAAATTGACTTGCGAGATCGATCCTCCCTCGCGCTCCGGTTTGTGGCAGCCGTCGCAAGCGACTTTGACATGCGCGCCCGTGAGTGGAAATGAGGTTTTCGAATGATCGAACTCCTTCACATTGGTCCAGGACTGGATCGTGTGGCAGGCTTCGCAGCCGAGCGGCTTGCCATTCGAACCGAGTTGCGCCATTCGATCGCGGAACTGGCCCTTGTGCGGATCGGTGTGGCAACCGGTGCAAGTCAAATCTTCAAAGCGATAGGGGGCGGTCCGCGACGGAGGCTGCGCCTTTGCCGCGGCGTGACATTCCGAGCACGTCACGGCGAGATGCGCACCGGCCAGCGGGTAACGGCTCTTCTGGTGTTGCGCGATCGTGAACGTGGATGGCTGGAAGGCCGCAATCGTGTGGCACGCTTCGCATTGACCCGCGAAGGGAGGCTTCGCGAACTGTCCCTGGTGCACATCCGTGTGACAATCGGTGCAACGGGCGAATGCGATTTTGTAGCGCGTGGCCGCGCCCGCGGGCGTGTGGCATTTCGCGCAAGGAACGGAGGCGTGGCCTCCTTCGAGCGGGTAAGCAGTGACCGCGTGCTCCTTGACGCCAAACCGTGAAGGCTTCCAGGCATCAACCGTGTGGCAGGCGGAGCATTCGCCTTTGTCGGTGCGTGCGCGGAATTGACCGCCGTGCGGGTTGGGCGTGTGGCAGTCGGAGCAGTTCGCAAAGGCAAGAGGCTTATTGAAGTCTCCGCCAGCGTGACAGCGGACGCAATCCACTTGCGCATGCCCGCCGAGGAGCGGGAATTTTGTTTTCGAGTGGTCGAAGCGGTCGTGGCCGGCAATCTTTCGCCAGCCGCTGGTGGTGTGACAGGTCACGCAAGTCTCGGGGAACCTGCCGTGGTGTGGATCGCTGTGGCAATCCGAACATTTCGCGAATGGAATTCCCCGGAATCGCGGCTCATTCTTCGGCCCCGCCGGAGCGTGACACTTGGCGCAGGCCACCGGGCCGTGCAGGCCCGTCAGCGGATATCGAGTCTTCGAATGGTCGAACTGCGTGGCGGATTTCCAATTGGTGAAATTGTGGCATTGGGCGCAATTGGGCCCGAGCTGACCCTTGTGGACATCCACGTGACACGTCACGCAGCCGGGCGAGAGCCCGAGAAAAGTCCGGCGCAAATCCTTGATGCGGATCAGGCCGTGTCCGGCCTCGCGGATGTTCTCCGGCTTGTGGCACTGATTGCACTCGAGTCCGGCGTGCTTACCTTGCAGCGGATAGCCGGCCTGGTTGTGATCGAACGCCTTGAGAGAAGGCAGCCAATGGATGAGCGGAAAATCCTCGCCGTTATGCTCGGAATGGCATTTGGCGCAATCAGCCTTGTTGACCAAGCGGGCGTGGAAGCCGCGTCCCTGGGCGATCCGCTGCGCAATCTCAACGTGGCATTCCTGGCACTTCAGAACGGCGCTGCCGAAACCGACCTTGTGACAACTCGCGCACTGCGTCGGCCCGCTGAGCGATTCATGAGGCTTGGAAAGCGCCCCAGGCGAGATTTGCGCGCGCGCCGGAAGAGTTCCCGCGAGAATGAATACAGCGATGCAAATGAGAATCCCCGCGCGGACGCGCCGGACTTCAGCGGAAACGTTGCTCCACCCCGCCGAGAATGAATCCTTCGCGCCGAGTGACACAAGTGTTGCTCGTACGGAGCCTGGGG
The DNA here is from genome assembly GCA_041496565.1 of Terriglobia bacterium. Classification (GTDB taxonomy): domain Bacteria; phylum Acidobacteriota; class Terriglobia; order Acidiferrales; family UBA7541; genus JBGPTK01. The sequence continues at coordinate 11,971 of JBGQEW010000015.1, read as the reverse complement.
ATGGCAACAGCGCCCTCCGAGGGTCTGCAGGAACTGAGCCCAGCCCGCGGGTCGATTGCGAAAGCGGCTCTGGGAGAATCCAGAGCTGGTGATTCAGGCTAGCACGAGGTCGAAAATTTCACGCTCGCGACGTGAGTCAATGTTCAGACAAAGTAACGAGAGTCTGCGTCGCGTCCCGAGAAATGGGCGTCGTCGGTAACAACTGAAGGTAATAATATGCAGGTCCCCACGCCCGTAATAGCGTCACAGGGGATTGCGCATCGAAGAAAAACCCGCACCCTTAGAACCGAAGGGTGCGGCACCCCCGCCTCCTGCCCGCGGAGGATAGTAAGCGGATGGTATACTTCCCTCGTGCCACATGACCAAACATTCTCTTCCAGTAGATTCTCTTGGCCACCCGCCCGAATGCATCTGAAGTGGTCCCTGAGACTCGCGATGACCGGAGCGGCTCTCATGGCCCTTCTCGTGTTGATTTTCTACGCTAGCGCAGACAAGACCTCGATACGTCAGTGGGTAAATGCCGTAGGCTTTCCCGCAATCTGGTTGGGGGCAAGGCTGTTCAAGGGTGCTCCCCTGACGCGAGCGACCGATCTTCTGTTCAACCTGTATCTTGTTGCGAGCACTGCCCTAGAAGGCTTTCTTGTTGGTTGCGGCGTCGACTACATTCGCAAGAGGCATACTCAAGCCCAGCTCGGCGGTTAACTGGCGGGCGACGCAGACTTTGATTTCTAGCAGGAACTCGGGCGGACGGCCCAGACGTTGGGCGCCGAGACGAAGTTGGGGTCGGGTGGTGCGAGCCGCGGATAGAGATTCGAGGGTGAGGCATTTCTTTCGAAGGAAAGGGTGCGGGTTTTCAGGGGCCGGGCGGCGGATTTTGTGGCGGCTTGAGTTCTAACAGGATGCGGAAGAACTCGGTTGCTGGTCTCGTACAAAGGACTCGCCCGGCAAGGAGTCAGAAGAAACTGGCCGGCGCTGTCTGTGTTTAGTTCTGCTTCGGAAGATCAATCGCTAAGAATATTTCCGCTGAGCTTATCGCGCCGGTTGCTGCTGCGTGAGGCAATGGAGAGTCCCGAGACCCCACACCAGATCAACCGCGTGAATTCCAACCACGGTACGACCGTGAAATAATTCACCCAAGATGCCGAGAGCGACGCGGTCGCTCGGATCGTTGAACGTGGGGACGAGCACCGCGGCATTCGCGATGTAGAAATTCGCGTAGCTGGCCGGGAGGCGCTGGCCTTCGAAGGAGAGCGGCGCGGGCATCGGAATCGAGACGACTTCCATTTTGCCGCCGTCTTCGAGGCGCATGCCCTTGAGCCGTTCCCGGTTTTCCTCGAGGCGGCGGTAGTTGGGGTCGCGCGAATTTTCTTCGCGGCAGAGCACGACGGTGCGCGGCCCGACGAACCGGCAGAGATCGTCCACGTGACCGTGCGTGTCGTCGCCCGCGATTCCCTGCCCCAGCCACAAGATATTCGTCACGCCCAAATGCGCGCGAAGAAATGCTTCGGTATCCGCGCGGCTGAACCCGGGATTCCGCGCCTGGATTTTTTTGTCGAGCAAACATTCTTCCGTGGTCATGAGCGTGCCGCGGCCGTTGACGTCAATCGCGCCGCCCTCGAGCACCACGTCGCGGCCCCGCCACTGCGCGCGAAAGATCGGACACTTCAGAGCGCGCGCGGCGCGTTCCGGGACGGCGTTGTCTTTCCGCCAATCCGGGTAGCGCGCCCAGGCATTGAAGCGAAATCGCACAATCGCGATTTCGCGCGGTTTTTTTGCGCGCCGCACAAAAATCGGCCCAGAGTCCCGCGTCCAGCCGCGGTTGGTGGGAAACTCGAAGAATTGCGCACGAGCGGCGTTCACGCCGGCGCTCTTGAGAACGCTTCGCGCACGCGCTGCGTGCTTCCGCGAGTTGACCAGGATGCGAACGCGCTCACCTTCGGCGAGTTTGCGGACGATCTCGCCATACACCCAATAAATCGGCTCGATTTTCCCCGGCCAATCCGTCGGGTTATGCGGCCACCCGATCCAGGTGGCTTCGTGGCGCTCCCATTCCGCGGGCATGCGGAAACCGAGCGCCGCCGGCGTTTGGTTTTCGGCGGGAAGTGATTCTAAGGTTTTTTGGCCCACGTTGGCTCGTGAAGAAAACGGCGATCGATTCCGGCGTACGCGTCGATCCGCCGGTCGCGGAGGAAGGGCCAATTGCGCCGGACGTCCTCGAGATGGGCGAGGTCCACTTCGCCGAGAAGAATTTCCTCGCGGCCGCTGGACGCTTCGGCAATCACGACGCCTTGCGGATCGCAGAGAAACGAGGTGCCCCAGAATTCGATCCCGGCGCCGCCCGCGGGCGAGATTTCATGGCCCACGCGATTGACCGCAGCGACATAAACACCGTTGGCGATGGCGTGTCCGCGCTGCACGGTACGCCACGCATCGAGCTGGGTGACTCCGAAGGACTCCTTCTCGCTGGGGTGCCAGCCGATGGCCGTCGGATAAAAAAGAATGCACGCGCCATCGAGCGCGGCGAGCCGCGCTCCCTCCGGATACCACTGGTCCCAGCAAATCAACGTGGCGATTCGTCCTGCGTGCGTATCGAACGCGCGGAAACCCAGGTCGCCGGGCGTGAAATAAAATTTTTCGTAATAGGCAGGGTCGTCGGGGATGTGCATCTTGCGATAGACGCCGACGACCCGGCCGTCCGCGTCAATCACGGCGGCGGAATTGTGATAGAGGCCGGGCGCGCGGCGCTCGAACACCGGCGCGACAATCGCGACGTTTGCCTTCCGCGCCACGCCGGCCAACGCCTCGGTGGTCGGCCCCGGCACGGGCTCGGCGAGATCAAAGAGTGCGGCGTCTTCGCGCTGGCAAAAATATTGCGACCGGAAAAGTTCGGGCAGGCATACCACTTGCGCGCCGCTGCGCGCGGCCTCGGCGACGCGGGAGATGGCGCGGTCGAGATTGGCCGCAGGGTCGGCCGTCATGGCCATCTGCACCAGGGCGACGGTAAATTTCTCGGGAGTCTGCATCGAAGGAGAGGCTACATCAAACGGCGCAGCAAAACCAGATGCCGCGGGAGCGTTCGCTCAGCAATGGCGGAAATGAATCGGCAGACTCCTCAGTCAGGGGAACCGTGAGGATGGGATTCGTGAAACATCCGAACGGGAAGGTTTCCCAGCCGGCTTGCGCCGCTCATCGCGGGACCCCTTTTTTCGATCGTGACCTGCCCGGTGGTTCGCGGCGGCGCATTGGTCGCTTCACGCGGGACTCCTGCACGCGCCGTGTCTCGCGAATGATCAGGCGAAACAGGCGGCCCACCGCTTCGTCCCGCAGCGGCCCGCGATTGAGCTTACCCATGCGAGTGAGCACGGCCCGCTCGCGCTGCGGAATGCGCAGCGGCAGCCCGTCCTTGCGCTTCAGTTCACCAATGGCGATGGCGAGCCGCAGGCGGCCGTTCAGCAAGTGCAGAATTTTCCGGTCAATTGCGTCAATCCTTGCGCGCAACATTTCGATTCTCATTGGCTGCTCCCGAGATGCGCCGCGCGAAAACAAAAAAGCCGCGTCCCCTGTGAGGTTCGCGGCTCGGTTTCTCGAAACTTGCTGCGGCGTTTAGGTCCTAGCTTTCATTCCCTCCGCGCGCACGCTTCGCCGGCCCGCTCCCCCGGTAAAGGAAGCGATACCCAGAAGCGAAATAATAATACGCGTGCCGCATGGCGCAGTTCCTATTGCTCCTGAGTGCTGAACGATTGCGCCAGCACCCAGGAGCAACTATATAGAGGACGCGCACCACGGTCAAGAATCTCGAGCGTGTGGCTCAGCGGGAGGTTTTATTTCCAGGCGGTCGCGGAAGGGCTTCGCGTGCTTCATCACAGCCAATCGACAACCTCGTTGACGTCACCGAGGATCACTCTTGCACCAAGCTGCCTCAGATTGCCCGCGCGAAGGCGTCGCGCCAGGCTGCGCGGCGGAAGCACGCCTACGAACACGACTCCGGCGCGCTGCGCCGCGAGAGCGTCGTCAATGTTGTCGCCGAGGTAGAGCGCGGTGCGGGGATCGCGTCCCGCGAGGATTCGCAGCAGGCCTTCCGGGTGCGGCTTGAGCCGCTTGACGTCCTGCTGCGTGACGATGCGGCGAAAATATCGCCCGGCGCCGGAGCACTCGATTGTGGGCTTCAATTCCCGCCGCGTACGGCCGGTGAACAGGGCGAGCTCTACCGTTTTCGCCAATCGCCGCAGGCGCGCGCGACGCAAGAGCCAGCGCTCTTTCAGGAAGTTGCCATCGCTGTTTTCGCCCCAGTAGAAACGCTGGAACTGTTCCTTCACCTTGGCGTACCGAACGTTGACGCCCAGGGCGCGAATCCAGTGGGTGGTGAGTTTCCAATCATCGTTGTAGCCCGAGCGATTCTTCCAATCCTGGATTTCGGCGCGCGGCACGGATTTTCCGGTGAAATGCCGAACCGTCTGAAGAATCGTGCAGTGAAAAGAATCCCGCACGTCCACGAGCACACCATCCACGTCGAAGATCACAATGTCAATTTTCGGATCCACTAAATTGAGCTGCTCCTTCGAATGAGCTTGCGTGCTTCTTCTCGCACGACCGCTGCGACGAGCCCGTCTATTCCGCTGCAATCGTGTTCCATCGTGCCTCTAAAAGCAAAAGGCGCGCTGGTTTTTTACCACTTTCCCTTATTCGTAGCGAAGGGCGACCATGGGATCGACGCGCATCGCGCGCCGGGCCGGGATGTAGCACGCCGCGAGGGCAACGAGCACCAGCAGAACGACGACGGATACAAATGTGAGCGGGTCGGTGGCGCTGACGCCATAGAGCATTTTGGCCATGAGCTGCGTGAGGCCGAGGGAAGCGACTAGCCCAATCACGACGCCGAGGAGAGCGAGTTTCGCTCCGTGGGACAAGATGAGGCGCAGGACGTCCGACCGGCGCGCGCCCAGGGCGATGCGGATGCCGATCTCATGGGTGCGCTGGCCGACGAGGTAAGAGATGACGCCGTAGATGCCGACACTCGAGAGGAGCAGCCCGAGCGCGGCAAAAACTCCGAAGAGAATCATCGAGAAACGCCGCGCGGCGAGCGAGTCAGAAATGATCTCATCCATCGTCTGGGCGCCGTAGATGACTTGTTCGCCGCTCATCTGTTTATTCGCGCGACGAAGGGAGTCGAAAAGCGCGGGCACAAATCCATCCGAGCGGACCATTACGGTGGTGCCCGAAGGCGCCGTCTTCATCGCCGCATCCGGCAATTGCATGAAGGGAAGATAAAGCTGGGCCCGGAGCTGCTCCGTATCGTCCGAATCGAGTCCCCACTGTTTTACGTGACCCACGATGCCGACGATTTCTGCTTGGTTGGAACCATTTTCGAGGTTGATACGCCTGCCGATGGGGTTTTCGCCGGCGAAATACTTGCGGGCGAAGACGTCGTCAACCACGGCGACATGCGGGGAGCCTTCGTTATCCTGGGGAGAGAAGAAGCGCCCGCGCTCAAGGGGAATCCGCATCGTTTTCAGATAGTCCGGGCCGACGACATAACTGAGCGCCCAGTTCATGTCATTTTCGCTGGAGGGCTTTGGTTGGCCTTCGAGCCAGAAGAGCTGTTCGTCATCAGGGCCCAGCGGGACCGCTCCCCAGGACATCGAGACCGCCTGCACGCCTGGCGTGGAGGCAAATTGGCTTTCGACTTCTCGAAATCTGGCGCGGATCGCGGCGGGGGAGGCCGCGATCATCGAAGGTGGAAGGGAGATGCTAAAGGTCAAGACGTTGTGGGGATCAAATCCAGGATCAACATCCCAAAGGCGCGAAAGCGTGCGGACCATCAAGCCCGCGCCAATCAGGAGGACAAGCGCCATGGCCATTTCCAAAACGACGAAAACGCCCTGGGCGCGGTGCCGCGTGCCGCCCGAAACGCGACCGCCTTCCTTGAGGGTATCGTGCAAACCGAGATGCGACGTTTTGAGCGCGGGAGCCAAGCCGAAGAGAATTCCCGCAAGCAACGAAACCACTGTGGTGAAGATCAGAACGTGGGAATCAAGCCGGATCTCCGCCGCACGCGGGAGCTCCGCGGGAAGAGCGCCCAGCGCAGCTTGCGTGGTCCATTGCGTGAGAAGCAGGCCGAGCCCGCCGCCGGCGAGGGCGAGCAGAATGCTCTCGGTGAGAAGTTGGCGGATCACGCGGCCCTGGCCCGCGCCCAACGCCGCACGAATCGCGAATTCGCGGGCACGGCCGGTGGAGCGCGCGAGCAGGAGGCAAGCAACGTTCAGACACGCGATGAGCAGGACGAATCCCACGGCGCCGAGCAAGACGAGCAGGATGGGCTGAACGCCGCCCAGCATCCATTTCCTGAAGGGGACAAGGCTTGCGCCGATGCCTTTGTCCTCATCGGGATAGGCCGCCGCGAGATGGCCGGTGACGCGATCCATATCGGCGCGAGCCTGCTCGATGGTGACGCCGGGCTTGAGCCGGCCGATGCCATGAAAGCCCAGCCCGGCGCCACGCTTGGGGAGCAGAGGATTGCTCCACTGGCCAATGGGCACGTACACATCGGTGAGCTGGGAGCTCCTGAAAAAGAGATCGAAATTGGCGGGACTGACGCCGACAATCGTGTAGTCCTTGCCGTCCATGGTGAGGCTCTTTCCCAGAGCGCCCGGCGAGGAGCCGAATTTGCGCTTCCATAGGCCCACGCTGATCATCGCGATGGGGGCCGCGCCGATCTCGTCCTCGCCGGGAGCAAACGTGCGGCCGATCACGGGATTCACGCCAAGAACCGAGAAAAAATCCGAGGAAATAAATCTGGCGCGCACCTGCTCGGCTTCGCCCATTCCTGTAAGACTGAAACTGTAGGTGCGAGTGATGGCGATGGAGGAGAATGCCCGGTTGTCTTTCTGCCAGTCACGGAAATTTGGATAGGAGATCGAGCCTGTTGCGAAATTGGGTTTGCTCTCATGGAGAGTGACGAGCTGCTCCGGGTGCGCGTACGGGAGAGGATTGAGGAGCACGCCGTTGACGACGGAAAAGAGCGTGGTGTTCGCGCCGATGCCGAGCGCCAGGGTCAGCACGGCGATCGCGGTGAAGCCAGGTGTTTTGCGCAGCATGCGCACGCCGTAGCGAAGGTCCTGGAACAATTGCTCGAGCCAGCGCCATCCCCACTGATCTCGCGTCACCTCGCGAATCAGCCCGGCGTTTCCGAGCTCTCGCCGCGCGGATGATTCGGCCTGCTGAGAAGTCTGGCCGCGCTCGATGCGGTCACGTTTCGCCATTTCGAGATGGCTTTGGATTTCCTCGCCGAGTTCCTGGTCCCGCCGACGCCGCCAGAACGAAAATCTCATGTCCCACTCTCCTTCCCCGGGATCACTCGTAGCGAAGGGCGACCATGGGATCGACGCGCATAGCGCGCCGCGCCGGGATGTAGCACGCCGCGAGCGCAACGAGCACTAGCAGAACGACGACGGATACAAATGTGAGCGGATCGGTGGCGCTGACCTCAAAAAGAATGGATGTCAACAAACGCATGAGGACCGAGGCCAGGACGACACCGATCGCGACGCCGAACAGCGCCAACCGCGTTCCCTGCCCCAGGATGAGACGCAGGACTTCCCCCGGCTCCGCGCCAAGAGCAATGCGAATGCCAATCTCGTGGATTCGCTGCGTCACCGTGTAGGACATCACTCCGTAGATGCCAACGCCAGCAAGCAGAAGCGCCAGCCCGGCGAATGAGCTGAGCAGAAGAACAGAAAGGCGCCGTGGCGCCACGTTTTCGCCGACAACATCTTGCAGTTTCCGCACATTGAAAAGCGGCAGATCAGGATCCAGCGATCGCACGGCCGCCCGCACTGCCGCTGCAAGGCCGGCCGGATCAGTCTTGGTCAGGATCACCAGGTTGCCTCCGCTACTAGGGCTCTGCGCCTGGGGGATGAAAGTCTCGACAAGGGTGGGTTGGTCCGTGCCGTAGTTCTTCACTTGGTGGACGACTCCGACCACGGTCGTCGGTGGCAGCTCTTCGCCGGGCTTCGGCGGGCCACTGAGAATAATGCGCTTGCCAATGGGGTCTTCCCCGGGCCAGAAATGCTGGACCATCGTGTCATCCACAATGCAAACCTTCGGCGCCTTTTCGTTGTCTTCCTGCGTGAAGAAACGGCCGCGAAGCAAGCGCACGCCCATCGCCGGAAGCGCGCCGGGAGTCACTCGCGAAATCTCGGTGCCCTGAAGGTGTCCAGGCTGCGGCGTGGGCCGGCCATCGAGATAGACGGAAGTCTGCCACCCGCCGAGAAGCGGGTTCTTGACGCCGGAAGCTGCCACAGCAGGTAAGGCAGCGATTTTTTCCGTCAATTGCTGGAAAAACAGCCGTCGTTGAGCATCGTTCTTGTACCGTGTTTCCGGCAAGCTGAAGGAGGCCGTGAGGACTCCCCTCGGTTGAAATCCGGCATCTGCCTGCAAGACGTGGAAGAGACTTTTCAGAGTCAGCCCCGCGCCGACGAGCAAGACGAGCGAGACAGCCAGCTCACCAACAACCAACGCATCGCGCAAGCGCCGGCGTCCCACTCCGGTCCCGCTTCCTCGCGCGCTTTCCTTCAAGGCTTCATTAACATCGGTGCGAGAAACCTGAAAGGCCGGGAAGACTCCGAAAAACAGTCCAGTCAAGCAGGAAATGCCGAGCGTGAAGAACAACACGGAGCGGTCCAGGGAAACGTCCCCGATCCGGGGGACAATCCCGGAAGCTGCGGCGGCCATTGCCTGTGTGGCCCAAACTGCCATCAAGAGCCCGACGAAACCTCCGAGTAGCGCGAGCAGCACACTCTCCGTGAGCAGTTGGCGGATGAGCCGCGCGCGGCCGGCGCCGAGCGCTTTGCGGATGGCAACTTCCTTCTGCCGGTCGGAAGCGCGAGCCATCAGCAGGTTGGCCACATTGACACAGCCAATGAGCAGGACGAAGCCAACCGCACCCATGAGCACGAGCAGAGAGGGGCGAACATCGTCGACAATCGCATTCAACAAAGGCTGAACCACGATGCTGTTCCCTGTATTCTGCGGATACTGCCTCGCCAGGCGAGCCGCAATCGTGAGCATTTCGGTGCGGGCCTGCGCGAGCGTGACGCGGGGCTTCATGCGCGCGTAAGCGTAGATGCCGGGGTGTTCGCCCCGCCTCGTGGGACCCCCTATCGTGTCCTCGAGCCGCCCCAAGGAACTGAAGAGGTCGAACAGCTGCCAGCTTTCGTGGAACCGGCTGCTGGGGAGCACGCCGATGACAGTGAAAGATTCCCCATCGAGCGTCAGGTGCTTGCCGATGATGTTCGGATCGCGATCGAATTTGCGCGCCCAGAGGCCGTCACTGAGTAATACGACAGGTATCGCTCCCACTTTGTCATCGTCGGGGGTGAGCGGGCGGCCCAGGATCGGCTTCACTCCCAGGGTCGGAAAAAGGCCAGCAGTCACTTGCCGCATGAACAGCCGCTCGGCCTCGCCCTGACCGGTGAGAGCGACGTTGATCGGGCTGTAGGCAACCATGCTCTCGAAGACGGTGTTCTCCGCGCGCCAGTCCTTGAAGTTTTCCATCGAGATACTCATCCCGGGAATCTGCTGAGACCATTCTGAGAGGAACACCAGGCGATCCGCGTGCGGGTAAGGCAACGGCCGAAGCAGAACGGCATTCACGATGGAGAAGATAGCGGTGTTGGCGCCGATGCCGAGCGCCAAGGTCAGCACGGCGATCGCGGTGAAGCCGGGAGTTTTGCGCAGCATGCGCACGCCGTAGCGAAGGTCCTGGAACAATTGCTCGAGCCAGCGCCATCCCCACTGATCCCGCGTCACTTCGCGGATCAGTCCGGCGTTTCCGAGCTCTCGCCGCGCCGACGATTCGGCCTGGGGAGCAGTCTGGCCGCGCTCGATGCGGTCGCGTTTCGCCATTTCGAGATGGCTTTCGATTTCCTCGCGGAGCTCCTGGTCCCGCCGACGCCGCCAGAAAGGAAGCCTCATGCTTCATTCTCCTTTTTCGCGGGCTCGAGCACACCCGCAATGGCATCGGAAAGCTGCGCCCACCGAGAACGTTCCGAAACCAACTGCTTTTTCCCAGCAGCCGTCAGACGATAGGCTCTGACGCGCTGATTATTTTCGGAGACTTTCCATTCCGCGGCGATCCAGCGGTCGCGTTCCAGCCGATGCAGCGCCGGATAGAGCGAACCGGTATCGACCTGCAAGATGTCACCCGAATTGACCCGAATCGCCTGGCTGATGCCATAGCCATGCTGCGGCCCCCAGCGGAGCGTCTGCAGAATCAGCAAGTCGAGGGTGCCTTGCAGCAGCTCAATGCGATTTTGATAGCGGCTTTTCATCGTGGCTCCAGGATGTAGATGCTCTACAGCTCCGGCATGTAGGATATCTACCCCCACGAGGGAGGGCAATTGGAATTCCAATCGCTGGAACTGAGAAGGAGTTGACGAGAAAGCGCTTAGAGAAGGCTGGCGGGGCCGCCGCTTCGACTGGTCTGACCGCTTCCGGGAACGTTCGTCGCGAAACCGGACACCGGATCGCGGCGGAGCAGGCTCGCAGGAATTCGATCGCGGAGCCGGAGCCATCTATGGCCGTCTTCAATCGCTTGCTTGCCGGCTACCTGGAGCAAGCGGCCAAGCTACAGAGCAGCGGGCCGGCCAAGTAAGGCGGGCAGGGGAGTCTTCCCTGCCCGCCGCCAGGCCTAATTCATCTCGCGGAATACATCGAGAAAAAAGTCGAGGTCTTCTTGCGAGCCCAAGAACTCCATCGCCCATTCACCGCGAAACAACCGGCAAGAGGCTGAAATCTTCGCCGCGGAAATTTTCGAAAAAGACTCCATGCAGACTGATTCCTTCGCACCCGAACCGCTCGTGATCGGGCCCTGGACGATTTCCTCCGCACCGGAATGGTGCGCCCTGAACTGCAATTGCCAGGCACTGTAAGAATCTTCGCTTGCACCAGCCTCGCGTTTCCCCAACGGGGTCAGGGATAGCGATCCTCGCGGCATCTCATCGAACGGAAGGATGGATGGGTACTTGGTGAGACGCAAGGTAGGCATGTTTTCGCGGGCTATCCAGCCGGGCGGAACAAAAATACTTTTCTCCGAATAGCGGACCGTGTTTCCGTGGCGAAGATGCCACGCCCACGGCGCCAGCGCGGGATAGAAAAAGCCCGCGACCAACATGAGCGCCAGAGCCGCACCGCTAGCCAGGATGATTCTTGAAGCGAGCTTCGCCATGGTCATTACAATGTGCCGGATGCCGCATCCTCCGCGCAACTATTCCCGCATGTCCTGACTCAACACAAGCAAGGGCAGCGATGAGAACCCGCGCGGCGAGTATCCATTACAATTCGAACGGACAGAGGGAGCTGGATCATGATGGACTTCCGCGGCTTGCCGAAAATAGAACTGCACTGCCACCTGGACGCCTCCGTGCGAGTGGCAACGGTCGCGGAACTGGGCCGCGAGATGGGCGTGAAGCTGCCCGTCCCACTCGAGACGGCGCTGGTGGCACCGGAAGTTTGCCGCGGCCTGGCGGACTATCTGCGGCGAATCGATTTGCCGCTCGACGTGATGCAGCGACGGGAACCATTGACGCGGATCGCGCGAGAATACGTGGAGGACTTAGCGGCCGACGGCGTGATCTATGGTGAAGTCCGGTTCGCGCCGCAACTGCACCTGCGCGAAGGACTGACGCTGCAGGAAGTTGTTGACGCGGTTCATGAGGGGCTTGCACAAGGCATGCGCGCGCAGGGAATCCGCGCCGGACTTATTCTTTGTTGCTTGCGGCACGAACCATCCACTCGCAGCGTCGAGATCGCGCGTCTTGCGATCGCCAACCAGGATAAAGTTTGCGGGCTCGACCTGGCAGGCGACGAGGCGCGCTTCGCCGCGACGCCGCACCGGGATGCGTTTGCTCTCGCGCGCAAAGCCGGGCTGCGCCGGACGGCACATGCCGGCGAAGCGGCCGGCGCGGAGAGCGTT
>JBGQEW010000014.1:0-27229 GCA_041496565.1 Terriglobia bacterium | reverse complement strand
TATGTGAACGCGACACCAACCAGGAGGGAACCTATGGCAGCTACGGCTCAGGACATCCGCCAGTACCTGATCTCGAGCGACGCAGAGTTTCAGAAGTTAACGCAAGAGCACTTCCAATGCGAATCCCAACTGGATCAACTTCAAAAGCAGTCCTACCTCAGTTCGGAAGACCTCATACTGGAAACGACTCTCAAGAAACGAAAACTTTTCATCAAAGATCAAATGGAGCTTCTGATCGCGCGACGGCGCCGGGCATCCGAGCGACCCTGAGCGCCTTGGGATTTCCGGCAGTGGGTTAATTTGCGGGGAGCCCGCGATTCGACCAAGCCGCGATCGCACACCAGCACGGTCATTTCCGAGTCCGCAACAATGCGGGCAAGTTAAGCCCAGTCGGTGAGAGCTGCGGCGCTCTTTGGCAGGGCAATTTGCAGAATGACTGCACGAGCTTGGGAATGCGAACATCTGTGACTCAATCACGCCGGTTCTGATGCATCGCTTGCCATTCGCTCCAAGACATCAAACCCAACTCAGGCCGGGGTGGATCCGGGAGCATGGAGATGTACTCCAATAGGTTCCCATCCGGGTCATCGAAGAATACGGACGCCGCGGGCGCCCACGCAAAAACGACTGGCTCATTAATCGGTTCTCTCTCTCCCCCTAATGGAGTGATGCCCGCAGATCGGAGTCTTCGTGGAGCCGACAAGAGGTCCTCCAGGCTTATTCGAAAGGCCAGGTGATGTTGCATGGTGAGGGGACAAGAGCCGATGGAGAAAACGCCCAGCATTGACCGGCCGCGCCGGCCGACCCAGAAGAAGGCCGCGGGGCGTTCCGGTTGCACGATCCCCAGCTCCAGCCCCACGAGATCGCGATAGAAGGCGATCGACCGCTCCAGATCACGAACGGTAATGTGTGTTTCAAAGAGACCTTCGATTGGAATCATTTGCGCCCACCTCTCACATTTGAGCTCTTTGGAGCCACTGTGCGCGTGTCTCTAAAGCTCTCTCGGCGTGGCAGCTTAGGGCCGCCTGTTCTGTGGCTTGCCGTTCACATCAATCCGCAGGAAGCGCGCCGCGTTGTTGTAGAGGATGTCGCGCTTCTGCGCTTCGGTCAGGAAATCGGCCGACTCGATGGCTTCGATTCCGATGCTTATGGTCTTAGGCCACATGCTTGCGTCAGAGCCGAACATGATGCGCTTGCTGAATCCAGCCTCTACCATGCCCCGCAGGTAGCGATGAAACTCCTTGCGCGGCAGCATCCAGTCGATCGCAGCCACGTCGACATAAACTTGAGGGTACAAGGAGAGCAGGGAAATCATCTCGTCGAACATCGGCCAGCCGGCGTGCATGACGTAGACGCGCAATTTTGGGTGGCGGGTGAGCACCTTTTCGAGCAAGCGCGGACTGTTCAGCGCAGCTCGATTCCGCGGAGCAAGTTGATAGGGAGGAACACTCATCACGTGAATGGCCAGCGGGATATCCAGTTCTTCTGCCAGAGCGAGATATGGCTCGAGGATCTCATCGTCGGGAGAGATTCCTTCGACCTGTGGCGCGATCTCTCCCAGGATCGCGACATCGCCTTTGCGAACAAGCTCGCGCAAGGAATCGGGAGCGGGCAGATTGGCGACAGCCGTATTGAGGCCGGGCAGGATGCGATTGGGAGCAGCCTGGCGGTATCGCCGCACTTGATCCAGAGAACCGCTGGTGGCCGCCAGAACGATGTTGTAGCGATCCATTACGGCCAGGATTTCCCGGAGCAGTTCCTCATCGGTGGCGGGCGCGACAAGAGGGATCGCGCAGGTTTCCCACTGGTTGGGATCCCACTTCACGGTTGGATCGAATGGTGCGAATTCCAATTCCTGATCACCCGGACAGACGCCAGATGGGCCCCCAGGCCACCCTTTGGCGGGCAGGGCGTGCAAGTGCATGTCGATGATAGGAAGACGTTGTTTTAGCGCGTCCTGCGCCGAGGCGGGGGCGCTCAGCCCGGCAAGGCAAACTACTGCAGCCCATGTAATAGCGAGCTTGTTTCTCATGGACATCTCCTTCGTGATTGCCTGAGGGGCCGAACGATCCCGCCCATTCTCGTGGCGATGCGCCGCAAATTCAACCGGGAAATCCCCTGATTGGAAAGATGACAAGCGCAGAAGAAGTATCTCAGGAGGTCCGAGATGAAAAATCCTGTTTACGAGCAGATCCGGGCGGCGAAGGTGGAGGCCAGGCTGCGCATCCAGCAATTTTAGCGCCGCCTCCAAAAAGGCCAAGCGCAATCGTGCGCACATGTGGTTGCTACGACGGCCCATGCCGGAGCCGCTTCGTTGACTTGCCTCGGCCCGCGCCCTAAGATGCAGACCAAATGGCGGAGTCTCAGTCCCTTACTGGCCGAACCATCTCGCACTACCACATCCTTGAAAGACTCGGCGGCGGAGGAATGGGTGTCGTCTACAAAGCCGAGGACACCGAGCTCGGACGCTTTGTCGCTCTGAAGTTCTTGCCCGATGATGTCGCCCAGGATGCTCAAGCCCTCGAACGGTTTCGCCGCGAAGCGCGAGCAGCATCCGCTCTGAATCATCCCGGAATCTGCACGATCTACGAGATCGGCAAGGACGGCAACCATCCGTTCATCGTCATGGAGTTTCTGGACGGCCAGACGCTGAAGCACTGCATTTCCGGCAAGCCGCTGCGGCGGGATCGAGCCCTCGACCTCGCCATTGAAATTGCGGACGCGCTGGATGCGGCGCATGGGAAGGGAATCGTCCACCGCGATATCAAGCCTGGCAACATTCTTGTCACCGAGCGGGGCCGCGCCAAGATTCTGGACTTCGGACTGGCGAAACTAACCACCTGGCGCGGCGCGACCGCCGGCGCAGGCGTTTCCGCAATGCCCACGGCCACAGCAGAAGAAATTTTCACAAGCCCCGGCTCGACGCTAGGCACGCTAGCCTACATGTCGCCTGAGCAGGTACGGGGGGAAGAATTGGATGCGCGCACAGACCTGTTCTCGTTCGGCGCGGTGCTCTACGAGATGGTGACAGGGGTTCTGCCCTTCCGGGGCGAGACCGCTGGCGTGATTGCGGAAGCGATTTTGAATCGCACGCCAGTTGCGCCAATGCGACTTAATCCCGACCTTTCCCCAAAATTAGAAGAAATTGTCAACAAGGCTCTAGAGAAAGACAAGAAGCTGCGATACCAGAACGCCGCCGATATCCGGACGGATTTGCAGCGGCTGAAGCGCGATTCGGGCGCTCCGGTCGGTTCTACGGAGCGTGATTCAGATTCAATTCGGGCAGCCGTCGTAGCAGCCGAGGCCGGGTTGAAGCCCGCCACGAAATCCACTCGGTTTCGATGGATGGCGGTCATTGGCACAACAATACTGGTCATCGCATTGGCAGTGGGCGGCTGGTTGTTTTTCTCCCGCAAGGCGCACCCACTGACTGAGAAGGACACCATCGTCCTCGCGGACTTCGCCAACACCACCGGCGACACGGTATTTGACGGCACGCTGCGGCAGGGGCTTTCCGTGCAATTGGAACAATCACCCTTCCTGAGCATTATCTCTGACCAGCAAATCCAGCAGACCCTCAAGATGATGGACCAGAAGCCGGATGCGAAGCTCACGCCGGAAATTGCCCGGGAACTCTGCCAGCGGACGGGCAGCGTCGCCGTTCTCGACGGTTCGATTGCGCAGATTGGCACGCAGTACCTTTTGACCCTCAAGGCGGTCAACTGCGTAAGCGGGGAATCGCTGGCGAGCACGGAGGCACAGGCGAGCGACAAGAACCACGTGCTCGATGCTCTGGGTAAGACAGCTTCGGAAATTCGGAACAAACTGGGCGAGTCGCTGAGCACTGTGCAGAAGTTTGATACCCCGCTGGAACAAGCCACGACGCCGTCGCTCGAAGCCCTGAAAGCGTACAGCTCGGGCAATACTGTTTTGTACGCAAAAGGTGGCGCCGCGGCGATTCCGTTTTTTAAGCGTGCCGTCGAACTCGACCCGAATTTCGCGGTCGCTTGGGCCTGGTTGGGCCGCGTGTATGGGGATATTGGAGAATCCAGCATCGCTGCCGGCTATACCCGAAAGGCATACGAACTGCGCGACCGAGCCAGTGAGTCAGAGAAGTATTTCGTCTCAGCCTCTTTCTATATCGCGGTCACAGGGAATATGGAGAAGGCCGAACAAACCTGCGCGCTTTGGATACGGGCCTACCCGCGCTCGGAGATTCCGCATAGTCTCTTGGCGGGATTTACCTACGGTGTCCTTGGACAATATGAGAAAGCGGTTGAAGAAGCCAGGGAGGCACTCCGTTTGAGTCCGGACAATTCCATTTCTTACGCCGTCGTCATGGCCAACTACATCCCTCTTAATCGCCTCGGTGAGGCGAAGGCCACGTATGGGCAAGCTCTTGAACGCAAACTAGACCATCCTTTCCTTCATTTTAACCTGTATGCGGTTGCTTTTTTGCAGAACGATGCGGCGGGGATGGAGCAGCAGGTAACATGGTCGGCGGGCAAGCCGGGAGTAGAGGACCTACTGCTGGGCTTGGATGCCGATACAGCCGCTTATGCCGGGCGGCTCAGGGACGCCCGGGAATTTTCCCGACGGGCGATTGATTCCGCCGAACGGGCACAAGAGAAGGAAGCTGCCGCAACGTACTCTGCCGTGTCCGCTCTGCGAGAAGCTTTGTTCGGCAACGCAGACGAAGCACAACGGCGTGCCACATTGGCAATGGCGCGCTCGGCAGGCCGCGATGTGCAGTACGGCGCGGCGCTCGCCTTGGCGTTCGCGGGGGATGGCGGGCGAGCGCAAGCGCTGACCGGTGATTTGGGCAAGACGTTCCCGGAAGACACAATCGTGCAGTTCAATTACCTGCCAACCCTTCGCGCAAAGCTTGCGCTCAATCGGGGAAATCCTTCCGAGGCCATTGAGAGTCTCAGGGCCGCCGCACCGTATGAGCTTGGAGGGACGAGGTCCAGTACTTACGGTTGGACCGCCATGTATCCTGTTTTTGTCCGAGGAGAAGCCTATCTGGCCTCGCATCAGGGCGGCGAAGCCGCAGCCGAGTTCCAGAAAATCCTCGACCATCGCGGAGTGGTGGTCAACGCACCCATCGGCGCGCTGGCGCATCTCGGCCTTGCTCGCGCGTATGCCTTGCAGGGTGATGCGGCAAAGGCCCGCGCCAAGTATCAGGATTTCCTCACGCTCTGGAAAGACGCCGACCCCGATATTGCCGTCCTCAAGCAAGCCAGGGCGGAATACGCGAAGCTGCAGTAATTCAGAAGGGAATTTTCTCCGAAGATTAGGAATCTTGGGAAGCCTGATCGTATGGTCGTCGAACGGGGGAAGCTGTCCTACCTCTTCCTTGCCAGTTGGCGAATGTTCCCGGAGCAAAGCGCTCTCGAAAATCATCCGCTTGTGCCGCGCGATGCGCTTCTCGGAAAGGTGCCCATTCCCGAATTTCCGATCGCGCACCTATGGCGGGGATTTCTGTCGTAGAATGCTGCCGTCTCTCGAAGGGTTGAATCTCCCTGATGGTCAAGGACGGCTATAAATTCGCACTGCCTCCGCTGGCGCTGGGCCTGCTGGCGCTCCTGCCGGGCTGGAAATGGGCGGCAGCGATATTGTTTTTGCTGGGAGCATTCGTTCTATATTTCTTTCGTGACCCGGAGAGGGTGGTGCCGAGCGAGCCGGGGATCATGGTTTCGCCCGCAGATGGGCGGGTCGTCGAAATCCTGGACGAGGCGTTCGAGGGCAATCCCGGCCGGCGGATCAGCATTTTTCTTTCGGTGTTCGACGTGCACGTGAATCGCGCGCCAGTCGAAGGCGAAATTCGCAGCATTGAGTATCGTCCCGGACATTTTTTCGGGGCCATGCGCGCGCGAGCCTCGTCCGAGAATGAGCAGAACGTGATTCGCATTTCGTCGCCGGCCGGCGAAGTGGTCTTCAAACAGATTGCCGGGTGGATCGCCCGTCGAATCATTTGCTGGAGAGCGGTGGGCGACCGCGTGGCGCGCGGCGAGCGCGTGGGCATGATACGATTCGGCTCGCGCGTGGATGTCTGGCTGCCGCCCGGCACCGAAGTCGTCGTCCGGCGCGGCCAGCACGTGGCCGGCGGCTCGACGGTCCTGGCAAAGTGGAAGGCGACGTGATGGAAATGTTCGAACCCGAGACGGAAAGCGGCGCCCCAATCGGCAGGCCGCGGAACCAGCGGATGCGCCGCGGCGTTTACATCCTGCCGAGCGTGCTCACCGTCGGCAATCTTTTCTGCGGCTATTACGCTATTCTCGCTACGCTCCGGGGAAATATCTCGGACATGGATAACGCCGCTCGTGCCATCGGCGTCGCCATACTCTTCGATAGCCTCGACGGCCGCGTCGCCCGCGCCACCGGCACGAACAGCGAATTCGGGAAGCAATTCGACTCGCTCGCCGATGTCATCAGCTTCGGAATCGCTCCCGCGTTTCTTGCGTTCGCGTGGGGCGTGCGCGGGGTGCTCGCCGGCGACGCGCCCCAAGCGCGCCACATCTATCAACTCGGCTGGCTGGTCAGTTTCGTATTCGTGATTTGTTGCGCGTGGCGCCTGGCGCGCTTCAACATTCACGGCATGGCGCCGGGAGGCTCGCGCTTCTTTGTCGGGATGCCCACGCCGGCAGCCGCCGGCATGATTGCCGCCATGGTCCACGCGGTCATGTGGCCGATCGAGGACTGGCGGCTCGCCCTGCTGTGGCAGGTGCTCGTCCTGGCGCTGGCAGTGCTGATGTCCAGCACCATTCGGTATTACAGCTTCAAGGACATCAACATGGCTCGCCGCCAGCCGTCGCTTACCGTCGTGGCGGTCGCCGCGCTCCTCGCTGCCATCTGGGTATACTCTGAAATCACGTTGCTGCTCATCGCCGGGCTCTACACGCTCTCGGGCCTGACCATTCAACTGGTGCGCCTGGTGCGCCACCATCACACCGCTTCGCATCCGGCCTGATTCCGATGTCGGCCACGCCTGCTCATGCCGCCTGCCGGATCGCCATCGTGGGAGCCTCATCGCTTCGGGGCAAGGAACTCAAGCTGCTCCTCGAAGATCGTAATTTTCCCGCCACGGATTTTGTCCTACTCGATGAAAGCCTCGCCGAACGCACGCTGCCCTATGCGGGCGGCGAACCCACATTCATCCGCGCGGTGGACGAAGAAAGTTTCGAGCATTCTCGTTTCGCATTCTTCGCCGGCACTCCGGAGCACGCCGCGGGCAATTGGAAGATAGCTCAGCGCGCCGGCGCCACGGTGATTGACCTGAGCGGCGCGCTGACGGATGTTCCTGGGGCGGCCGTATGGATCCCCGCGCTCAAGAAAATTCTGCCGCCGCCGGAAGCGGGAGCGCGTTCGTCGGGACTTTTTTCGTCGCCGGGGCCGGCGGTGCTTCTGGCGTGCACGCTTTCCGCGGCCCTGCGCGGACTGGCGCCCCAGCGGGTCGTCATCGTGTTCTTTCCGCCGGTTTCCGAGCGCGACCAAGCTGGAGTCGAAGAGCTCGAAAACCAGACAACGAATCTGCTCTCTTTCCGCGCCACGGAGCAGCCCGTCTTCGACGCGCAAGTTGCGTTCAATCTCCTGGTCGGCTACGGGCCGGGAGGCCGCCCGAATCTCCCCGAAATCCGCGCGGGGATTTCGCGCGAAGTCGGTCGTTATCTCGCCGGCCGCGTTGTCGTGCCCGCGATCCAGTTAGTTCAGGCGCCGGTGTTCTATGGCTACGCCTTTGCCGCGTTTGCGGAATTTGCGGTGCCGCACTCGAGTGAAGAAATCGGAGCAGGCCTCGCGGCTGCGGGAGTGAAGTTGTCTGCGGCGGTCGATGCCTCTCCTACAAATGTCAGCGTGTCGGGCGAAAATGAAATCACACTCGCGCGCGTCGAACGGGATCCGAATTGCGAGACGGGCTATTGGTTCTGGGGAGTGGCCGATAATCTGCGCCTGGCAGTCATGAACGCCGTACGCATTGCGGAGGAATTGCTTGCTTGCTGAGGGGCCGCGCGCGCGTTGGCAAATTCTTCGCCTTGCGTTGGCGTGCGCGCTGAGCATTGGAGCCGGAGCGGTTGGTTGCGGTTACCACGTCGCCGGCCGGGGCGCGCATCTGCCGTCCAATTGGAGGACGATTGCTGTCCCCGTGTTCATCAATCGCACGGCGCGCTACCGGATCGACCAACACTTCACCTCGGCCGTCGTTCATGAGCTGCTCGCGCGCACGAAGTATCATGTGATACAGGATGTGGACTCCGCCGATGCCGTCCTGCACGGCGAAGTGAAGAGCATCGAGACCAGCCCCGTGCTGTTTGATGCCAGCACCGGCCGGGTGACGACGATGCTGGTCACGGTCCATGCCAGCGCGCAGCTCGTGGATCGGCAGTCGCAGAAGGTGATTTACCAGAACAAGGATTTTGTTTTTCGCGAGGAGTACCAGATTTCCACCGAGGTCACGAGCTTTTTCGAGGAGCAGGACCCGGCGCTGGAGCGCATGTCGCGCGACTTCGCCGCGGGCCTGGTTTCAAACCTGCTGGAGAATTTCTGATGGCCGCCCTCAAGGTGGAAGATTTTCTCGCACGAATTGCGAATGGCAAGACAGTGCCGGCCATCGTGCTCCACGGGCCGGACACCTACCTGCGCGATGTTTGCCGCGAGAAACTCGCTGCGGCGTACTTGCCGGAGGGAACGCGCGATTGGGCGCTGGCGCGCTTTTCGGCAGTGGACACGAACTGGGACGCTGTTTTCGAGCGCGCGCAGACTCTGCCCATGCTCGCGCCGCGACAGCTCGTTTTCATCGAAGAGGTCGAAGTTTGGCAGGAGCTGGAGGACGACGCGATGGAGGCTCTTGCAGCTTATCTCGAGGACCCTGCGCCGTTCACGGTGCTCGTCTTCGAAGCAGCGGCGCTCGATCAGCGCCGCAAGCTCTTCAAGACGCTCAGTGAGAAGGGCCTCATCGTTACGCTTTCCGTAGATCCGGAAAATGCCGCGCTGTTAGTTGCCGGAATGGCCAGGGAGTTTGGCGCAGAGCTGGACGCCGAGGCGGCGAAGTTTCTCTCCGACATCCTCGACGGGGAACTGGCGCGCATCCGCGTCGAGCTCGAAAAACTTTGTGTCTATGCGGTCGGCCGCCGGATCACGACGGACGACGTCGAAGCCCTCGTGGTCTCCGCGAAGAAATATACGGTGTGGCAACTTGCCGACATTCTGGCGACGGGCCGACGGGGCGACGCCCTCACATTCCTTGAAAGCGTGTTGCGCGAAGGCGAGCAGCCGCCCATGATTGTCGGCGCGCTGGTCTGGATGTATCGCAAGCTGCTCGAAGCGAGCGAACTGCCTGCCGATTCGCCCGACTGGCAAGCTGCGCGCTCTCTCATCATGCGTAAGGAGCAAGCAGCCCTGGCTCTCGAACGCGCCCACCAGATCCCGCGCAAACAGCTCCTCGACGGACTCACCGCACTTTCCGAGGCCGACAACCGCTTGAAGTCAGGCAAAGTGGACGAACGCGTGGTATTGGAATTCCTCGTCCATCGCCTCGTGACGGCGCCAGCCGAAGCATCTTCCGCCACCCAATAACTTGAAAAACGATATCCGAGACCGACCTGCGCACTCCGTGCACAATAACAAATCGGCCCGGCCCCCAATCAGCGGAACCGGGCCTTCGATTCTGCTCGCGGATTGAGGTTAAGCTTTTTTCGCTGCGCGTAGGGAATTCACAGCCAGGTTCAGCCGTGACTTGTACCGGTTGGCTGTCTTCGTGTGCAGTATGCGCTTGCGAACGGCGCGGTCCACTTCGGAAAATGTGGCGCTCACCAGCTTTTCCGCGGACGCCGCGTCGCCGGCAGAGATGGCCGCGCGCATCCGCTTGATCGCAGAGCGGACGCGCGTGCGGTTCGCGCGATTCGCGATCGCCCGGTGCGCCGACTGCCGGATGTTCTTCAACACTGATTTGGTCTTCTTCTTATGTTTGACGGGCGTGCCTGCAGGCATTCAGCGCTCCTTTTTGCGTGCAATTGAATTACCTAGACTATCGGAGGCGCTCCGGCTTGTCAATTTGCACGCGCGGCTTCGTCTGGTCCCGCGTGGCGCGTCGTTGACGCCGAACGCAACGGCGGCCTAACATGGACGGCGCTTCTTCTGAGCGGGCATCATGCGGCTAAGCAATTTCCCAAACTCGAATGTAAGTCCCGCCTGGTATTCGCCCGGGCCGCAGCCCCGTGCTGCGCGAGTGGGGTGCCTCCTCTTCCGCTGGCTGGTCGTGATCGCGGCGCTGATCTTCTTCTCCACGCTGTCTCGTGTGGCTGCCGTTCGGGCCGAAAATCCAAAGACGCTTACGGCGCAAGGTTACGTCAACGACTTCGCAGGCGTTCTGAGCAGCGATGCGAAGGCCAGGCTGACTGCGCTCTGCGAGGAAGTCGACCACAAGGCCGGCGCGCAGATTGCCATCGTCACGGTTCGGTCCCTCGAAGGCGACGCGGCGTCTGATTTCGCGTTGAATCTAGCAGAGCGCTGGGGCGTCGGCCCAAAACAGAAAGACCGTGGCATCCTCATTCTTCTCGCTCCGAATGACCACAAGTATTGGGTCACGGTCGGCTACGGGCTCGAGCCGATCCTGCCCGACGGTAAAGTCGGTGGTTTCGGCCGCGAAATGATTCCGCTTCTGCGGCGGAATGATTACGACGGCGCGGTTCTCCTGATGACGCAGCGCATCGCGGCCGTGATCGCGCAAGACCGCGGCGTCACGCTGACAAATGCCGTTGGGGCTGTTCCTGTTTCCGGGATCCACGAACGCGAGCCGGATTTCGGGCGGCTACTCCCGCTTCTCATTGTGCTGTTCTTTTTCGTTGGTTTTCCCGTTCTTGCCCTATTGCTGCGTTTGCTCTTCGGTTTCGGAGGGGGTTTCAGCGGCAGGGGACGACGTCGAGGCGGATGGGGTGGCGGAAGTCCCTGGATTATCGGCGGGGGAGGCGGCTGGGGCGGCGGAGGATTTGGCGGAAGCGGAGGAGGCGGGGGCTTTGGTGGGTTTGGAGGCGGGGGATTCGGCGGAGGCGGCGCCGGCGGAAGCTGGTAGCTCGCGAGGGGTCGCCTGCACGTTTTTTCGCAATTCCGCGGTCTAAGCGAATGCGTCTCCTTAGAAAGGAGCAGACACGATGGAGAAACTCTTGAACGAACTCATCGAAAAGCTGAAGGCGACAGCGGGGGATAATCTGAAGTCGGTGGTGCTGTACGGCTCGGCGGCCGGTGGGGAATATCACGCCAAGCATTCCGACCTCAATGTGCTGTGCCTCGTCGAGCGCGCGGGCGCAGCGGAACTCGAATTACTCGGCCCGGTGGCGCAATGGTGGACGCGCAAGGGCCACCCGGCGCCGCTAGTCTTTACACTCGAGGAGCTGCGTCGTTCGGCCGATGTATTTGCGATCGAGCTGCTCGACATCCAGGAACGCCATCGAATTCTGTTCGGTGATGATTTTCTAGGCGCCCTCGACGTGCCCATGACGCTCCACCGGTTGCAAGTCGAACGCGAGCTGCGAACCAATTGGCTTCGCTTTCGGGAGGCCATTCTTGCGACGCCACCTAAGAACGCCGCGCGACTTGGATTGATGACGAAATCGATCTCCAGTTTCACCGCGCTCTTTCGTCACGCGCTGATCGCGCTCGGCGAAGCCGTGCCCGATAGCAAGCGCGCCGTCATCGATCACATCGCAAGACTGGTGGGATCAAACGCCTCCGCGTTTCATACTATTCTCGATGTGCGCGAGGGCAAGCAAAAGGAGAGCCAGGTGGACGTCACTGCGACCGTGCGCGCCTATCTTGAGCTTGTCGAGCGGGTCACCGATGAGGTGGACCGGCGCCTGGCGGGCGAAACTTAGGATTCACCCGCTGCGTATCTATGGGGGGCTGCTGCACGCTGGCGATCGCTCGTGCTGTGTTAGAGTACGCCGAGGAGAAACGGAATGAAAAAGCTGGTTGTTGTGATCATCGTCCTGGCGGTCCTCTCGTTTATCGCCGGCAGCATGTACGTCAACGGGCGCAACCAGATGGTCGTGAAGAACGAGTCGGTGAAATCCGCGTGGTCACAGGTTGACGTCGTCCTGCAGCGCCGCGCCGATCTGATCCCCAACCTCGTCGAAACGGTGAAGGGCATCGCCGCGCAAGAAGTGACGGTCTTCACCAACATCGCCAACGCCCGCGCGGCCCTGCTGGGCGCCAAGACGCCCACCGATCGCATCGCCGCCAACGCTCAACTCGACGGCGCCATCGGACGCTTACTCCTGGTCGTCGAGAACTATCCGCAGCTCAAGTCCAACGAGAATTTTCTCCGGCTCCAGGATGAACTGGCCGGAACAGAGAACCGGATCGCCGTCGAGCGGAAGCGCTACAACGACACGCTCCAGGATTACAACACCTTCATCGGCCTGTTCCCGAACAACATCATTGCGCGGTGGGCGGGCTTCCATCGCAATGACGCCTACTTCACGGCCGCGCCCGAATCGAGGGAGGCGCCCAAAGTTCAGTTTCCCCCGGCGAAGAATTGAGGCAACCACGTCGAGCTTTCCCGCCGGTTCAATGTCCGTACTCCATTGACCTGCAATGGGTTAAGGCCACGGCCTTGACCCCTTTCGCGGTGTGCGCTACGCTTCTTAGCCGAGCAATTTTTCACATCAGGCAGGGGAGCAGAATCGCCGACTATCCAGATGAAGCAAACCGTTCGATTACACGGGGGCATTGCGGAGCTCTTCGGCACGCTGGATGAAAATCTGAAACTGCTCGAATCCTCCCTGCACATTACGACTCAGCTCAAGGACAACGATTTGGAAATCGAAGGTGAGGCCGCACAGGTCAAGCGCGCCGCGCACATCCTCGACGATTACAATCAACTCGTTCGCGAAGGCCGCAGGCTCGGCAACGGCGAGGTCCGCGACCTGATCCATCTCGCCACACAGGAGCCGGAACTCTCGCTCCACGGGCTCGCCGCCATCAGCCGGCATCGCTCGTTCGGCAAGAAGAACATCACGCCGAAAAGCCCGAACCAGCGGCGCTACATGGAAGCGATCGAAGCGCACGACATGGTTTTCGCCATCGGGCCCGGGGGCACGGGCAAGACGTACCTTGCCGTAGCGATGGCCGTGTCCGCGCTGCTCACGAAACAGGTGAACCGCATCATCCTGGCGCGGCCGGCGGTCGAAGCCGGCGAGCGGCTTGGCTTTCTCCCCGGAACCGTGCAGGAGAAAGTGGACCCCTACATGCGCCCGCTCTACGACGCGCTGCACGACATGATCGAGGCGGACAAGCTCGAGCGCTACCTTGAGAAGGACATCATCGAAGTGGCGCCGCTCGCCTTCATGCGCGGCCGCACGCTCAACGATTCTTTCGTCATTCTTGATGAAGCGCAGAACACCACCAGCGAGCAGATGAAGATGTTCCTGACGCGGCTAGGTTTCAATTCGAAAGCCGTCATCACCGGCGACATCACTCAAATTGACTTGCCCCCTGAACGCCGCTCCGGCCTGATCGAGGCCATTGACGTCGTCGGCAAGATCGCCGGCATCGCCCTGGTCTATTTCGACGAGCGCGACGTCGTTCGCCACAATCTCGTCCAGCGGATCATCAAAGCTTACGAAGAATTCGATAGCGGCCAGCCGGGAAAGAGTTCCGGCGCCGCGCCGCGTGAGAACGGCCGCCGTTCTTCAGCGGAGTAGGCCTCCAGCCATGATTCAAAATCGCCAACGACGCGTTCCTGTTTCGCTCGCTTCCCTCGAAGGGTTTCTTGCACGCGTGCGCGAACGGCTCAGGTTGCCTGCGGATTCTCTCGGCGTCTGCCTGGTCGGCGACGCGGCCATCGCTCGTTGGAACCAGGTCTATCGCGGCAAGTTCGGACCAACGGACGTCCTCTCGTTCCAGGCGAATGGCAATCACTTGGAGCACGCAGCCAGTAGCGCGGCGAAGAGGGGAAGAAAGAACTCGGGGAAATTGGTGATTCCGAAGAAAAAGCGGGCAATGCATGACGAAAGTTTTCCCGCTACCTTGTCTTCGACTACTTATCTGGGCGATATCGCAATTTCGCCTTCCGCCGCGCTTCGCAATGCGCGACGTATGGGCCGCACATTGCCGAAGGAGTTGCGCATCCTTGTGCTGCACGGGATTCTGCACTTGATGGGCTACGACCACGAGACCGACCGCGGCCAGATGAAGCGCCGCGAAAGCCGATTGCGCCGCGAATTGGGATTGTCCTGAACATGCCGACCGCAGCCTACACTCTCGGCATCCTGAGCCTGGCAGCGGGCTTGGTGGTCTTCGCCTACCTCGATCGCATTTATCGCGAACTGGGCCGCGTGACCACGGGCCGCATCCATGCGCATCTCGACATCTTCGAAGCGGAAATCGAGCCACGATTCCAGATCTCTCGGCGCCGTGGCAGTCTCGCCTTCAGTTTGATTACACGCTTGTGGTTGGTCCTCGTCGCTGTCCTTACGGCCCGCGGCGTGTTTTTCTTCGTCCCCCGTGTATCGGAGGAGGTGATTGAGCTCACTTTCTTCCTCGTAGCGGAAGTGGTGGTGGGATTGCACCTGATTCCCTCGATGTTGCTGGTCGGGACCACTGGGCGCTGGATGATTCCCCTGGTTCCTGTGTTACGAGCCTTCGTGTGGATTGTCTGGCCCATTCAGGCTGGAATCGAGTTCTTCGTTTCGTTGCTGCACCTCTCGGAAGACGGCGGCGAACACCCACCCGAACAGGAGGCGCTCGAAGCCCTGGTCGAGGCCGCACAGGAAGAGGGAATCCTCGAAGGCGACGAAGCCCACTTGATCGAGCAGGTGATGGAATTCAGCGACAAGCGCGTGCGCGAAGTCATGACACCGCGGCCGGATGTCATTGCCATCCCGGCTTCGGCAACGCTCGAGCAGTTGCGTCAGATGCTCATCGAAACGAAGTATTCCCGCCTGCCTGTTTACGAGGGCTCGCTTGATGAAGTCATCGGCGTTGTTTACGCGCGCGACATCATCGCGGTTCCCGAGCGCGAGGCCCCGCAACGAACTGTTCGCGAATTCACGCGTCCCGCGCTGTTTGTTCCGGAAACGAAACAGAGCTCCGAGCTGCTGAAGGACATGCAGCGCAAGAATCAGCAACTGGCCGTTGTGATAGACGAGTACGGCCTGATGGCCGGCATTGTCACCGTCGAAGACCTAGTCGAGGAAATCGTGGGGGAGATAGGGGAAGAGGATCGCCAGCCCGCCCCTGACGTCGTACGCGAAGGAATTGACAGCATGGTCCTGCGCGGCAGCGTCTCGCTCGAAAAAGTGCGCGACCTTTTCGGCGTTGACCTGGAGGACACACAGCAAAACTCCCAAGCCACGACGATTGCCGGCCTGCTCAACAGCATCGTCGGCCATGTGCCAAGGGCCGGGGAATCCATTGACCACGACGGGATGCGCTTCGACGTGCTCGAAGCGAACCAGCGCAAAGTCCTGCGTCTTCGCGCCCGCCGCCGCTCGGAGCCTCGCGCCGCTTCTCCGGGCGCTGCCTAGAGCCTCTGGCGCAGCATCCCCTTTCTTGCCCGGCCGCATCCGAAATTTAGATTTCATCTCGATTCCGTCGCCGGGTGGGTAAAATACTGGTGTGGGAGGCTGGCTCGCCATGCGGCTCGTCTTTGTTATTTTGTTGGCTTCGGTTCTCTCCTCCACCGTCCTGGCGCAAGATTCTTCTTCGCGGGCACAAGCGAAGGCTCAACCGCCAAAGAAATGCAGTCTCGCGGGAAGAGTCTTGAAAGCCGGCACCGACGAGCCACTTAAGAAAGCTCAGGTGACCTTGCAGAAGGCAGACTCGCAGGAAGCGCCTGTCACGGTTGTCACGGATGCCGGTGGACAGTTCTCGATCGAGAACGTCGACCCTGGCCGGTATTTCCTCTCGGTCTCGCGTAGCGGTTTCGTGGATCAGCAATACGGCCAGAGAAGCGCCCATAGTTTGGGCGCGGTTCTAACGCTGGCCTCTGGGCAGAACATGCAAGATCTAGTTTTTCGCCTCCTTCCCGCCGCTGTCATCGCCGGCCGCGTTGTGGACGAAGACGGAGAGGCGGTCATGGGTGCTCATGTCCAGGCACTTCTCACCCGCATGGTGAGAGGACAGCGAGTGCTCTACGGGGGACGAGAGGCCGTTACAAACGATCTCGGCGAATATCGTATCTTCGGCCTCGGGCCGGGACGGTACGTGGTCAGCGCGTTCAACTCGATGATGCTCAGCGCTTCCGCACCGCGGAAGAATCCGGAGAGCCGCGTTGCGCCGCCGGATCAGGGCTACGTGCCCACATATTATCCCGGCTCGATCGACCCAGCCCAGGCATCCCCGGTCGAGGTGAAGGCCGGGGACGTAGTAGCAGGGGTGGATTTTATCCTGGTTCCGACTCGGGTTTTTCGAGTTCGCGGACGGATCATCAACGCGGTTGACTCGGAGCCACTTTCTCACATTGGAGTCTGGCTGACGCCACGCAGAGGTGGCAGCGGGAACATTTACATGGCCGGTGACAGGGTTTCCATAGACTCCAGAGCGGGGACTTTTGAATTTCGCAACGTGCCTACGGGCGCATACGAGCTCAATGCCGATTGGGAGAATGACAGCAAGAGGTGTGAAAGCCATCAACCGGTGGATGTCGCCAACGTTGATGTGGACGGCTTGAGCATAGTCTTCGCTCCGGGCGTGGACCTCGCGGGGAAAATTATAACTGAAGGGAATCCCGGAGGCTCCTTGAGCGATGTGAGTATTCGACTCTCCGGCGCGAACGATAGCACGCCGATTTTCGCTAGCGCCGTGGTGAAATCGGACGGCGCGTTCATGATTTCCAACCTCAGCGAAGGAGCCTATCGTCTGAATTTGTGGAATACGCCTCGAGATTCCTATCTCAAGTCAGCGCGCCTGGGCGGTGAAGATGTGTTGAACAATAGCTTGACGATCAGTCGCGGCGGCGTTTCCAGTTTGCTTGAAATCGTGATTAGTTTTGCCGCTGGCCAAGTCCAGGGCTCGGTGCTGACAGGAGAGTCGCTTCCGAGCAATGATGCCACGGTTGTTTTAATGCCGGATTCCCCGAAGCGCGATCAATTTCGCCTGTACCGGCTTGCCACCACGGATCAGCTCGGCCGGTTTTTCCTTCGGGGAATTGCGCCGGGCGATTACAAGCTCTTCGCTTGGGAAGATGTCGAAGTGAATGCGTGGCAGGACCCCGATTTCCTGAAGCCATTCGAAGAGAAAGGCCGCAGCGTCCACATCGAAGAGAATGGCCGGCAGACCGTCGAACTGACGTCCATCGCAGCGAAGAAGCCGGACGGCAATCCGTAGAGAAGCGACCTGCGGGGTGGCGTGGGCCATGCAGGGCTGACCACTGAATCCTTCCAGGTATCCTCCACGCGCGCCACCGTGTAAGATGGCCCTCGCCATGCCATTCAAATCCGGATTCGTCACCATTATCGGCCGGCCCAACTGCGGGAAGTCAACGCTCGTCAATGCGCTGGTCGGACGCAAGGTGGCGATCGTCTCGCCGAAGCCGCAGACCACGCGCCTGCGCATCCAGGGGATCGTCAATTGCGAGAATGCGCAAATCGTCCTCACGGACACGCCCGGAATTCACAAGCCCGCCTCCGCACTCAACCAACAAATGATGCACGAGGTGCAGCAGGCGCTCGAAGGCGTGGACATCCTCGCGCTCGTCGCGGATGCTTCCGTGGATTTCGGCCGCGGCGACCGCTTCGCGCTCGATTGGGTCCGGCGCTTCGAGGGCAAGTCGTTCCTGATTCTGAACAAGATTGATGTCTCCCGCGACAAGCGCAAGTTGCTGCCGCGGATTGAAACCTATTCCCGCGAGCACGCGTTCACCGAAGTGTTCCCGGTATCTGCGCTCACCGGCGACGGACTGCCCGGTCTCGTTGATTCGTTGATCGAGAACCTACCGGAAGGCCCGCCCTATTTCCCGCAAGACCAGTTCACCGACCAGCCGGAACGCTTTCTCGCCGCCGAAGTCGTCCGCGAAAAATCAATCCTGGCGACGCGCGAGGAAGTGCCGCACGCCCTGGCCGTCCTGGTGGATGGCTTTGAAGAAACAGACAAGCTGGTTCGGATCCGCGCCACGATCTACGTCGAGCGTGACGGTCAGAAGGGGATTGTGATCGGCAAGGGGGGTCTGGTGCTCAAGCAAATCGGAACCGACGCCCGACTCGAGCTCGAATCCATGTTCGGCACGAAAATATTTCTCGAACTCTTTGTGAAGGTCCTTCCTAACTGGCGCGACAAGCCCGCCATCGTGCGCCAGCTCGATTGGCACCGCCAGCTCGAGCAGCTCAGCGAAGAACGCTAGTCCGGCGCGCGAATCCGAGTCTTGGAATTCGCCTTATTCCTTGGCTCCCGAGATCCCCAATGACTTCATCTTGCGGTACAGATGGCTCCGCTCGAGCCCGAGCGCCGCGGCAGTCTTTGTCATGTTCCACTGGTTCTCTTCGAGCTTGCGCAGCACGAACTCGCGCTCATACGCCGACCGCGCCTCGTGCAGGGTGGTATACGGCTGGTGCGGGCTCTTCGCGGCGCCGCGGAACACCTCCGGCGGCAGGTGGTGCGGCTCGATCCGGGCCTGCGGGCACATGATTACCAGCCGCTCGATCAAATTCTTCAGCTCGCGCACGTTCCCCGGCCATGGATACCGCAGCAGCACTTCCATTGCCGCTTCACTCAGCTCTCTCGGCCGCTTTCCGTGTGCTTCGCTGAACTCCGCCAGGAAATGCCGTGCCAGGATGGGGATATCTTCCGTTCGCTCGCGCAGTGGAGAAAGATAGAAGGGAATCACATTCAGGCGGTAGAACAAGTCCTCTCGAAACGTATTTTTCGCAATTTCTTCATCCAGCTTCTTGTTTGTCGCCGCGATCACGCGCACGTCCACCGTGACCGGTTGATTCGACCCCAACGGCTCGACACGCTGTTCCTCGAGCGCGCGGAGCACCTTTGACTGGGTTTTCAGGCTCATGTCGCCAATTTCGTCGAGAAAGAGCGTTCCTCCGTCGGCCTTCACGAATTTTCCGATCTTGTCTTCGCTCGCGCCGGTGAAGCTGCCCTTGCGGTGCCCGAACAATTCCGATTCGATCAGTTCCTCGGGAATCGCCGCGCAATTCACCTCCACGAACGGCCGCTGCGCCCGCGGACTGTGGGCGTGCAGCGCGCGCGC
This sequence comes from Terriglobia bacterium, assembly GCA_041496565.1. Classification (GTDB taxonomy): domain Bacteria; phylum Acidobacteriota; class Terriglobia; order Acidiferrales; family UBA7541; genus JBGPTK01. The sequence goes on along the minus strand of JBGQEW010000014.1, from coordinate 8,040 downwards.
GACTAACTCTTTGCCCGTTCCGCTCTCTCCATAAATCAGCACACGTCCATTGGTCGGCGCGGTCAGCGTGATCTGCTGCCGCAGCGCTTTCATGGGTACGCTCTGTCCGAGGATTTGGTATCGCTCCTCGAGTTCGGCGCGCAGACGGCGGTTCTCTTCTTCGAGGCGGAAATACTCGAGCGCATTCTTGACGACCAGCACGATCTTTTCGAGGGAGAGTGGCTTTTCGATAAAATCGAACGCGCCGAGCTTTGTCGCGCGGACTGCCGTCTCGATATTTCCGTGGCCCGAAATCATCACCACCATGGGAGGCCCGTCGCGCGCTTGTAATCGCTCGAGCGTCTGAAGGCCATCCATTTTCGGGAGCCACACGTCCAGCAAGATCAAATCGCGCGGATGCGTTGCCGCGGCCTCCAGACATTCCTCACCCGATGTGACCGCCTCGACTTGATAGCCCTCCTCCCGGAGAAGCGCAGAAAGAGACTGGCGGATGCCGCTCTCATCGTCCACGATAAGGATGTTGTGAGCCATAAACGTTTCGCGGGAAATCAATCGCCCGAGTTGCCTTGCACCGCGGGCACTTCGGCCACCGGGAATCGAATCACGAATCGCGCGCCGGATGGTGTGTTGTCCTCCACGCGCAGCGTCCCATGGTGCTCGGCCACAATACGGCTCGCAATCGCAAGCCCAAGACCGGTGCCGCGCTCCTTGGTCGAGAAATGCGGCAGGAACAGCTTGTCCTTGTCTTCCGGAGAAATCCCGTGACCGCTGTCGCCGATTTCTATTTCCACCGCGTCGCCGTCGCTTTCGAGTCGAGTCGTCACCGACAGGCGGCGAATCTTGGAGCCCTCCATGGCCTCGGCGGCGTTGTCAATCAAGTTGACCACGACCCGCCGGAGCAACTCGGCGTCCGCGCGCACCGTTGGCAGCGGCGCGGCCAGTTCCGTGCGCACCGCGATTCCATCGAGTCGCCCTTGGAACACTTCCAGAGCGCTCGCGACGATTCCGTTCAAATCGGCCGGAGCGAGGCGCGCGGAAGGGAAGCGCGCGAATTGCGAGAACTCGTCCACCAGCGATTCGAGCGTTTCCACTTCGCGCTCGATGAGCGTCGCGCATTCGGCCACCACCTTCTCGAAGTCGATTGCGGCAGCCGCCGAGCGTTCGAGCGAGGCATTGCGTTCGAGGTGCCGCAGCATCCGTTGCGCCGAGAGCTGGATCGGTGTCAGCGGATTCTTGATTTCGTGAGCGATTCGCTGCGCCACCTCCTGCCAGGCCGCGGCCTTCTGGACGCGCAGCAGTTCAGTCAAATCGTCGATCACCACCACGAACCCCGGATTCGACCGGCGCGGGCCCAGCGAGCTGACCGTCACCGCTGCGTGTAGCAGATTGCCTGCCACGCCGATTTCGAGTTCCCGCGACGCCGCGCCCATGCGCAGCGACCGACGCATCAGTTGCAGCACGTCGCGCGCGGCGTCTTCTCCGAGCAGTTCGGCCGGGTTCCGCGCCGTGCGCGCGTGGTCACCCAGAATCCGCGTCAGTGCCGAGTTCGTTCGAGTGATCTCGCCCGTCGGGTCGAGCGAAAGCACGCCCGTGGGAATGCTTTCGAGAATCGCTTCCATCACCTTGCGGCGGCGCTCGTTTTCTTCGATGGCGATCTGCAGGCTGCGCGTGAAGTCGTTGATCTGCCGTCGGCTCTCACCAAGCTGCTCGGTCATTTGGTTGAAGGAGACGACCAGCGTGCCCAGTTCGTCTTGCGCCCGCACCTGCACGCGATAGTCCATGTTGCCTTGCGCCACTTCTTGTGTGGCCGTTGCCAGTGCTTCGATCGGCACCGTCACCTGCTTCGAGAGGAAGAGCGCCACCCACGTCGCGGCGAACAGCAGCAGCACGGTGATGAGGAGCAGTGCGAGGAGAATTTCATTTTTGTAAACGCGAATCTGCTGCCGCTGCGCCTCATAGGTTGACATCTGCGTCTCGATGTCGCCATAGCGCTGATAGAAATCATCGGGCAGGACGTGCCCGACCATCAGCCATCCGCCGTTATAGGGCGCTCGGCCTGCCAGATAATACTTTCCGTAACCAGCCCACAGCTCGGCACCGCTCGGCAACGTCCGCACGCGGTGAAGAGAGGGTTGCGGTGCAAAAACGGGAACAAAGGATTCCTGCACCATCCCGTTCGGACTTTCCGCCCAGATCGCGTTCAGTTTCTGGCCGGAACGACGCGCATAGGTGCTCAACTGTCCCCGATGCGCGGGAGTGGCGAGCCAATCCGCCGCGGCCTTTGCGCGTTGGTTCAGACGGTCGCGCTCCTGGTCGCCCAGTTCGCTCAAGAGTGTTCGGCTCTGCTCAGTCGCAATTTCGAGCGGACGGGGGAACCACAGGTTGAGGGTGCGGTTCACCAACCCATAGCTGATGAAGAACATGAAGATAACCGGGAGCAAGGAGATTCCCATCGCGCCCAGCACCATTTTGGTCTTGAAACGCGAGCCCAATTGCCCGGCGCGGCGCTCGGCCCACAACCGGAGCAGGCTGCGCGTCAAAATCAAACCGAACACGAGAAACGCGGCGACGACGAATGTCGAGAGGGAGAACAGAACAAGAAAGGAATTACCCTTCTCCGGCCGCACCGGAGCGTTCAGCGATCCCAGTGTGAACACCGCCGCGGCGAGCGACGCTACCAGGAGCCCTCCGAACGCGAGCCACAGCCGCATGGTCCACGTCCGCGCCTTCATCGTCCTTCCTCCAGGAATCGCTCGAGCGGACATTCCCCGCAGCGCGGCTCGCGCGGGCGGCACCAGTGTTTGCCCGTCTGAACGAGCAGCGCGTGAAATTCGTTGAACCGCTGCGCGTCTTGATCGAGATTCATTTCAAAGAACGCGCGCATCTCTTCGTAGTTTGCGCCGGAGCCCATCCAGCCGTGGCGTACGAGCACGCGCTTCGTGTACGCGTCCACCACGAAAACGGGATGATTGCCGGCGTAGAGAAGAATCGAATCCGCTGTTTCCGGGCCGATGCCGTGAACGTCGAGCAGTTTCTTGCGAAGCCCATTCGTGGGCATGCGGAACATGCGCGCGAGCGAGCCGCGGAATTCCCGGCGCAAGAAGGTAACGAACGCCTTCAACTTCTTCGCTTTCTGTCGAAAATATCCCGACGATCGCACAAGCCGGGCCAGCCGTCCGACCTGCATCCGTTCCATTGCTTTGGGCGTGAGCAAATTTTCTCGCCGCAAATTGTCAACGGCCCGCTCGACGTTCGTCCACGCCATGCTCTGGGTCAAGATCGCACCCACGATCACTTCGAAAGGAGTTTTCGCAGGCCACCAGTGCTGCGGTCCGAGCACGCCAAGGAGCGAGTTATAGTACTCCTCCAGTGTCCGACGAGCGTTCCGATTGGGAGCGCTCCCCTCGGCCCTACCGAGGGGCCATAGCGATGCGAGTCTCTTTACGAAAGCCATCGAAGGCTGAAGATATCTAGGCCGGTCTGCCAAGTCAAGGTCGCATTGTGGTGGAAATACCACAATACGAATTGGGTGCATGTTGCCTGATTCACTACGGTAGGGGAAGCCCGGTCAGTTTTCGTCCATTCAGACATGCTACGCTTTTTTCTTCAGCTATTGGTGTCGGCAGGAGCCCCGGATGTCGTCCCGGTTGGGCGAAATACTGGTCAAGGACAAGCTGATCGCGTCCGAGCAATTGAAACAGGCGCTGGACTACCAGAAACAACATGGTGGCCGGCTGGGAAGTTGCCTGGTGAAGCTCGGACTGGTAAGCGACGAGGACATTACCGCGGTCTTGTCTCGTCAGTACGGCGTACCCTCCATCAATCTCAAGTTCTACGAAGTGGATCCCGCCGTCATCAAATTAATTCCTCAGGAAACCGCGACGCGCTACCAAATTGTTCCGCTCTCGCGCGTCGGCTCCACGCTCACCATCGCGATGACGGACCCGACGAACGTTTTCGCGATGGACGACATCAAGTTCATGACGGGGTTCAACGTCGAGCCGGTGGTCGCTTCCGAATCGGCTATCGGCGAGGCCATTCACAAGTTTTACGGCGAAGTGGAGAGCGTCCAAGAGCTGGACAAGGTGATGAAGGACTTGGCCGGCGACGAAGCGAGCCTCGAGCTGACCGCCGACGAGGCAGAAATGAATCTCGCTGATCTTGAGCGAGCGGCGGAGGAAGCGCCGATCATCAAGCTCGTCAACCTGATTCTAACCGATGCCGTGAAGCGCGGCGCCAGCGACATTCACCTCGAGCCGTACGAGAAGGAACTACGCATCCGGTTCCGCATTGATGGCATTCTGCAGAACATCATGTCACCGCCGCTGAAATTGAAAGATGCGATCACAAGCCGCATGAAAATCATGTCCAAGCTGGACATCAGCGAGAAGCGGCTTCCGCAGGACGGCCGCATCATGATCAAGTACGCGAAGGACGGGCGGAAGAAGGAGCTCGACTTCCGCGTTTCCACGGTACCCACGCTCTTCGGCGAAAAAATGGTTCTCCGCCTGCTTGACAAAGAAAACCTGCGGCTCGACATGACCAAGCTGGGCTTCGAGGCCGCGTCGCTCGAAAAATACGAGCGGGCCATATTGAAACCTTACGGCATGGTGCTCGTCACGGGCCCGACCGGATCGGGCAAGACGAACACGCTCTACTCATCGGTTGCTCGCTTGAACACGCCAGAAACCAACATCATGACTGCCGAAGATCCCATCGAGTTCCAACTCCCTGGCATCAACCAAGTCCAGATGAAGGAGCAAATCGGGCTCAATTTCGCCTCGGCACTGCGCGCCTTTCTTCGCCAAGACCCCAATATCATCCTGGTCGGGGAAATCCGCGATTTCGAAACGGCAGAAATCGGCGTCAAGGCCGCTCTCACCGGCCACTTGGTTCTCTCCACTCTTCACACCAACGACGCTCCTTCCACGATCAGCCGGTTGATGAATATGGGAATCGAACCTTTCCTGGTGGCCACTTCGGTGAATTTGATTTGTGCGCAGCGATTGGTGCGCCGGATCTGCACGCAGTGCAAAGAGCCGCTCGCAACTCCGCACCAGGCGCTGCTGGATGCCGGATTCACTGCGGAGGAACTCAAGTCGTCAGAGGTGTTTCACGGCCGGGGGTGTGCCACTTGCAACAACACGGGCTACAAAGGTCGCGTGGGATTGTACGAAGTGATGGAAATTAATGATGAGCTTAGAGAGTTGATCCTGGTGGGCGCGTCGTCGCTCGAGCTGCGCAAGAAAGCGCTCGAGCAGGGCATGATTACGCTGCGGCGAAGCGGCCTGCTCAAGGTAGCAGCGGGATCGACCACCATGGAAGAAGTCTTGCGCGAAACGGTTCTTTAGGGAAACGCGCTTGAAACGCTAAGGAGACGAACGATGGCCGGCATCACGTTGAGCGAATTGTTGAAGAAAATGATCGAGATAAGCGGCAGCGACTTGCACCTCTCGACGAACAGCCCCCCGCGCGTGCGCGTCCACGGCAAGCTGCGCCCGCTCGACATGCCACCGCTTACGGCTGCAGATACGAAGGCGCTGGCGTACAGCGTGCTCACGGATGCGCAGAAGCATCGTCTCGAGGAAACCCTCGAGCTCGACTTCTCCTTCGGGCTAAAGAATCTCGCGCGGTTCCGCGGCAATATCTTTCACCAGCGCGGCGCGGTCTCCGCGGTCTTCCGCACAATTCCGTGGGAGATCAAGAGCTTCGACTCGCTCGGGCTCGCCCCGGTCGTAAAAACGCTCTGCGACAAACCGCGCGGCCTGGTGCTGGTGACCGGGCCCACTGGTTCGGGGAAGTCCACCACTCTGGCCGCCATGCTCGACAAGATTAACAGCGAGCGTGAAGAGCACATGATCACGATTGAGGACCCGATTGAGTTTCTCCACAACCACAAGAAGTGTTTGGTGAACCAGCGCGAGGTGCACTCGGACACGCACTCCTTCTCGAACTCCTTGCGCGCGGCACTGCGCGAAGACCCCGACGTGGTCCTGATCGGCGAGATGCGCGACCTCGAGACGATCGAGTCCGCCCTGCGCATCGCCGAGACTGGGCACCTTACCTTCGCAACCCTGCACACGAACTCGGCCGTCTCGACCATCAACCGCATCGTGGACGTCTTCCCCGCGCACCAGCAGCCGCAAGTTCGTGCCCAGCTTTCGATGGTGCTCGAGGGAATTCTTTGCCAGTCACTGTTGTCGCGAAGCGATGGCCGCGCCCGGGCAATGGTGATGGAAATTCTGATTCCCAACGCCGCCATCCGCAACCTGATCCGCGAGGACAAGATTCACCAAATCTATTCCGCGATGCAGACGGGCACCAGCCAGTCCGGCATGCAAACATTCAACCAGGGCCTCGCGAATGCTTATTTCCAGAAGTTGATTAGTTTGGAAACGGCCCTTTCACGTTCCTCGAATCAAGACGAATTGCAGGATTTAATTAACCGTGGGGTCACTTCGCCGTCGTCGGGGATCAAGGTTCCCGTTCGGCGTTAAGCGAAGAGAACTGACAGGAGGAAATTGCCATGCCCGTCTTTACCTATCGTGGAGTGAATCGATCCGGCGCCACCATCACCGGCGAGCGTGCGGCCGCCAGCAAGAACGATCTCACCTCTATTCTGCGCCGCGAGCAAATCAATGTGTCCAAAGTATCGGAGAAGGGCAAGGAGTTCGCCTTTCCCACCTTCGGGACCGGCGTGACCACCAAGGAGCTCGCCGTCTTCACCCGGCAGTTCTCGGTGATGATTGACGCCGGCCTTCCACTCGTCCAGTGTCTTGAGATCCTCGCCAATCAGCAGGAGAACAAGAGCTTCGAGAAAGTCTTGAGCGGCGTTCGCGCCTCGGTGGAGAGCGGCTCCAATCTTTCGTCGGCGATGAAACAGTACGAGAAGATCTTCGACCCTCTCTATTACAACATGGTGGACGCCGGCGAGACGGGCGGTATTCTCGACACGATTCTCCAGCGATTGGCCACCTACATCGAGAAAAACGTCAAGCTGAAGCGCGCCGTGAAGTCCGCACTGATCTACCCCATTTCGGTGCTCTCCATCGCCGGGGGAGTCATCGCCTTGCTGTTGTGGAAGGTCGTCCCGATCTTCGTCAAGCTGTTCGCGGGATTAGGGGCAGAACTTCCTCTTCCCACACGCATCGTGGTGGCGCTCAGCAATTTCGTCGGCAGCGTCTACGGCTTTCTGATTGTCGTTTTCATCGCCGGCTCCATCATCGGACTGAAATTTTGGTACGCCACACCCACCGGAAGAATGGCGATTGACGCGACGCTCCTGCGCATTCCGGTCATCGGCCTCCTCTTGCGCAAGATAGCCGTGGCACGGTTCACGCGGACGCTCGGCACCCTAATTTCGAGCGGCGTGCCCATTCTGGAAGGGCTCGACATTACCGCACGCACCTCCGGAAACGCCGTGGTCGAGAAGGCGATTCAACAGACGCGCAAGGCGGTGGAAGCCGGACGCTCGCTCGTCGATCCACTCAAGGAATCCGACGTGTTCCCCGGGATGGTGACGCAGATGATCGGCGTGGGCGAGCAGACCGGCGCGATGGACGCCATGCTCCAGAAGATTGCCGACTTCTACGAAGAGGAAGTGGACGCAGCCGTCAAGGACCTCCTGACCGCTCTGGAACCGATCATGATCGTCTTCCTCGGCACGGTCGTAGGCGGCATCGTCATTTCGATGTATCTGCCGCTGTTCTCGTTGATCGGCAAGCTGGCATCGTCACACTAGCGGGCGCTCGCTGGCTTCGCGGCAGGCGTCTCAGCTCTTTGCCGGACGCACGGCATTTCGGGACTGGACGCCGCCAGCCCGTGCACGACAGTGATCTTGTGCGCGTCTGCCGGTTTCCGCGCCGAAGGATGAGGGGACAAGAGTTCCAAGAAATCGGCCGTGGGAGCGAATGCACGCGGATGTTGGACTCCACTCAAAATCAGCAGGAATGGCTGCGGTGGCTGGGCCGCGTTCGCTTCCTTCTCATCACCTTTCTGCTCGGAATTGCCCTTGCCGTCCAGCAATTGACTCTCCTCCCG
>JBGQEW010000013.1:0-27790 GCA_041496565.1 Terriglobia bacterium | reverse complement strand
TTGAGACCGGTCGTAAACGCCATCGCCTCCGATCAAAAGCGCTGGGTGGACTTCATGATGCGATTTGAGTTGTCACTCGAGGAGCCCGATCCCGCGCGCGCAGGACGGAGCGCGGGCACGATTGCTGCCTCCTATGTTGCCGGGGGGCTGATTCCTCTTGCTCCCTATATATTGATGAGCAGCGTGGCCAGCGCACTGTGGGTTTCCATCGGCGTGACGCTTGCGGCGCTATTTGTCTTCGGAGCCGTGAAAGGGCATTTCACCGGAGTGAGACCCTGGCGCGGCGGAATGCAGACGGTCATCGTTGGCGGGCTCGCTGCCGCCGCGGCATTCTTCATCGCCCGGCTCATCAGCCCCGCATAATTTTCCGGAATCCGTGGGCCGGCCTTGCATATTTGGGACTTGGCCGCGCTTTGCGAATGGGCTCCCGGCGGGATTAATCCTTCGGCTCGCTGCCAAGGTTTCCAAACGGCCACAAGTCGAACGCCTTTAGAAATCCATCCTGCCTTTTCTCGACCAACATGCGCGCCGTCTTTTCCGGCGGCCACGGTGCAGCGAGCCGCTCGGGCCGGTCTGCAATCCAGAAAGAGGTCAGCGCCATCACGGTTGTGTTGCGAAGCAAAATGTCAGGGCTCACCTTGTCGAACGTATCTGCGGCCGAATGATGCGTGTACTTGTAATCAGGCGAATCCTGCTCCAGGCTGATCCCGGGCAATCCCGCAAGAATGAACGGTCCCGTGTCGGTGCCAAACACAGGATCGTCGTTGACTTCGAGACCGCCAAACGCCTGCGTAAACTCCGCGAACCGCTGCACAGCAGGGACCAGGTCGCTATGGCCTCCCAGTTCGAGACTGACCACCGGCCCCTGTCCGTGGTCGAGGACGACGGTTGCCACATGATTCGGCATCTCGTCATGATGGGTCTTGGTATAGGCGAAAGAGCCGAGCAAGCCTTCTTCTTCGCCGGTGAAAAGGACAAAACGGAGCGTACGCCGCGGCTTGAAGCCGGAAGCCAGTATGGCTTCTGCCGCGCCGAGCGTCGTGGTGACGCCGCAGCCGTTGTCAGTCGCCCCAGCTGCCAAGTCCCAGGAATCAAGGTGGCCACCGACGACGATGATTTCCTCGGGATGTTCCGTCCCGCGGATTTCCCCGACAACATTGGCGGATTCGACGGGTCCGCGGGTCACTCGATTCTGCACGTTCAGGCGCACACGGATGGTCTTGCCGCGCTGAAGGAATCGTTCGAGCTGATCTTGATCCTCCGCGCTCATGCTCACAACGGGGATGTCGAAGTATTCATCAAATCCCAGCGCGCCGGTGTGCGTCATGATCATCCCAACGGATTTCGAGCCTGCCTGTCCGCCGATGACGGCGATAGCGTGAGCGGCGTAGGCAGCTTTGAGGAAAGGTCCGAATTTTGCGAATGCGAGCAAGTCGCCTGGCCGGGACTCACCACGCTTGATCACGAGAAGAATCTTGCCGGCCCAGTGTGAGCTGTTCTGATGAATTTCCTCGTCCATCTCGTTGATATTCACGGGAACGATGTCGGCTTCGACGCCTCCCGCAGCGGTTGATCCCGTCCAGCCCATCGAATCCACGAGCAAGCGATGGCGCACCGGTGAGAGCAATTCAGCTTCGCCCGAGATCCGCGTCCAGCCACGCGACATCTGCCACGTTTCGGCATGAACATTTTCGAGGCCAATGTCTTTCATCCGGGAAAGTCCCCATTCGATCGCCTTCGCCGCCTGCGGCGTGCCGGTGACGCGGCCGCCGATATCGTCGCTCAACTCCTCGAGATATCTATAGGCGTGAGAATCCATCATCCCTTCGCCGGCGATGGCCGTGAGCGCTTTCAGCGTTCCGTCTTCCGCTGGAGAGGCGGGCGCGGTGGAGCCGGGCGCGGCCAACAGGATACGGGCGCACAAAATCAGTACGGTGATGAGGCCGAGCAAAGAGCAAAACTTGCGGGACATTCTTATCTCCTCTCAGGGGACCATATCTTCTAATCGATTCAAGCTGGCAGGCATTCTGGCAAATGCACTCCCGGCTGTCAAAGGAGCAGTACTCCGGGCCGCGCTCGCAGAAAACGTTTTTTTCAAACAAGGCATCCGAAGAAAGGTGACAGCCGGAACCACAGACGTGTGCATGAAATCACCGCCAGCGTCCTCACCGGGTCAACCCTAATGCGGCGCGGATTTAGGACACGACATGCTTCTTGGTTTGGAGGGGCGCGGCTCTTCCTTTCGCCTGAGTTGTGGCGATTGAAGGCAGGATTCGGGCGAAGTGGATAAGCTCGCGAAGAAGGATGGGTTCGACAAGGCTGCTCGGGGTGCCTGTCAGGATCATTCTTATAGAGGAGAAAACTCATGCAGAAGGAAGGAATGCACATCCGCCGGTCGGTCGCAGCCGTCGTTGTTGTCGCGGCGCTTGCCGTTGGCGGAATCGTGGGGACCTGGGCATTTGGGCGTAGCGGTTTAACGGTCCTCGGAGCTGCCAAAGTTCCGCTCGTGGTAGCTGCCGACCGCCCGATCAACGTCGGCACGTATGTAAATGGATTCGCGGCAGTGGTGAAGCCAGTCCTGCCGGCAGTGGTCAACATCTCTTCATCCAAAATTATCAAGGCGCAGAGAAACCTGCCGGACTCTCAATTCTTCAACGACCCGTTCTTCCAGCAGTTTTTTGGCAATCAGTTCGGTCAGATGCAACGGCCACGGGACCAGCGCGAGAAAAGCCTGGGATCCGGAGTGATTCTCAGTGCGGATGGCTACATTTTGACCAACAATCATGTCGTGGATGGGGCCAGCGATATCCGCGTCTCACTGAACGACAAGAGGGAGTTCCAAGCCAAAGTGATCGGCACGGATCCGAAGACGGATGTCGCCGTGTTGAAGATCAGCGCCAGCGGCCTGCCGACGATGCCGCTGGGCGATTCGTCCAGGATTCAAGTGGGCGATCTGGCCTTGGCCATTGGCGATCCCTTCGGCCTCGGTGAGACGGTGACAATGGGAATCGTCAGCGCCACCGGACGCAGCGGGCTCGGGATCGAGGGCTATGAGGATTTCATCCAGACGGATGCATCCATCAATCCGGGAAATTCCGGGGGCGCGCTCATCAATGCTTCCGGCAATATAATCGGCATCAACACCGCCATCCTCGCCGGAGAGGGCGGGGGAAATCGAGGCATCGGTTTCGCCATTCCGATCAACCTGGCGCGCAACGTCATGGAACAGATTTTGCAGCACGGCCGCGTCGTCCGTGGCTATCTGGGAGTCCATGTTCAAAATGTGACGCCAGAGCTCGCGAAGGCGTTTGGCATTCAAGAGAATCATGGTGCGCTCGTGGCAGACGTTGCGCCGGGTACGCCCGGAGCAAGAGCTGGAATCGAGAAGGGCGACATCATTCTTGCACTGGATGGCCAGCCCGTGGAGGACATCAATCAATTGACTCTGCGGATCATGCAAATGTCTCCTGGAACCCTGGTGCATCTGAAAATCGTGCGCAACGGACAGCCGCGCGATGTGGCGGTGACGCTCGGCGAGCTACCCGAAAAGAATGAGACGGTCGCTTCGAATCCGAGCGGAGGCGGCGCGCTCGACGGAGTGCAGGTGGAGGATTTGACGCCCGACATCGCTCGTCAGCTTGGCTTGCCCGCTTTGGCCAAAGGGGTCGTCGTCACCGACGTGGATCCGGCCAGTGTCGCTGCCGATCGAGGCTTGCAGCGCGGAGATGTGATTCAAGAGGTGAACCGCCAGCCGGTGTCGAACATGAGGCAATATGAACAGGCCATGTCTCGCGCGAACAAGCAACAGGCTTTGCTGCTCGTGAATCGTGGTGGGGCGACCGTTTACTTGGTGATTGAAGCGCATTAAGAAAATGCCGGGGCCCAGCGCTGGCCGCGCTCCGGCGTTTTCGATTTCATAATGGGAGCGGGCGACTCGAGCGCGGCACGAGGAGTGGTCGGGTACGCTCCTCGATCTGCCCGGGCGAGTGCCTTCGGCCCGTTGCCTGAAAAGTTGTTCGGTGTAGAACAACCCAGCCAGCCGTTTTCTCATCTCTACTGAGGTGCGCAGTATCGCCCCGCAAGGAATCTTGATGGAATTGTCGTGAGGGGCGGAGTTGGTCAGGCAGGAAGTCTTGCGTCCCAGCTTGTATTAGTGCATTCAGCACGCCCAGCCACAGGATAGTACTAAAGTTCTATTCCACCCAGCCCTTCGTTCCAGTACTTATGTTTGTCTAGGGCGGAATTGTGCCCCTAAGCAAATCGGGAAAGGTCCATGGAGCCGTTATGATCGGAAGGCCTTCGATGATGGGAAATGGGCGCCGGGTGCCGTTCACGCTCCTGGCGGATGGGAAGTCCCGTGCGGGCTTCTTCGGGGCGGGCTTTGGCCTAGAGTGCCTGGCGTTGTTGATGGTGATCTGGGTGCCGGCGCTGCTGCCGCAGAGACTCGAACTCTACAAGGGCTACGTGGTGACTCCGATTACGGCGCCCCCGGTGACGGCGTGGAAACCGCAGCCGGCGAAGCTGAAGCAGCCTCTACCAGTGAAGGAGAAATTCGTCGCAAAACAGACGCCGAAGCCTGAGGTGACCCAGCCTCCGAAGATAAAGATCCTGAATCCGGTGTTCACGTCACCGGTCGCGCGTCCTGCGACCGGCCGTCGCAACACTCCGAAACCGGAGTCACCCGAACTTGTAGCCTCCTACCAGGATGCCAAGCCTCTGTCGCTCGGCAGCTCAGCCATTCCAACGATCCGCAAGCCGCGAGAACAAGTGCAAACCGGCGGCTTTGGGGATCCGAATGGAGTTCCTGCAACCGGGCGTCCGGACAAGCGGCAGAACATTGCACAGGCCGGGTCTTACGACCTGCCGCCTGGTCCCGGTTACGGGAACGGCACAGGCGGGGCGAAGGGAGCACGCGGCGTCATCGGTAGCGCAGGGTTCGGCAACGGCGTGGCCGTCGGCGGAACCGGAGGGCATCCGGGCGGAGGCCATACCGTCAAGCAGGGTTTGTTTGCCGACACACAGGTGACCAACGAGCCGAAGGTAAAGAACACCGCCGCATCGGGTCCGAAGACGGAACCAGTCGAGATCCTGTTCAAGCCCAAACCGGTTTACACCGACCAGGCGCGGCAGAAAAAAATCGAAGGTGAAGTGCTCTTGGAGGTGGTTTTTACGGCATCGGGGGAAGTACGAGTGTTGCGCCTGATTCAGGGCATGGGGTACGGTTTGGATGAGGCCGCGGAGTCGGCGGCGCGGCAAATTCGCTTCCGGCCGGCCCGCGCGGAAGGCCAGCCGGTGGATTTCACAGCGATGGTGCACATTCGATTTGAATTGGCATATTAAGGGGAGAGAAGCCATGCGGACGTGGAAAAATTATTTGTTTATTGCGGCGCTCGTTGCTGTCACCCCGGGTTTTGCGGCAGCGCAGGAGCAGTCGGCGAGCCTGAACCAGGTGGTCGATCAGATGGCGGCGCGAGAGCATCAGGAACTCCAGATGCTCCGGAAATACAGCCCGCTGATCGAGACCTATATCCAGGACATGCGACCGGACAAGGAATTGGGAGTCGTGCCGGAACGCGACCACTACTTCCTGGGAACGGCCTATTTGAGTAAGGGCGTCGTCGAGCGTTCGATGACGGACAAGAAAAAGGGCCTTGGCCACAAGCTGAACCCGGCCTCATTCATCACCGGTGCATTTTCCTCCGACTATCTGCCGGAAGGTTTCCTGCAGATGATTTACATCGACACCAACGGCTTCGACCGGCAGCACTATAATTTCCAGTACGTGCGCCGGGAATTTTTGGGCGAAGTACGGTGTCTCGTATTTGACGTACAGCCGCTGCCGAAGTCGGGGAACGGACGCTTCAAGGGCCGGGTGTGGGCGGAAGACCAGAACTACAACATTGTGCGCTTCAACGGCACCTACGTCCCGGAGCGCAGCCTTCACGGTTTGAACGTCCACTTTGATAGCTGGCGCTTGAACGCCGCGCCGGGGATCTGGTTGCCCGCTTATGTCTACAGCCAAGAAGACGACTTGAAAGACTTCGTGTTCGGCCATGCCCGCTTCAAGGCGCAGACACGGTTGTGGGGATACGACCGCCAGCACTCTGGCCATCAGGAGGAATTCAGCGATTTGAAGGTGGAATCGGCGACGCCGGTGAAGGACCAGGCCGAAACAGCGCAGGATCGCTCGCCCATCGATGCGGAGCGCGCCTGGAATCGCCAGGCGGAGCAGAACGTAATCGACCGGCTCGAGACGGCAGGGCTGATTGCGCCGAGCGGCGAAGTCGACAAGGTCATGGAGACGGTGGTCAACAATATCCAGGTGACGAACAACCTCGACATCCAACCCGAAGTCCATTGCCGCGTCTTGCTGACCGCGACCCTTGAGTCGTTCTCGATTGGTCACACGATCGTGGTGAGTCGCGGCCTGCTTGACGTGCTGCCCGATGAGGCCAGCTTGGGCGCCATGCTCGGTCACGAGCTGGGACACGTCATGCTGGGCCATCCTTTCGATTCTGCGTGGGCCTTCAGCGATCGGACAATGTTCCCGACCGAGGAGAGCCTGCGCCAATTCAGCTTCCACTCCACCGCGTCCGATGAAGAGCTCGCCAACAAAAGGGCGCTCGAACTGCTCAGGAACTCGCCGTATAAGGACAAACTCGCCAGCATCGGCCTGTTCCTTCGCCAGCTCGATGCGCAATCGAAGCAGCTCACTGCGCTGGTCAGCCCGCACCTCGGCAACCGCGTCTTTTCGGCCCCGGATCTCGTTAATAGCGCTCCGCAGCTTCAGGTGACGAAGCTCGACCAGATTGCCGCATTGCCGCTGGGCGCGCGGTTGAAGGTCAATCCGTGGAACGATCAGGTGACCCTGCTCAAGAGCAAGTCCACCGCGCTGCTTTCGGAACGGGAGAAGATGCCGTTTGAGGTCACCCCGTTTTATCCGTATCTGACTCGCTTGGAAAGTACCGGCGCAACGCTGGCGCCGAACAACGCGACGAAGACGGATCTCGCGAAAAAAGAACAATAGTAATTAGATCTTTCTACAATTGGCCCGGCGGTGCTTCTCCCCAACCGCCGGGCCTTTTTCTTTCTAGCTGTGGCGTCAACCGGCTTCCCAAGACTCTACGGATTGAGGGAAACTGGTGCCGGTATGCGCCGCCGTTCCCTGATCGAATATCTGGATTCCCCCTCCCCCCGTGGCGAAGAGATCGCTTTCGTCCATCGCCGAGGGTATCGCACCGTGCGTTGGTCCTACGGCCGTCTGGCACGTGTTGCAGCCCAAGTGGCGCGCGAACTCGAGAGACGGCAAATAAACAAGGGCGACCGCGTCTTGTTGTGGGGTGAAAACTCAGCGGAATGGGTGGCGACATTTCTCGGGTGCGCGCTGCGCGGAGCGGTGGTTGTGCCGGTGGACCGGATCGCGAACGCGGAATTTGCGCGCCGCGTGGCGCAGCAAGTGGATGCCAAGCTCGTGGTGCGCTCGCGCGATGTACCGCCGCTCGAGTCCACCTGGCCCGCGCTTGAACTCGAAAGCCTCGAAGAAGCCCTGGCGCGGCACTCGAGTGAGCCGTATCCCGCGCCGGCGGTTGAACGAAACGATCCACTCGAGATTGTGTTCACTTCTGGAACCACTGCGGAACCCAAAGGCGTCGTCATTTCGCACGGCAATTTGCTGGCAAGTCTGGAGCCGGTTGAAAACGAAATCCAGCATTACCTGAGCTACGAGCGATTCTTTCATCCTGTCCGATTCCTGAATCTCTTGCCCTTGAGCCACGTCTTCGGACAGCTCATGGGCATCTTCATTCCCCAACTGCTGGGCGGCACGGTGATTCTTGCGGACTCACTGAATCCGGGTGAAGTCATCCGCGTGATCCGTCGCGAGCGCGTTTCGGTGTTGGTGGCGGTGCCGCGACTGGCGGAATCACTGCGCGACAAGCTGGAACGCGATATCGAGGATGCCGGCCGCCTGGCTCGCTTTCGAAAGGATTTTCAGGCAGCGGATGGCGAACATTTTTTGAAGCGTTGGTGGCGATTCCGGAAAATTCGCCGCCGGTTCGGATGGAAATTCTGGGCGATTATCTCAGGCGGGGCCGCTCTTTCAGCGGACGCTGAACTCTTCTGGCGCCGCTTGGGTTACGCGATGGTCCAGGGATACGGGCTGACCGAGACCGCGGCGCTTGTCAGCGTAAACCATCCGTTCCGGCTCGGAACGGGTTCGATCGGCAAAACGATTCCCGGCCTCGAGGTGCAGCTCGACTCCAACGGCGAGATCCTCGTCCGAGGAGAAAGCATCGCCACGGGCTATTGGCAAGGGAAGCGGCTCGAACCGGTCGCGGGCCAGGACGGGTGGTTTCACACCGGCGACATGGGCGAGCGAGACGCCGAGGGCAATTTGTATTTCAAGGGGCGCAGGAAGAATGTCATCGTCACCCCGGCGGGGATGAACATCTATCCGGAAGATTTGGAGGGCGCGCTGCGCCACCAGCCGGAAGTCCGGGATTGCGTTGTGGTCGGCCTTGAGCGAGATGGCAACGCGGAGCCCTGCGCAGTCTTGCTCTTGCGCGATCCGTCCGCGAACCCCGAGGCGATCGTCGCGCGCGCAAACCAGTCGCTCGCGGAATATCAGAAAATGCGGCGCTGGACGGTTTGGACGGAGCGCGATTTTCCACGCACGCCCACACAGAAGCCGCGCCTGCGGGAAATCCAGCAGCAGGTCGCGGCTCAACTGAGTAAGGAGGCAGCCGGAATCGCCGGTAGGCCGCAAAGTCCGCTTGCCGACTTGCTCGCGCGCATCTTGCCGCGAACCGCTTCGGTTCCGCAGGCGATATCAGCGGACACCCGTTTGGCAACTGATTTGAACCTCAGCTCGATTGACCGCGTCGAGCTATTGAGCGCGCTCGAAGACCGTTATCAAATGGATCTGAGCGAAACGGGATTTTCCGAGGCGGCCACCGTGGGCGACTTGGAGCGGCTGCTGCGCGAGCCGCCCCTCGAGCGCGAGAAATTCGTGTACCCGAGATGGGCGCAGCGCTGGCCCGTGACGTGGATTCGCTTCGCGGTGTACTACTGTTTGGTATGGACGGCGACGAAGATTCTGGCCTCGCCGCGCCTGAGCGGGCGCGAGAATTTGCGCGGGGTTCGCGGGCCGGTGCTGGTGATTGCGAATCACATCACAAGGAGCGACGTGGGATTCGTGCTCGCGGCGCTGCCGCCACGCCTACGTTATCGGCTGGCAGTGGCGATGAAGGGCGAAACGCTTCGAGCGATGCGGCATCCGCCGGCCGGGATGGGAATCTTTCGTCGCCTGCTCGAACGCTTGAATTACGCGCTTGTCGTCGCTCTGTTCAACGTGTTTCCGTTGCCGCAGCAATCCGGCTATAGGGAAAGTTTTTCTTTCGCGGGCGAGTCCGTAGACCGTGGGTGGAGCGTCCTTGTGTTTCCGGAGGGCCAGCGCACGCGCGACGGGAAAATGGCGCCGTTTCGCTCTGGAATCGGACTCTTGGCGATGCGCCTGAATTTGCCGGTCATCCCGATCCGGATTGACGGACTATTCGAATTAAAGCAGGCGCGGAAGAAATTCGCGCGGCCCGGGCATGTCCGCGTCACCGTGGGCGAACCCGTGCGATTTGGCCCCGATGCCGATCCCGAAGCAATTGCGCGCGAACTCGAGCGCCGAGTGGCAGCGCTTGCATCGTGCTAGCGACCGCCTCAGAGGCGCCTTGATTCCTGTTCGAGTACAAGCCGCCAGCACCGGCCAGGAGGGCAGCGTGGCATGCTGCTGTATTCGGGCCTGAAGACGCCGCTCGAATTCTACTGGCTTCGCCTAACATCGAGAATCATTAGAATGCGTGTCGCGCGGAGGTGTCCGTGGCGTCACGGCGCGCATCCCAAGCGAGCAAGACTTCCGGCAGAAGACTAAGTTACAGCTCGAATAAGGAGCGACGATGAGAAGGCAGCGAATCGAGAAAACTCAACTCGGCAATTCGAGCGTTATCGGCGGATTCTTGTTGAGCGTCCTGTTAGTAAGCGGCGCAGGAATGGGTGCGCCAGGAGGCAGGAGGGGCGTCAAGGAGCAACAGCCACCGGCACAGTCGCCTGCCGGGCAAGTGCAGCAACCGCAGGGGCCAGCCGCTTCCCTGGAGCCGCTGCCTTCGGAATGGAAAGAGAAACTGGCGCCGGCGAATGAAACCAAGACCGCGGGGGAATACTACAAGAACCTTCAAATCCTGAAGGAACTTCCCGCGCCCCGCCTGGCGGGCATGATGAAGTATTTTTCCTGGTCGCTCGGCGTTCGCTGCGTGCATTGCCATGTCGTCGGCGAATGGAGCAAGGACGATAAACCGGAAAAGCAGACCGCCCGCAAGATGATCAACATGGCCGCCGCGATTGATAAGGAATATTTCCCGGAGAAGCAGGGGCCTACCTGTTGGACCTGCCACCGCGGCGAAGTGAAGCCTGAATTCGATCCGCCTGAGCGCCCCCGTCCTGAACCACAACCGCCGGCGCATCAGCCTCCTGTCGCGCCGCCCGGAGCACCATAGAACCATCGGCAGTTATTTCCGGAAAATTCAAACGGGAAGGCGGAGACGCGCTTCGCAACCTTTTCCCGAACGCCGGTTTTCGAGGCTAAGCGTGCCGCCATGGGCTTCGGCGATTTGCCGGCTCAACACGAGTCCGATTCCCGAGCCGCCCTGCTTGGTCGTAAAAAATGGGACGAAAAGGTTCGTCGCGTTGGGAATTCCCGGACCATCGTCCTGCACCCAGACTTCGAGATAGCTCTGTTTACGCCGCCAGCCGACGCGCACCCCACCGCCCGTTTCGAGTGCCGCGTCCACCGCGTTGCGAGCGAGATTGATCAGCAGTTGTTCGAGCTGGTCCGGATCGGCCTTGATGTTGAGTTCTGGCCCCGGCTGCAACTGAATCTGTAAGCGCGGCTCGAGGCCGATGACGCGCCGGATCCAGGTTCCCACATCTACGGCCTGCAGCCGCGGGGAGGGCAGCCGAGCCAGCCGGGCGTAGGCGCTCATGAAGCGGTTGAGCCCCTCGGTGCGCGCCGCCACCAGCGCCAATCCGCTCCGCATGTCTTCTTCCCAGTCGGCCGGGCGATCCCGGCGCGCAATCATGCCGCTCAGATTTTCCGCCACCGATTTGATCGGTGCGAGCGAATTATTCAGCTCGTGGCCGAGGACGCGAATCAGGCGCTGCCAGGCTTGGCGCTCCTCTTCGCGGAGCGCGCGGCTCAAATCCGTGATCACTAGAATCTCGTGCGGCAGGCCACCCTGGCGGAAATTGCCGCGATGGATTTCCCAGCGCCCGGCCTTGCCGGGGAAGGCGATCTGCTCGATGCGCGGACTATCGCCTTTGAGGCAGTCCGCAAGCCCAAGATCGGCAGCGGTGTGGCCGATAATCCTCTCGGCAGGCTGATTCAAGATTCGTTCGCCGGCGCGATTCACCAGCCGCAAGCTGGCGGTGCCGTCGAACGCGAACACCGCGACGTCAATTTCCTCCATCACTTTCCGCAGCAGGGCGGTAGCTTCCACCGCGCCCAGCCGCTGCTGCCGCAACGTTTCGCCCAAGGCATTCACTTCACGGAGGACTTCACCCAGCGAGTCTTCGCGCTCCGCCCCGCGGGCGCGAATCGAGAAGTCGCCCTCGCGAAGAGCGGCCAGCAAGTTCGATAGCGTGCGCAGCGGGAAGACGACGCGTTGCTGTGCGTTGAAAGCGAAACTGAGCCACATCCCCACAATTAGAACGGTGAGCGTCCATTGCAGTTTCGGGGAGTAGTTGTCCACCCACAGGAGCACAAGCGCCACGGCAGACCCGGCGGCCCCTGCCATCAAGGCGCGCACCAGGATTCGGCGCTCGTAAGGAAGCGGCCTCACAGGTTGTATTTTTGGAGGCGGCGATAAAGCGCGCTACGGCTCAAGCCCAGCGCCTTGCTTGCCTGGCTCACGTTTCCGGCGTAGCGAGCCAAGGCCTTCTGGATCAGGACACGCTCGACCTCTTCAAGCCCCATCTCTTCGAGCCGGAACGGCGTCTCACGCGCGGGACGCAGGCCGAGGTCGCTCGCCATCACCTGCTGGCCCTGCGCCAGCAGCACGGCGCGTTCGACCGCATGGTCAAGCTCGCGGATGTTACCGGGCCAGGGATGATCCAGGAGCATCTGCATCGCAACCTGTTCGAAGCCGCTGAGATTCTTCCGATAGCGCTGCGCGGATTGCCGCAAGAAATGCATCGCCAGCAGGGGAACGTCTTCCTTGCGCTCGCGCAGGGGCGGCAGATGAATTTCGATCGTATTCAGCCGGAAGAGCAAGTCTTCGCGGAAACGGCCGGACGAGACCTCCGTGTTCACGTCGGCATTCGTGGCGGAAAGGATGCGCGCGTCCACGCGACGCGTTGTCGAGCTGCCGACGCGCTCAAGCTCGCCGGTCTCGAGCACGCGCAGCAGCTTTGCCTGCAAATTCATCGGTACGTTGGCGATTTCGTCCAGGAAGAGCGTGCCGCCGTCGGCCAGCTCGAACCGGCCCACTCGATCAACCTTGGCGTCGGTAAAGGCGCCCTTCACGTGCCCGAAAAGTTCGCTCTCAAAAATTCCCTCGGGCAGCCCGCCGGCGTTCACCGTGACCAGGGACTTCCCGGCCCGTGGTGAGAGCAAATACAGCGTCCGCGCGACGACTTCCTTGCCGGTGCCGTGCTCGCCCGTGATCAGTACGTTCGCATCCGAAGGGCCCACGCGCGCGATCATTTCCTTTACCGGGCGCATCGAAGCCGATTCGGCGATCAGTGTGGGGCGGCCATCGGCGCGGAGCAGGCGATTTTCCGCTTCCAGGCGCTGGCTCTTGCGCAATGCGCGAGCCAGTTCAATTTGCGTGCGCAGGATGGCGATCAAACGTGCGTTTTCCCACGGCTTCTGCACGAAATCCTTTGCGCCGCGGCGCATGGCCTCCACCGCGAGCTCGAGGCTCCCCCAGGCGGTCATCACGATCACCGGAATCGTACTGTCAATCGCGCGGACGCCGGAAAGCAAGTCGAGGCCTTCCTGGCCGGACGTGGTGTCGCGCGCATAGTTCAAATCCATCAGCACCGCGTCGTATTCGCGGACCTCGAGCGCGGCGATCACCGCCGAAGGAGACGCGACCGCCTCGATTTCAAACCCCTCTCCCTTGAGCAGGAGCCTCAGGGCCTCGCGGACGTCAGGCTGATCGTCGGCCACCAGCACGCGCATCGCATTGGAATGAGTAAGAGCCATGGAACCTCGAGTATCCCGTGATTCTACTGCCGTTTCCATGAGAAAACCTCCCGGGGACGGCCGAAACGCGAACTCCGAGACTCGTACCCCGCGATTCGAGCGATTCGCCCCTGGCTTCAACACAAAGCCTTCAAAGTCACTCATATCGAAGCGCGATCATGGGATCGACCCTTGTCGCTCTACGTGCCGGAATGTAGCAAGCGAGCAATCCCACCGCCGCAAGCAACAGCGCGACAGCTGCGAACGTGGCTGGATCGGTCGCGCTCACGCCAAACAACAAACTGGCGAGCAAGCGAGTCAGCGCCAGCGCACCCAACAAGCCGGCCGCCAGTCCCGCGGCGACGAGCAGGAATCCCTGGCCGACCACGAGCCGCAGCACGTCGCCCGACTGCGCCCCAATCGCCATGCGGATGCCAATCTCATGCGTCCGCTGGCTCACGGTGTAGGAAATCACTCCGTACAGCCCCACCGCCGCAAGCAGCAAGGCGACGGCAGCGAAGAGTCCCAGCAGAAGCATGGAAAATCGCTTCAGGGCCAGAGAGTTGGAGAACAACTGGTCCATTGTGGCGATCTGATAGACGACCTGGTCCTTGTCCAGCGCGCGGATTTGCTCGCGCACGGCCGAAACCATGCTCGTAGGACTCGTCTGCGTCCGCACAACCAATGTCATCCAGGAGACCGTGAGCTGCGCTTCCGGAACATACACTTGCATTTCGCCCGGCGCGTCCAGGCGATCCTGTTTCACGTCGCTCACGACTCCGACAACCGAACGCCAGGGTAATTCTTCGATGGGTACAAGAGAACCCGAAATTCGGAGGTGCTTGCCGATCGGATTCTCACTGGGCCAGAGAGTGCGCGCCATTGTTTCGCTGACGAGGGCGACCGGCGCGGACGCTCCAGTGTCTTCTTCCGTGAACGACCGGCCCTTTCGCAGCGGAATCTGCATCGCGCGAAGATAACCCGGCGTGGCGATGTAGGTGGCGACTGAAAGATCCTGCCCCACCGGCTTGGGCTGTCCTTCGACTTGAAGCTCGCGACCATCGAAATTGCCGCCCAGGGGAAGTACGCTCACGATTCCGGCTGTCGGGGCGCCCGGCAGCGCCTCGATACGTTCGAGCAGGCGATTGTAGAAGGCGAGCCGGTCCGCATCTTTCGGATACTTCGTTGAGGGCAGCGGGACGTTCATCGTAAGCAGATTCGAAGGGGTGAAACCCGGATTCACGTCGCGCAGACGTGTGAGACTTCGAATCAGCAAGCCGGCGGATATGAGCAACACGAGAGCAAGCGACACTTCGGAAATCACCAGCGACCCGCGCAACCGGTTGCGGCCGGCTCCGGCGCCGGATGTGCGCCCGCCTTCCTTCAACGCATCGTTCAGGTCCACTCGAGAAACGTGCAAGGCCGGCGCAATGCCGAAAACCGTCCCAGTGAGCAGCGATAGTGTCAAGGTAAAGCCGAGGACACCCCAGCTGACTTCGACAGAGGTCAGCGAAGGAATTACTTTGGCGCCGAGCGATTCGATCAGGCTGGTGCCCCACAGAGCGAGCAGGATTCCCAGAAACCCGCCGGAAAGGGCCAGCAAGATGCTTTCGGTGAGGAATTGCCTCACCAGCCGCGCTCGCCCCGCGCCAAGCGCCGCACGAATC
The DNA here is from genome assembly GCA_041496565.1 of Terriglobia bacterium. GTDB lineage: Bacteria > Acidobacteriota > Terriglobia > Acidiferrales > UBA7541 > JBGPTK01. Next base: position 12,895 of record JBGQEW010000013.1, on the reverse strand, counting down.
GCAATTTCTTTCTGCCGCACGCTCGAACGAGCCAGCAACAAGTTGGCCACGTTGGCGCAGGCGATCAAGAGCAACAAGCCCACAGCTCCGAAGAGCAGCAGAAGCGCCGGGCGAATTCCCGCGACCAAATCCTCTTGTAACGTAACCAAGTGAACGCCGTACGCCGTGTCGTCGCGCGGATAGGCTTGCTCCAGGTGCCGGGCAATCACGTCCATGTCGGCCTGTGCCTGCTGCACGCTGACGCCCGGTCTGAGCCGCGCGATGGCGCGCAAATGCCGCCCGCTGCGCATCTTCTCGTCGTAGTTTTCGCCGACCGGACGGTAGAGTTCAGCCGGTGGGCCGATGATGATGCTGTTGGGGAGCGAACGAAAATCGGGTGGCATGACGCCGACAACCGCGTGCGGCCGGCTATTGAGCAGTATCGTCCGGCCGACGATTCCAGGGTCGCCGCCGAATCGGCGCTGCCATAGGCCAAAGCTCAGCACAACCACATTGTCTTTGCCGTCGATATTTTCTTCGGGAAGAAACACGCGTCCGAGCAGAGGCTTGCCGCGCATGATTTGGAAATAGCCGTCGCCAACGATCATGGCAGGAATGCGCTCGGGCTCGCCGCTGCCGGAGAGCGTGGGAATATAACCGCTGATTGTGGCGATATCGTCGAAGACGTGATTCTGCGCGCGCCAGTCCATCACGTCGGTGGCGGAAACCTGGCTGCGGCGATTGCCCACCGCTCGATCGTCGCCCCAAACCATGACGAGGCGGTTTGGGTCGGGATACGGAAGCGATTTCAGGAGGACGGCGTTGAGCACGCTGAAGATCGCGGTGTTCGCGCCGATGCCGAGCGCGAGCGTTAGGACTGCAACGATGGTGAACCCGGGACTCTTTGCGAGCGTCCGGACGCCGTAACGCAAATCCTGCCAGAGCGTATCCATCGTTTCTCCTATTCGTATCGCAACGCGACCATGGGATCGACGCGCATTGCCCGTCGGACCGGGATGTAGCAAGCCAGCAGCGAAACAATCAGCAACAGCGCGGCGAAGCTCAAGAACGTTGTCACGTCCTTGTCTCCGATACCATACAAGAGCGACTCGAGCACGCGCGTCAGTGCCGCGGCTCCCAGCAAACCAAGTCCGACCCCTGCCAGCGCCAGCTTCGCGCCTTCGCCCAGCACAAGCTGCAGAACATCCCGTTGCTGCGCCCCAAGCGCCATGCGGATCCCGATCTCATGCGTGCGCTGCGCCACGGCGTAGGCCATGACGCCGTAGACACCGACGGCCGCCAGCACCAGAGCCAACGCCGCGAAAATACTCAGCAGCAACATGCTGAAGCGCCGTTGCGCCACCGATTTCGAAAGCAACTGATCCATCGTGGCGATTTGTGAAAGCGGTTGGTCGGGATCGATCTTCCACACCTCGCGGCGCACGGAGGCAACCAGATTGAGCGGGTCTGAGGTTGTGCGGATCACAAGCGTCATGAAGGGGTAGGCGAGTTCCGGATGCGGCCAATACGCCATGGCTCTCGGCGTGGTGTCGAGGCCCGTGTCCTTCACGTCACCAACGATGCCAACGATCTCGCTCGGAATATTTTCGTCTTTCATGTTAATCGTGACGTGTTTTCCAATCGGTTCTTCGTTGGGCCAGGATTCGCGCGCCATCGCTTCGTTGATGATCACCACGTGAGAAATTTCGGAGAACTCGCGAGCCGTGAATGTGCGGCCGCGCAGGACCGGAATGCCCATCGTTTGAAAATACTCGGGAGCGATCACGCGGACATCCACCACTGGTTGCTGGCTGGAAGGCAGTGCCGGGCGACCCTCAATTTCGTAACCCGTAGCTGCGCCCATGCCGGTGAACGGAAGAAAACTATTCGCGCTTGCCGCGCGCACCCCGGGCAGAGCTTCAATTCGCCGCAGCAATCCTTGAAAGAAGACAGTGCGCGCTCCGTCTTGCCGGTACTTGGAACCAGGAAGCTGCAGCTTGACCGTAAGCAGATGGTGCGAATGGAAACCTGGATTCACCGCCTGCAATCGCACAAAACTGCGAATCAGGAGGCCGGAACCAATCAGCAAGACGAGCGCCAGGGCGACTTCAGCCACCACAAAGAGATGACGGACCTGACGGTTACTTCCGGCTGCGCTCGAGGCAGTCTGTCCGCCATCCTTCAACGATTCGTTGATGCTCGAGCGGGCTGCCGCAACTGCCGGTGTGAAACTGAAAATCAAGCCCGTCAAGAGGGAGAGCCCTGCCGTGAAGCCGAGCACCCGAAAATCAATTCCGATATTGTTTACGTTGAGCAATCCTGCGGGGCTCAGCCCCAAGAGCAAGTCGGTTCCCCACATGGCCAAAAACAAACCAAGCACGCCTCCTGACCCGGCGAGAAGCAACCCTTCCGTCAGCAACTGCCGTGCGATTCGCCACCGGCTCGCTCCCAACGCGCCGCGCAAGGCGATTTCCTTCCGCCGGGCTGAGGCTCGAGAAAGAAGAAGGTTTGCGACGTTGGCGCAGGCAATCAGCAGGACGAGGCCGACGGCGCCGAAGAGCACCAGCAGGGCGGGCCGAATTTCGCCATTGAACTGATCGTGCAAAACGACGAGATTCACTCCCCAGCCGGCATTGAAGTCGGGATACTGCTTTTCCAGCCGGGCGGCGATTGTGTTCATCTCCGCTTGGGCTTGAACGAGCGTGATGCCCGGCTTCAGACGCGCCACGGCGGTCATGTAGCGGCCACGACGAATTCGGGAGTTGGCCGTGAAGGCGATTGGCGTCCAGAGCTCGGCCTGCTCACCGATCAGCGAACCCTGCTTAACGAAGAGCTCGAATCCCCGCGGCATCACCCCGACCACCGGCATCGCCTGCCCGTTGAGTTGGATCGTTTTCCCCACCACGCTCGGGTCGCCGCCGAACCTGCGGACCCACAGTCCATAACTCAGGATGACGATATTGTCATGTCCTTGCTGGCCGTCTTCGGCCGTGAACGTGCGTCCGAGAGATGGATCGATGCCGAGAAGAGAGAAGAGGCCGGGCGAAACGGCTTGAATGGGTACCTGCTCGGGTTCCCCGTTGCCGGTCAATGTAATGTGACCGTCATAGACCGCGGCCATTCGTTCGAACACGCTGTTCTGATCCTGCCAATCGAGAAAATTGGCGGGCGAAACTACATTCCGATCGAATTTGCGGTGCGGATTTTGCTCCCAAACCATGACGAGGCGGTCCGGCTGCTTGTAGGGCAAGCGCGTGAGAAGAACGCGATTCACGACGCTGAAGATGGCCGTGTTGGCGCCGATGGCGAGCGCGAGGGTGAGCACAGCCACCGCCGTGAAAGCGGGAGTCTTCACGAGCGTCCGAATTCCGTACCGCACGTCTTGCCAGAGTGTTTCCATGCTCACCTCGCAGAATTTCGCGCACGCTTTCTTTGTCGCGGATTCTTCAGCCCTGTCGCCAGCTTGTTGCGAACTTCGCGCAAGACGCGCGGCGCCAACAGCGGCTTACGCGCAATGAGAAACGTTCGGACCGCCTTCGGATCGCGTTTTGCCAACTCACGCAGCGCCCATGACATCGCTTTCACCACCATTGGATCCCGGTCGCGCAAGAGCAGCCGGCAAACTTGCAGCGTGCGAGGAGTGTCGCCGGGGCCGCCCTGTGTCTTGTTGTTCAGCGGGACCGTGCTGACCAGGGCGACGCGCCGCCACCAGTGGTCCTTCGATCGCGCCCAATTGTGGACAAGTTCATCCGGAATGCGCCGCTCTCGCCAGAGTGGCCCCGACAAATAAGTCGCGAAAGTATCCACCGCTTCCCACCGATCAAGGCCGCGGCCCAAGCGCTCGAGGTCCCACGCCCTCAGGTGATGCAGCGCGGCCAGGTGGTGCTGCAGCAGCTCATAGGCAACGAAGCGAAAGAGAAATCCCGGCTCGTCCAGAAGCAGATAAGCCAGCTCGATCACCACGTGCGGCGCAGCGTCTTTGAGCCGCTTCGAAAATTCCCGGCGCAGGGCTCGCACATCTTCCGTTCTTGCGCGGCGTAATCCGTGGACGCGCTCGACGATTTCCTCCGAAAGCGCCGAAACGCCTGTGCGCCTCTGCCCGGTCATGTCCGAGGGCCCTTTCCCGCTTGCGAGCGGTTGCACTGAAGCACTCAACTTTCTCCCCCTCGATGTCAACTACTCGTACCGCAATGCCACCAGAGGATCGACGCGCATCGCCCGCCGCGCCGGGATGTAGCTGGCGAGGAGAGTGGCGACGCCGAGGATGAGCGCACCCGCGATAAACGCCACCGGATCGGCCGGGTTGATGCCGTACAGGAAGCCGGCGATGACTCGAGAGACGGCGAATGCGCCCGCGCAGCCGATCGCGATTCCGACCGCCGCGAGCGCCATTCCCTGTCCGACAATCAATCGAAGGATGTCTCGAGGCTCGGCGCCGAGCGCCATGCGAATTCCGATTTCATGCGTCCGCTGGGCGGTGGTAAATGCCGTCACGCCGTAGATGCCGACGGCGGCCAGAACCAGCGCCAACAATCCGAAAATCCCGACGAGCGTGGCGCCGGCACGCGCTGGCCACAAGGATGTCGAAACGTTCGCCGCCATCGTTTGTATCGCGGTGACCGGCAATGCTTTGTCGAGTGACTGAACTTCCTGCCGAAGCAGAGGAACCAGCGCGCTGGGATCCTTCGAGCTGCGAACTACAAGCGCCATGCCGTATTCGAAGTTCTGCTCGAGCGGGAGATAGACATAGAGGCCGGCGCTTTCCCCCAAAGTGCGGTATTTCGAGTCGGCCACGACGCCCACAATTTCAATGGTTTCGTTCGCGGAAAAAAGCAAACGCTTGCCCACGGCATCTTCGGCGGGCCAGAATCGCCGCGCCATCGTTTCACTGATGATGGCCACCTTCGGCGATGCGGCAGTATCCGTTTGGCTGAAATCCCGTCCTCGCAGGATCGGGATCTCCATCGTCTCGAAGTATCTAGGCGCGACGATATTGTTTCCAGCGCGCACAGCGTTCTCCGGCGAAGGCGCTCCCTGCCCTTCGATGTGGACTATCATCGCCCGCGCGGAAAAGCCGAGGGGAATGGTTCGTGCAAAGCTCACCGAGCGAACGCCGGGCAAAGCTTGGACTCGCTCGATCAACCGGCCATAAAAAGCGCGGCCCTGGGTCTCCGGGTATTGACGCAGGCTCAAATCAATCCAGGCCGAGAGAAGACGGCCTGGATTGAATCCCAAACGAACGGCTTGAGCATTGCTCAGGCTATGGACCAACAAACCTGCCGTGATCAGCATGAGCAGCGATAGCGCGACTTGCGCGACTGCCAGGGTGATGCGCAGCCGCGACTTGCGGAGCCGGCGAAGCAGAGCCTCTTCACGCAGTGCATACGCGACGGGCGCCCGGGATACTTGGAGCGCGGGCGCCAGGCCGAATACGATCCCGGTGAGAACGGAAAGGACTAATGCAAAAAGCAAAACCCGGAAATCAATGCTTAGGTCCAGCGCGATCGGCACGGGAGTGGGCGGCTTTACAGACGCAATCAAGTCCCTGACCCAAACGGCCATCAGCATTCCGAAACCGCCTCCCAACAGAGAAAGCAGAATGCTCTCCGTGAGGAATTGACGTACGAGGCGGCTGCGGCTTGCGCCAAGCGCAAGGCGGACGCCGATTTCCTTCTGCCGCGCCGATGCCCGCGCCAGGAGCAGGTTGGCAACATTCGCGCAGGCGATCAGCAGCACGAGTCCAACGACGGCGAGCAGAAGTCCAGCGATTGGCAGCACATCTTCGCGATCGCTCGCATCCAGGCCGCCTCTGACAGGAACCACGTTCACGCCTCCGCCGCGATTCGAGCTCGAATAGGTTTGCTCGAGCCGTTGCGCGATTGTGGAGCAATTCGCCTGGGCCAGCGCGGGTGTGACGCCGGGCTTCAGTCGTCCGATCAAATGCAGCCATCCGGCATCCCGGTGATGCAGCAGGTCCGTTCCGTAGGCTTGTCGCAATGATCCGGACGAAGGCGGACGGATCACTTCCTGCATCATGATGGGGACCCAGATATCCGGCAGCGTTCCGATCTCCGCGCCCGGAAAGTCCGGCGGCGCCACGCCGACCACAGTGAAAGAGTGGCCATTGACGACGATTTGTTTTCCGATGATGTTCGGGTCAGCAGCGAAGTGATTCGTCCACATGCCATAGCCGACGACGGCAACCGGTGCGGAGCCCGGAGAACGTTCTTCCTCCGGAATAAACGCGCGGCCTTTGACCGGCCTGACACCCAGGACGGAAAAATAGTTCGCGGTCACAATTTCGCCGCGGATCAGCTCTGCCGGAGCCGTTTGGCCGCCCTGTTCCTGGCCGCCCAGACTGGCCGAAAATCGCCCGTACGCCAAGAGTCCGGAGAAAACGCTGTTTTGATCGCGCAGATCTAGGTAGTCAGGATAGGAGATCGAGGCGTAGCGAGTGCCGCTGGTGTTCGAGGCGAACACGCGCACGAGCCTGTCCGGGTTCTCCACGGGCAACGGGCGCAGCAAGACAGCGTTGACTACGCTGAATATCGCGGCGTTGGCGCCAATCCCGAGCGCAAGCGTCAGGATCGCCACGGCCGTAAATCCAGGGCTCTTCGCCAGCATTCGAATGCCGTAGCGCAAGTCTTGCCAGAGTGTCTCCACGAGTTTGGCTCCTTACCTTCAGCGCTTCTTTGCTTGCTGTGTCCTCCGCCGTGAATCACGAAGCGGCGAGTGCCGAATCCAGACCGGCAAAGATCAACACCGGTCCCTTCTTCATCGAAATCGGCCGCTTCTCATTCGTATCGCAGCGCCACGAGCGGATCGATTTTCGTTGCCCGTCGCGCCGGTAGGTAACATGCCAACAATGCCACCGCGCCGAGCAGCAGCGTGACGCCGGCAAACGTCAGCGGGTCTCTTGCGCTGACGCCGAAGAGCAGACTGGCAAGCACGCGCGTGAGCGCAAGTGCCGCAGCAAGTCCCAGCCCCATACCCAGACCCGCGAGCAGCATGCCCTGGCCGATCACGAGCTTGAAGACGTCCCTCGGCTGCGCACCCAGCGCCATCCGGATGCCGACCTCCTGCGTCCGCTGGCTTACCGAGTACCCCATCACGCCGTAAATCCCGATCGCCGCCAGCACCAGCGCGAGCAAAGCGAACAGGGCCAGTAAGGCGGCGCCCATCCGCGCAGCCCATAGGCCATCATTCATGATTTCGCCGATGGTTTGCAGGTTGGTAAGAGCCAGGTTTCGGTCGATGGATTGAACCTGGGAACGCACCGTTCCCATCACCGCCGCGGGATTATCGGTGGTACGCACCTGCATGGTGGCGAAGGGTGAGAAATTCTGCTGGAGCGGCAGATAAACAACCGGGGTGGGATCTTCGCCGACTTGGAGAATGGTGCTGTCGTGAACGACGCCGACGATCTCCCGAAGCTGATCTTCGCCGAAGAAAGTGAACCGCTTGCCAAGAGCTTCTTCGTTGGGCCAGAAATGCTTGGCCATCGCTTCATTGATGATTGCCGCCGGCGTCGTCTGCTCGCGATCGGAATCGGTGAATTCCCGTCCGCGCAGGAGCGGAATCCGCAGCGTTTGAAAATAATTTGGCGCCACTGGATCCGTAGTCACCAGGCTGCCGTGTTTGCCGGGCATCTGTTGCTCGCCTTCACGGAAGACGGTGCGGCCGAAGCCTCCGCCGAGCGGCGGGTTCGCCGCGATGGTCGCCATCTGCACACCCGGCACCGCCGCCGCCCTTTCGATTGCATCGCGGTAGAACTGCTGGCCGTGCTCGGGCGTGTATTGCTGCGATGCCAAATCGAAGTTGAAGACAAACAGATTCTTCGATTCAAAGCCCGCGTCAAGCTTTTGGGCAAATTCCATGCTGCGGACAAAGAGTCCTGCTCCGATCAGCGCCACCAGCGCCAGGGCGATTTCGGCAACCACCAAGAGACTTCGGAGGCGGTTGTGACTCCAACCGAGCGTGCCCCCTCGCCCGCCGACCTTCAGAGTCTCAATCAAGTCCGGACGCGCGACCTTGACTGCCGGAACCAAGCCGAAGAGCAAGCCCGTCAGCAACGAGATGCCGACGGTGAAACCGAGAACACGACCGTCGAGTGCGAGATCAATCGAAGATTGCGTCAGAAACGCCGGCCGGAAGGACCACAAGACATCGCGACTCCAATAGGCGAGCAGCAGGCCAAGGGCGCCGCCCATCAGGGAGAGCAACATACTTTCGGTCAACAGCTGCCTCATCAGGCGGCGAGGGCTGGCACCGAGCGCGGCGCGAATGCTCATCTCTTTCTCCCGCTTCGCGGCTTGCGCCAGCAGAAGATTGGCCAGGTTCACACACGCGATCAGCAAAACCAGCCCCACAATGCTCATCAGCATGCCGCCGGCGAGCGCAAATTGGCTATGCTGATTCACTCCCACCACGGCGTCGGCCAGCGGCGAAAGCACGATGCTGCGGCCCTGGTTGTCTTTCGGGTATTCCTGCTCAAGCCGCGCGGCGATGGTCTGCAGGCTGGCCTGCGCTTGTTCGCGTGCCACGGCCGGCTTCAGCCGGCCCAGGGCAAAAACGAAGAGCGCACGCCGGTCGTTGAAAAACTCTTTCAGCGGCCCCGAGAGCGCCTGTTGATTCATGCTGATGGGAATCCAAATCAATTCACTGGGCGCGAACGCGAATGTACCCTTGAAATTGCGCGGTGCCACGCCGACAACGGTGTAGCCCACGGCATTCAGTGTGATTGTTTGCCCGATGATGTGAGGGTCTGAGCCGAATTGGCGGGCCCACAGGCTGTAGCTGAGCACGGCGACCGTGTTGCCGCCAGGCTTCTGATCTTCATCCGGGAAAAATGTCCGGCCCACCACCGGCTTGACGCCCAAGACATCGAAGTAGTTGGCGCTGGCCAGCAGGGCCGTGAATTGCTGCGGCTCGCCTCGCCCGCTCAGCGTAAGCTGCCCCACCGCAAAGCAGGACATTCCGGAGAGGACGTCATTCTGATCGCGGTAGTCCTTGCAGTTCTGATAGGACACCGTCAGTTTCTGCGCATTGGCGAATGCGATCGTCGTCTTCTTGTCGAGCGTGGAGATATCCACGAGCAGCGAGATATCCTTCACCGGCAGCGGATTCAGCAGCACCGCGTTGACGACGGTGAAGATGGTCGTGTTCGCGCCGATCCCCAGCGCCAGAGAAAGCACAGCGACCGCGCTGAAGCCGCGGTTCTTCCGAAGCATTCGCAATGCGTAGCGCAAGTCCTGCCACAAAGTTTCCATCATTCGCTCCTTGCTTCACGAATCGGGAATCAAGAATTACTCGTACCTCAATGCCACCATCGGATCCACGCGCATGGCGCGCCGCGCCGGCACGTAGCAGGCGGCAAAGGCAGTCGCGGCCAGCAGCAGCGCCACACCGGCAAACGTCCACGGGTCCGTCGGTTTCACGCCATACAGGAAGCTGGTCATCCAGCGGGTCACCTGGAGTGCGCCGGCGACGCCCAGGCCGAGGCCGATCAGAGTCAAGCGCATGCCGTGGCCCACAATCACGCGCAGCACGTCGCGCGGTTGCGCGCCGAGCGCCATGCGCACGCCGATTTCGCGCGTCCTCTGCGTGACGAGATAGGAGAGCACGCCGAAGATGCCTGCCGCCGTCAGCAGCAGCGAGAGCACACCAAACGATCCCAACAGAAATGTATTGAGGCGGCTTCCCGCCGTCGAGGAAGAAACCAAATCGTCCATCGTGCGGAACGGAGAGGTTGTTTCGTCGGGGTCGATGGCGCGCACGGCTTCGCGCACCGCGGCGGGCAGCATCGCCGGATCGCCCGAGCTGCGCGCCACCATGTTCATATTGAAGAAACCTCCCTGCGAGTAAGGAACAAACATCTCGGGGCGGAGGGTTTCTTCCAAGGCGAAGTGCTTGTTTCCGCCCACGATTCCCACGACTTCTCGGGTGACGAATTCCGGCTTGCCCTCAAAGATTTTCAGGCGCTTTCCGATCGGGTTTTGGCCGGCGAAGTATCGTCTTGCGAACGGCTCGTTGATGATAACGACTCGAGTGGAATCGCCGGTGTCCTGCCGCGAAAAGCCGCGTCCGGCCAGTAAGGGGATGCGCATGGTCCGGAAGTAATCCCCTGCGATGAAGCGGAGATCGGCGTCCTCCCATTCCTTGAGATCGGACGGAGCTGCTTCTCTTGTCGTGACCCAGGTATCGTCGGCCTGGCCCGTCAGCGGAAGTTCCGAAATAAAGCCGGTCGAGTCAACGCCAGGCAAAGCTTCTGTCCGAGTGGTTAGTTCGTCGAAGAAGTTTGCACGCTTCGACGCCTCTTTGTATTTCTCCAACACCAGCGATATTTGCGCGGTGACGACCCGGGAAGGATCGAAACCGGGAGACACATGGATGAGACGCCAGAAACTGTTGAGCAGCAATCCGGAAGCAATCAGCACAACCAGCGAGAGCGCGACCTCGGTGACGACAAGAACATTGTGCGCGCGATGCTTCGACCGGGAGCCTCCGGCTGCGCCACCCTCTTTCAGGTTCTTCGTCAGATCCTGACGACTGGCCTGCAGCGCCGGTCCCAGGCCGAACAGGATTCCCGTCAAGATCGAGAGGACAGCGGTGCATGCCAGCACCATGCCGCTGACGTTTACTTCATCCAACCGCGGCAGGTAATCCGGTCCCAATTTTCGGAGCGCATCCACCATCGTGCTGGCTAGGAACACACCGGCGCCGCCGCCGGCCAGCGCCAGGAGGCAACTCTCGGTCAAAAGCTGGCGCACCAGCCGCGCGCGGCCCGCTCCGAGCGCCGTGCGAATCGCGATTTCCCTGCTGCGAGCCGTGTTCCGCGCGAGGAGCAAGCTGGCGACATTCGAGCAGGCGATCAATAGGACGAGGGCCACAGCCCCAAGAATCATGAGCAAGGCTGGCTGAAGGTCGCCGACCAGAACCGCCTGCAGCGGCTCCAATCGCACATTCCATCCGGCATTCGTGTCCGGATACTGCTCCGCCAGCCGAGCGGCAATCGTGTCCATCTGCGCCTGGGCTTGCGAAAGTTTCACTCCGGCTTTCAGCACGCCAACGATCCGGAGAAAATGCGAACGCCGCGAGCTCATGCCCTGATTCTGGAACGGCGTGGCGATCCATAAGTCCGCGGGAGAGAGGAGGCGGAGATCCGTGGGCAGCACGCCGATCACAGTGCGCCCCACCCCGTCGATCATCACCGATTGGCCCACGATCCCCGGGTTTCCTCCGAAGCGCTTTAGCCAGAGATCGTGACCCAGGATAACGACTTGCGGATCGCTCACCTGTTCGTCGGCTGCGGCAAACGTCCGGCCAAACAGCGGTTGGACCCCCAAGGCTTCAAAGAAGCCGGTGGTGACCATGGAAACTTTTACTTGCTCGGATTTTTCCGCGCCCGCGAGATTAAAGAGTTGGTTCATCGCGCCTACTGCGGCGAAATGCTCGAATCCGTTCTGTTGCGCGCGGTAATCGAGAAAGTCCGAAGGAGAAACAGCCGCTTGATTGCCCAGGTGGAAACTACCCCAGCCCCAGACGAGCCGGCCGGCATTCTGGAACGGGAGCGGGCGGATCAGCACGCCATTCACGACGCTGAAAATGGCGGTGTTCGCGCCGATTCCAAGCGCAAGCGTGAGGATCGCGATCGCCGCAAAGCCTGGCGTCCGCGCCAGCGCCCGGATCCCGTATTTCAAGTCCTGCCAGAGCGTCTCCATCGCTTCTCCTACTCGTAGCGCAGCGCGACCATTGGATCGATTCTCGTCGCCCGCCGCGCGGGAACGAAGCAAGCCAGCATCGCCACGCCTGCAAGCAGCAGCGCAACTACGGCGAAGGTGGCTGGGTCGGTGGCGCTGACTCCGAAGAGCAGGCTCGTCATTGCGCGAGAAAGCGTCAGCGCCGCGGCGCAACCGAGCACGACCCCGATGAGCGTCAGCCCCATCCCGCTCTCGAGGGTCAGCCGAAGCACATCGCGCGGCTGCGCGCCGAGCGCCATCCGAATGCCGATCTCCTGTGTGCGCTGCGCCACCGAATAGGCCATCAAGCCGTAAATCCCGATTGCGGCGAGAAGCAGCGCCAACAAAGAGAACAGCGTGAGCAGAAGCGTCAGGAAGCGCGGGCGCGACTCCGCGACGGACAGGACTTCATCCATCGTTCGCACGTTTGCCACCGGCAGCGCCGGATCAATCGCGTGAATCGCGGCGGTGGCGGAGAGTGACAGCGCGGCTGCGTCGCCGTTCGTGCGCAGCACGACGGAAAAGCCGCGGATACCGAAACCATTCGTGCCCATCTGGCGATACGGGAAATACAACTCCGTGCCGGCGGGCCGGTCGAGCCCTGCGTTCTTCACGTCCGCGACGACGCCGACAATCGTTTGCCAGGGGCCTTGATTGGCTGCTCGAACCCGCTTGCCGATCGGGCTCTTGTTCCCCCAGAAATGCAGCGCCATCGCTTGATTGATGATGACGGCCGGCGGGGCGCTTTCGCCATCGCGCCGGTCAAACAGCCGGCCTTCGATCAGCGGGATCTTCATCGTCTCGAAATAGCCGTCGCCGGCTGTCTGCCAGAAATCGACGTTCTGAATCGGCGTGTCCGGTCCGGGTGCAAGGCCCTCGATCTCGGTATCGTTCGCGTTGAGCTGGCGTTCGGGCGGCAGGCCGGAGACGAGCGTCGCAGACGTCACGCCCGGCAGCGCGGATAGACGCTCCTGAACATTTCCCCAGAACGCGAGCACGTTCTTGCTGTCGGGGTAGACTGCTTGCGTCAGCGAGACGCGCATGGTCAGAAGCCCGTGCGGCGAGTAGCCCGGATTCACCCGCAGCAAATTCCAAAACCCGCGAACCAGCAACCCGCATCCAACCAGCAAAACCAGCGCGAGCGCCACTTCTCCGACAACCAGCGTGCGGCGGAACCA
>JBGQEW010000012.1:0-29277 GCA_041496565.1 Terriglobia bacterium | reverse complement strand
GGTACAATCATGGGCCTGCGTCACCGCAAGTTGCGCGTCGAAGGCGTGCAGTTCCATCCTGAATCGGTGCTCACCGAAGTGGGTTTTCGCCTCCTGCAGAATTTCCTGGCACTGTAGTTTTCGAACTCCGAAATTCGGGAAATGATTCCTGGCCCTGAAGAACTGCAACGACAGAATTAGAAGTGACGGCGCCGTATCAGGGGAGAGGCCGGGGAATCGTGCGCGAAGAAGCCGCGGGCAAGCGGCCCGCCGAGATGGCCAGGCCGCCCGCTGCGGGGAAGTGGGTTAGTTGTTTGGCGGACTTGGCTTCTTGGAAGCGTCCGGCTTCTTGCTGGAAGACTTGCTTCCTTGGGAGGCGCTTGCCGAACTGGAGCTGCCGGGCGCGGAAGACTTGCCGGAACTCGCAGAGGACTGATTCGACTGGGTGGACGAGTTGGCGCCCTGTTGATGTTTTCCGCTGGCCTGGCCGGTCGCAGCATCACGCGAAGCAGTTGACGAGCCTTGCGCGTCTGAACTCTTCTTGCTGGCGTCCACCGAATGCGCAGACTGGCTGCTCGATTCGGATTCTGCCGATGCGGCGGGCTTGTGCTGGCGCTTGCCGGTTGCCATTCCTGAAGCCGAATCCCGAGGCGACTGAACCTGTGATTCGCTGGCTTGGCTGGGCGAACTGGACGAAGCGGATGGCTTGGATGAGCTGCTCGCCTCGGATTCTGCCGCTGCGGCGGGCTTGTGCTGGCGCTTGCCGGTTGCCATTCCTGAAGCCGAATCCCGAGGCGACTGAACCTGTGATTCGCTGGCTTGAGTGGACGAACTGGACGAAGTGGATGACTTGGATGAGCTGCTTGAATCGGATTCAATCGACCGGAGCGGTTTGTGCTGGCGCTTGCCGGTTGCCATTCCTGAAGCCGAATCCCGAGGGGACTTGACTTGCGATTCGGTGGCATGGGCTGACGACTTGGAATTGTCGGATGCCTTGGATGACTTTGCCTTCTGAGCCGACTGCGCTTGCGACTGGTCGGACGGTGCCTTTGAGGAATCCGCCTGACTCGAGCCGGAGCTGGACTGGGCCTGAACGTTTACGAACGGCAGCGCGAGAAATAGCGCGGCTGCCGCGAGCAACTTGCCGGATGACATTGGTCGTCTCCTTGTCTGAGTGGTTCTGAGAGTACCGGTACCACATAAGTCCATTCTAGATAAGCTCTGCGGTAGGGTGATGGCGATTACAGAGGGGTGTGCTCCGGAAGTAACACCATTCGCCCGGCTCCATTTGGAGGGCAATCTCTAAGGAGCAGACCGTCGCCGAGTGAACTCGGATTGCGTAAAAGAGATGAGAGCATCGAGGGCAGCGCGGGCGGCGCCGGAATCGATCGCGCGCGCGGCCAGCAGAACGCCGTCAGTAAAATCAGTTGCTCGGCCGGCGGCCACGAGTGCGGCGGAGGCGTTAGCGAGAACGATTTCGCGTGGTGGGCCGGGCTCGCCCCCAAGAATGTGGAGGATGATTTCGGCGTTGCAAAGGGTGTCGCCTCCGGCGATGGCTTCGAGGGGAGCGCGCGAGAGGCCAAAATCTTCTGGCGCGACGATGTAGGTGCGCACGGAGCGGTCGCGAAGTTCGGCGATCGTGGTTTCACCCGAGAGCGAAATTTCATCCAGGCCATCTTCGCCGTGGACAACAAAGGCGCGGCGCACGCCGAGCTGGCCGAGCGCCTGGGCGAGCATTTCGACAAACCTTGAATCATAAACGCCGGCGACCTGCGCGGAAGCGCCCGCGGGGTTCGTGAGCGGGCCGAGGAGATTGAAGACGGTGCGGCCACGGATTTTGCGGCGCGCGGGCATGGCGTGGCGCATCGCGGTGTGAACGGCGGGCGCGAAGAGAAAGCCGACGCCGATTTGATCGATTGCCACGCCGGCGCGCTCGGGTGGAATCTCGATGGCGATGCCGAGGGCTTCGAGGACGTCGGCGGAGCCGCAGCGAGAGCTAATGGAGCGGTTGCCGTGCTTGGCGACGCGCACGCCGGCGCCGGCGATGACGAAGGCAGCGGCGGTCGAAATGTTGAACGTTCCCGAGGCGTCGCCGCCGGTGCCGCACGTGTCCACGAGAGCTTCTTCCCGTTTTGCGCTGCCGGCAGGGAAAACCGGCGCGGCGTGGCGGCGCATCACGGCCGCGAAGCCGACGAGCTCATCCACCGTTTCACCTTTTTCATGGAGGGCGGTGAGCAGGCCGATGATTTCCGCCTCGGTCGAGCGGCCGGAAAGGATCTGCTCCATCGCCGCTTCTGCTTCCGCGCGGGAGAGATGTATTCGGGCGAGGATTTTGTCGGTTGCCGCGGAGATCATAGGATCGCTGTTTCTACGACGATCGACCAGGATGTCCGGCTCAAGTCAGTAAATTTGACAAGGTCGTCTGTCGCTGCGCGGCCCTCCGGCGTGGCCCACGCCGCTTGCATGGAGTCGAAATCATCGATATAAAGTTCGACGATGGCGCTCCAATCGGGCGCCTTCCGCGTCGCGTCAGCGAGAACGACGTTGTAGATGCATCTACGAAGTCCCGGGATTTTTTGCGCGAGTGGCCCGTGAACGCCGAGCAGATAATCACGGAACTCCTCGAGGGTGTTCTCGGGTCTTTTGTAAAGAAGTACGGCGAATTTGAGCATGTGATTCCTGGCTCCCGGTCCGAGCGCGTCAAAGGAGATCCCTCTGCGGCCTCAGGCTGTGCCTTGCCCGGTGTACGTGTTCCCGGTAAACTGGCTCGTTTTGATTGCACCGAAATTCTAGCACTATTCAGGCTGAGCCTCAGCAAAGCGGCGGTGGACGATGAAGATTCACGAATACCAGGCGAAGGCAATCCTGGCGAAGTTTGGCGTGCCTACGCCACGGGGCGAAGTGGCAGTGAAGAAGGAAGAAGCGCGCGCCGCGGCGGAGCGGCTGGGGACTCCGGTCGTCGTGGTGAAGGCGCAGATTCACGCCGGGGGGCGCGGGAAAGGAGGCGGCGTGAAGCTGGCGCGATCGGCTGCGCAAGCGGGAGAGATCGCGGGCCAGATGCTGGGGATGAAACTCGTGACGCCGCAGACAGGCGCCGAAGGCCGGATTGTGCGGCGGGTGTTGATCGAGGAAGGGCTCGACATCAAACGCGAACTATATTTGAGCATCCTGGTGGATCGCGCGGCGGCCGCGCCGGTCATCATGGCAAGCGCTGCGGGCGGGATGGAAATCGAAGAAGTAGCACGGGAACATCCGGAGGCGATTTTGCGGGAGACGGTTCATCCGGCGGTCGGACTCGAGCCGTATCAGGTGCGCAAACTCGCGTTCGGCCTGGGGCTTGCGCCGGAAGTAGTGAACAGGGCCGTGCCGTTTTTCCAGTCGCTTTACCGCGCATTCCTGGAGACGGATGCGTCGCTCGTGGAGATCAACCCGCTGGTGTTGACGGGCGATGGGCGGCTGGTGGCCCTCGACGCGAAAGTAAATTTCGACGACAACGCGCTGGTGCGGCACCCGGAACTCGCGGCGCTGCGCGATTTGGATGAGGAAAGCCCGCTCGAGATCGAGGCGTCGAAGTACAAGTTGAATTACATCAAGCTCGACGGCACGGTGGCGTGCATGGTGAACGGCGCGGGGCTGGCGATGGCGACGATGGACATCATCAAGCACGCGGGCGGCAGCCCGGCGAATTTTCTCGACGTGGGCGGTGGCGCGTCGGCAGACCAGGTGAAGAACGCGTTTCGAATTCTGCTAAGCGACCCGAACGTGCGCGCGGTGTTCGTCAATATTTTCGGCGGAATCCTGCGGTGCGACGTGCTGGCGACCGGCGTCGTGAACGCCGCGCACGAATTGCAGGTGAAAGTGCCCGTTGTGGTACGAATGAAAGGAACCAACGTGGAGGAAGGAAACGAAATCCTGCGAAAGTCGGGACTGAATTTCACGATCGCCGACGGAATGAAAGACGGCGCGGAGAAAGTAGTAAAGCTCGCGGGCAAATAAGAGGAAGCTTTGGAGGTAGAGGAGGTAAAGGAAATAGAGGAGGTAGAGGAAAGGAAGGAGGCGCGGCAGTGCGAAGCGGGCCTGTTCGAAACTTTTCGGGCCTGTTGATCTACAAGCAGGCGTATCGCTTGGCCCTCGAGGTTTCGAAATTGACGAGAGGTTTTCCGCGCCAAGAACAATACGAGATTGGGCGCCAGTTGCGGGATTCCGCGCGCTCCGTGGTGGCGAACATCGTGGAAGGTTGGGCGAAGCGAACGTCGGCGGCCGAGTTCAAGAGACATCTGGTCATTGCGAACGGAGAGGGAGCTGAAACGAGATTCTGGCTGGATCTTGCAATGGACGAAGGGATTGCTACGAAGCAGAGCTGTGAGGCCATCAAAGCTGAGTACTCAAAGCTGGGAATGATGATTCATAATCTATGGAAGGAATGGAGGAAGCTGGCGTGAGGTTCTTCTCCTTTACATCCTCTACGTCCTCTACCTCCTTTACTTCCCTCACATTCAGGTCATCCAAATGAGCATACTCGTCGATCAGAATACAAGAGTGCTGGTGCAGGGCCTCACCGGGCGTGAGGGGAGCTTCCACGCGGAGCAGATGATCGAATACGGCACAAAGGTTGTGGCCGGAGTGACGCCAGGGAAGGGCGGGACGAAGCATCTCGACGTGCCCGTGTTCAACACGGTTGCCGAGGCGGTAAAGGAAACGAAAGCGAATGCGTCGGTGATTTTCGTGCCGCCGCCATTCGCGGCCGACGCGATTCTCGAAGCCGCCGACGCGGGGTTGCCACTCGTCGTGTGCATCACGGAAGGAATTCCGACGCTGGACATGGTGCGCGTGGCTGCGACGCTGAAAGACAGCCGGACGCGGCTGATCGGGCCGAATTGCCCGGGAATTATTTCACCGGGACTGTGCAAGATCGGAATCATGCCGGGAGGAATCCACAAGCAGGGGAACGTGGGCGTGGTGAGCCGGAGCGGGACGCTGACGTACGAGGCGGTGGACCAGCTCACGCAGCTCGGGATCGGGCAATCCACCTGCATCGGCATCGGCGGCGATCCGATTATCGGGACATCGTTTCTCGATGCGATTCGAATGTTCAACGACGATCCGGAGACGCACGCGATTGTGATGATCGGCGAGATCGGCGGAAACGCCGAGGAAACGGCGGCAGAGTTTATCAAGAAGCACGTGCGCAAGCCGGTGGTCGGGTTCATTGCGGGGCAGACGGCGCCGCCGGGACGCCGCATGGGTCACGCGGGCGCGATCATCAGCGGCGGGCAAGGCACGGCGAAGGAGAAATACGCCGCGATGCAGGCCGCGGGGATTCATTGTGTCGAGAGCCCGGCGGAAATTGGGCAAACTCTTGCCGCAGCAATTAAGCAAAGGGAAACAAGGAAGCAGAGCGGCAAGGGCGCGGGAAAGCCAGGACGCAAGGGGAGGGCGAAGCATCGAAGTAAGGCGAAGAAGAGGAAGTAGAAGAGACAGTGTCGAAGCAGCAGAGGAGATTCCTTTGGCGATCGAACGGACGTTGGCGATTATCAAGCCGGATGCGGTGGGGCGGGGACTGGCGGGCGATATCTTGAAAAAGATTTACGAGGCGAGATTCCAGATCGTGGCGATCAAGTCGCTGCGGCTGACGAAAGCGGAAGCAGAAGGCTTCTACGCGGTGCACCGCGAGCGGCCGTTCTTCAAAGACCTGACTGAGTTCATGAGTTCGGGGAAGGTGTTCGTGATGGCGCTCGAAGCAGAAGGCGCGATCGCGCGGTGGCGCGAGACGATGGGCGCAACCGATCCAGCAAAGGCCGCTCCGGGGACAATCCGAAAACTATTCGGCACGAGCATCCAGAATAATTGCACGCACGGGTCGGATGCGCCGGAGACGGCCGCGTTCGAGATGGGGTATTTTTTCCCGGGCGCCGAGCTGATCTGAATTTTCCGGAAGCGAGGAATACCTCTCCCTTGCAGGAGAGCGGCGATGGATCCGCTGCGCGAAATCGGGAGATGGCTGGTCATACTCGGCGTGCTGTTGGTCGTACTTGGCGCCGTGTTAGTGACCGGTGCAAAGCTGCCGTTCCGGCTGGGGCACTTGCCGGGAGACATCGTGTATGTGGGGCGGCACGTGACGTTCTATTTTCCGATCGTCACGTGCCTCGTGCTCAACCTGATGCTGACGTTGATGGTGTGGCTGGTGTCGCTGTTCCGGCGATGAATTGGAATTGAAAGACCTGATCGCACCTTGCGGCGCGTGGATCACCCTGGGCAGGATAGCAACAAGACCATGAGCCAGTTCTCGTTCAACCTGATGCCGGAGCGTAAGGTCTGGAAAGTCAGCGAGCTGACCGCGCGGGTCCGCGAACTGCTCGAATCCGAATTCCACGATATCTGGGTCGAAGGCGAAGTGTCGAACTGCCACCTGTCGCAGCCGGGACATCTCTATTTCACGCTCAAGGACGCGCGGTCGCAGATTCGCTGCGTGTGTTTTCGCGACCAGGTACGGCTGCTGAAGTTTCGGCCGGAAGACGGGCTGCAGGTGACGGTGCGCGGTTCGGTGAGCGTCTACGAGCCGCGCGGCGAATATCAGATTTACGTCGAGCACATCGAACCGATGGGGCTCGGCGCGCTGCAACTGGCGTTCGAGCAATTGAAGAAGCGGCTGGCGGCCGAGGGATTATTCGACCCGGCGCGAAAAAAAGCTTTGCCGATGCTGCCGCGGCGGATCGGCGTGGTGACGTCGCCGCGCGGCGCAGCGGTGCGCGACATCCTGCGCGTGTTGCGCCGGCGGTTTCCCAACGTGCGCGTGCTGGTGTATCCGGTGAAGGTGCAGGGCGAAGGCGCAGCGGCGGAGATTGCCGAAGGCGTGCGCTACCTGGGTGCCTCAAAAATGGTGGACGTGATGATTGTGGCGCGCGGCGGCGGATCGCTCGAGGACTTGTGGGCGTTCAACGAGGAGATCGTGGCGCGAGCAATCGCGGCGTCGCCAGTGCCGGTGATCAGCGGCGTGGGGCACGAAACGGATTTTACGATCGCGGATTTTGTGGCGGACGTGCGCGCGGCGACGCCCTCGCAGGCCGCCGAAATCGTCGTGAAGTCGCGGGAGGAGTTCGACCGGCACATCGCGGACCTGGCGCGCCAGCTCACGCATCACATTCGCTATTTGCTTTCGGAGTGGCGGCACGATTTGCGCGATTTAGAGACGCATCGCGGATTCCGGCGGCTCGAAGATTTGGTGCGGCTGCGGCGGCAACAGCTCGATGAATACGGCGCGACGCTGGCGGAGGCGTTGCGCGCGCGACTGGAACGGTCGCGTCAGCGGCTCAGCGTTGCGCAGACGCGGATCGCGTCATTCGATTTGCGCGGGCGCGCGGCGGCGCTGCGTTTGCACATCGAGCGGCGCACGGGCGAGCTGGCCGCTGCCCTCGAGCGCGCGGTGACGCGAAAGCGCCGGAGATTTACCGCGGCGCAGATGCGGCTGGCCTCGATGGACTTGCGCGCGCGCGTGGGCCAACTGCGGCGGCGGTTCGAACAGCGATCGAACGAGCTGCGCATGCGCACCGATCACCTGCTTGTGGCCATGCAGCGGCGATGGGAGGCGGCGCATCTGCGGCTGCTCGAGCGCGATCCCGCGCAATTGCTCGAACGCGGATACGCGATTGCGTACGACGCGACCGGGCATGTGCTGCGCGCGGCGGATCAGGTGGCGCTGGGGGATGACATTGCGGTGCGGCTCGCGCGGGGACAAATCGGCGCCACGGTGAAGGAAAAGAAGCCGTAGAGCCACGCCGAAACGCAGGGAGCTAGGAAGACGCAAGCAACGAGGAGAAGAAGAGGCGATGTCGATTGAAACGCCGGCGGAGCTGGAAAGGTTGCGGGCGATTGGAGCGATCGTTGCGCGGACGCTGCAGACGCTGGCCGCGGCGGTGCGTCCGGGCGTGACGACGAGCGAATTGAGCGAACTAGGCGCAAAGCTGCTGACCGAGCAGGGCGCGCGCTCGTCGCCACCGATGGTGTATGGCTTTCCCGGCGCGGTGTGCATCAGCGTGAACGACGAAGTGGTCCACGGGATTCCCGGCGATCGCGCGATCAGGCCGGGCGACCTGGTGAAGCTGGACTTGACGGCGATGAAGGACGGTTTCCATGCCGACTCAGCGATGAGCGTGAATGTGCCGCCGGTGAACAGGACCGCGGAGAAGCTGGCGCGTTGCGCGGAGCGCGCGTTCCGCAAGGCGCTCCGCGTGGCGCGTGCCGGGCATCGCGTCAACGAGATCGGGCGCATGGTCGACCGCGAAGTGCGGAGCAGCGGATTCCGAGTGGTCCGCGAGCTGTGCGGGCACGGCGTGGGGCGGACGATCCATGAGGAACCGTCGGTGCCGAATTATTGTGACCCGCTCGACCGCGGCATGCTGACCGAAGGCCTGGTGATCACCATCGAGCCCATCATCGCGGCGGGAAGCGGCGAAGCGGAATTACAGCCGGACGGATGGACGGTGTGCACCGGCGACGGCAGCCTGGCCGCGCATTACGAGCATACGATTGTGATCACAAAGGGCGAGCCAATCTTGTTGACTGCAGCATAGCCGGCTGCTTCCTTCGATTGATCATCCTCCCGCCTCGCCGTTCACCCAGCTTCCGCAGAGGCCTCAAGAGCCTTTCCAATTTGGCAGGTCACGCAAGCACGTGGATGGCTTGGATCCATTGAGTCCGCTCCACATCCGTGTTCATCTACTATGGCCGGATGTTGATATTGAGTGAACCTATTGAAATTGAGAAAACAAGAGCGGTGAAGAGGCCCGGTGAGTTTCCGGAATTCCGTGACGGACATCCTGCGGGAGAAGGCGGCGCATGCCAGCCGCTTCCGCGTCATTCTGTCGTTCTTCTGCATTTGGGTCATCTGGGGTTCGACCTTTCTTGCCATCCGGTTCGCAGTCGCGACGATTCCTCCGCTGTACACGGCGGGAATTCGGCACTTCACCGCCGGCGCAATTTTGTTGCTCTGGTGCTTGTGGAAGGGGAAGCGGCCGACATCGGCGCAACTGCGCGCCAGCGTAGTGATCGGCACGCTGTTCTTTCTGGTGGGTCATGGCACGCTGCATTGGGCGGAGCAAAGAGTGCCGTCGGGACTCGCTGCACTCCTGATTGCCGGCGAACCGATCATGGTCTTTTTCCTCACGTGTGTGGCCGAGAGGAAGTGGCAAATGAACATCACCCTATTCGCCGGGGTTGTGCTCGGTCTCGTGGGAGTGGGCTTCCTGATGGAGAAAAGCGTGCTGGCAGCCGGCCCTGGCATGGTCACGAGCGCGCTCGCCATATTGATCGGCGCGCTTTCGTGGGCGGCGGGAGTTGTTTACTCGCGGCGCTCACACCTCTCCGGACATCCACTGCTCTTGTCGGCGCTCTCATCGCTCTCGGGTTCGATCCTGCTGCTGATCGCAGGCACGATCACCGGCGAATGGCACGAGCTCTCGCTGGCTTCGATCTCGCATCGCTCGCTGGCCGCGCTGGCTTATTCCATCATATTCGGTTCGATCGTCACCTTCACGGCTTACAACTGGCTGATGGAACATTACTCGCCCACGCTGGTTGCGACACATACGTATATAAACCCGATTGTCGCCGTTTTGCTCGGCTGGCTGCTGGCGGGTGAGGCGGTGACGCTGAATGTTGGAATCGCGGCGGCGATGGTCATCGGCGCCGTCATGCTGGTGCAGCAAGGCACGTCGCAACTTTCCGAAAAGGCCAAGCTCCCGGGAACTGTTCAGTCAGAACCAATCGAGACGGGGCTCGATCTACCCAGTTAGAAAGTCCGGCAAGAACCGATGCCACGAGGGCGTCACGAGCGGCCGGTGGTGGCCCGCTCCCTCAGGAGCTGCCAACCGCAAGTCCAACATAATGTGACAGTTATCCACCCCATCTGAAGAGGCGGGCCGCAGCATTGGTCTGGCTGGTTATTCGTCCATGGTGCTGGAGACTTTGAGGACGGCGAGGAATGCTTCTTGCGGGATGTCGACGCGGCCCACTCGTTTCATGCGGCGCTTGCCTTCTTTTTGTTTTTCGAGGAGCTTGCGTTTGCGCGAGACGTCGCCGCCGTAGCACTTGGCAAGAACATTTTTGCGGATGGCGCTGATGTTTTCTCGGGCGATGACGCGGCTGCCGATGGCGGCCTGGATCGGCACCTCGAACATCTGGCGCGGGATCAGTTTGCGCAGGCGCGTGACTAGATCCCGGCCACGGTCGTAAGCCTGATCGCGATGGAGGACGATGGTGAGCGCGTCCACCGACTCGCCGCCGACGAGGACGTCGAGCTTGACGAGATCGGATTCGCGATAGCCCTCGAGGCGGTAGTCGAGGGAGGCATACCCGCGCGACGCGCTCTTCAGGCGGTCGTAGAAATCGAGCACGATTTCGTTGAGCGGCATCTCGTAGTTGAGCATGACCCGTGTGGGTGATAGATACTCAAAATTCTTTTGCACGCCGCGCTTTTCCTCGCAGAGGTGCAGGATCGCGCCGACGGATTCCTCCGACGTGATGATCATCGCGAGGAGAATCGGTTCTTCGATCTTCGCGATTGAGGTGGGCGGTGGAAATTTCGCGGGGCTATCCACTTCAAGGATTTCACCGGCAGTGGTGGTGATGCGATAGCGGACGCTGGGCGCGGTGGTGATGAGTTCGAGATTGAATTCGCGCTCGAGTCGCTCCTGCACGATTTCCATGTGGAGCAGGCCGAGAAAGCCGCAGCGGAAGCCGAAGCCGAGGGCGACGGAAGTCTCCGGCTCGTAGAAAAAGGCGGCGTCGTTTAGCTGAAGCTTCGAGAGGGCGTCGCGCAGGACTTCATAGTCGTTCGCCGCAACCGGATAGAGCCCTGCGAAAACCATCGGCTTGATGGCTTCGAAGCCGGGCAGCGGCGCAGCGGGGCGGTCGGCTTCGATGACGGTGTCGCCGACTCGCGCTTCGGCGACGCGCTTGATGTTGGCGACGACAAAGCCGACGTCGCCGGCGGCGAGCTCGGTGACGACCACGGGCTTGGGCGTGAGGACGCCGAGATCTTCGACTTCGTAGACTTGATCGTTGGCGCAGAGCCGGATGTGCATGTGTGGTGCCAATCGGCCTTCCATTACGCGCACCATGATGACGGCGCCCCGGTAAATGTCGAACCAAGAGTCGAAAATCAATGCGCGCAGCGGGGCTTCGGCGGAGCCGACCGGCGGCGGAACGCGCTCGATGATTGCGTCGAGGACTTTCTGCACGCCCAGGCCGCTTTTGGCGCTGATCTGGAGCGCGTCACCCGCGGAAATCGCCAGGACATTTTCGATTTGTTCTTTCACATGGTCGGGGCGCGCGGCGGGCAAGTCAATCTTGTTGAGGACGGGGATGATGGTGAGGTTGTGGCGCGAAGCGAGGAAGGCGTTGGCGACGGTCTGCGCCTCGACGCCCTGGCTCGCGTCCACGACGAGGAGCGCGCCTTCGCAAGCGGAGAGCGCGCGGGAAACTTCATAGGAGAAATCCACATGGCCGGGGGTGTCAATCAAGTTGAGCTGATATTCCTGGCCGGCGAGCGTGGTGTAGTGGAGGCGAATGCTCTTGGCTTTGATGGTGATGCCGCGCTCGCGCTCAAGGTCCATCGAGTCGAGCACCTGTGCGGTCATCTCGCGTTGGGAGAGCGCGCCCGTGAGCTCGAGGAGGCGGTCGGCCAGCGTGGACTTGCCGTGGTCAATGTGCGCAATAATGCAGAAATTGCGAATGAGCCGGGGATCCATCCATCTCCGCGCGGCGGGTGGTCCCGGACGAATTCCGGCTTGCGCCAGGCCGCCCGATGGGTTCCTTCCGCGTACCTTAAACGAACGAGTGTGCCATAGATTGGAGGGCGTGGCCAATGGCGGCTCACCATCGGGATTGCCTCGGGCGGGCGGGTGTCGTAGGCTGGGCAGGTTCTTGCGGGGGAGGCCGCCCAAAGCAAACCGAATCGTCGTAGAATTCCGGCTCCGGCTGGTCTACGTTGGAGAGCCAGACGGGGCTGCCCCGTAAGGAGTGACCATGCATTGGTGGCTGCCGGATATCCCGGTCTGGGAAAAAATCTTCCGGGCTGTAATCGTTTACGTCTTTCTTCTGGTCATGTTCCGCTTGCTGGGGAAACGGCAAGTGGCACAAATGACGGCATTCGATTTGATCGTGCTGCTAATCTTGAGCAACGTCCTGCAGAACGCGATGATCGGGCCGGACAACTCGGTGACCGGCGGACTGATTGGCGGGGCCGCGATCCTGGGACTGAACTGGCTGGTGAGCCGAGCGGCCTTTTCGAGCCGCTGGTTCGAGCGAGTGGTCGAAGGAGTGCCGACGCTGCTGGTGCATCACGGCAAAGTGGTCGAGGCCAACCTGCGGAAGGAACACCTGAGCCGCGATGACTTGCTTGCTAACCTGCGCACGCAGGGCGTTTTTAACCTGGGAGAGGTGCAGGAGGCGATCCTCGAGACATCGGGGAAGCTGAGCATCCTGCACTCCGCATCCACGCCGGACCTGAAGAAGAAAAGTTGAGCGCGCCGGCACAATCCGGCCCAAAGGGGGGATCGCGCGCCCTGCGCTGGCTCGGCTACCTCGGAGCCATTGCCGCGCTCATCTACGTCCTGTACGACATTCATCCCGCCAATGCGATTCGTGACCTATCGAACGTGAATTGGAATTGGGTGGCATTGGGAATCCTATTCGACATCCTGAGCTATGGCGTGCAAGGCCTTCGTTGGAAGCTGCTGCTGAAGCCGTTTGGCCAGGTGCGTCTCGCGCGGTCGATTCGCGCCGTGTATTCGGGGCTTTTCGCGAACATGATTTTCCCGCTCCGGCCGGGCGAATTGCTGCGGAGCTACATGGTGTCGAATACGGAGGAGATCAGCTTCGGGAAAGTGCTGGGCTCCGTTGGCGTGGAGCGTCTGATCGACCTGGTGGTGGCAACGGCGGCGCTGGGAATCGTGTCACTCTATTTGCCGCTGCCTCACCGGCTCAAGCGCGCGGCGGATGTGCTGGGAGTTGTGGCACTGATCCTGGTCGGGCTGATGGTGGCGGCAATTTCCTACCTGGAAATCAAACTGAGTTCGAACCCGAATCCGCTGCGAGCCGTGCCGCTATCGGGGAAATTCATGCCGGCACTGGCCGGGCTGCACGCGATGGGAACTTCGCCCAGTTTTTATCCGGCTGTGCTGATCTCATTTGGCGTTCCGGCGCTGCAGATTCTGGCGCTGTGGGCGATGATGCAGGCCTACGCTGTTGGCCTTCCTCTTCTTTCTTCCGTGGTCGTGCTGCTGGTAATCAATCTGGGGGTGTCGCTGCCCAACGCGCCCGCCAATGTGGGCTCGTATCAGTTCTTCTGCGTGCTCGGGCTGAGCATGTTCGATGTGGACAAAACTAAGGCGGCGGGATTCTCCATCTTTGCGTTCGTGATGGTGACGCTGCCGTTCTTGTTCCTCGGCTTCGCGGCGCTGCTCCGCAGCGGGATGTCGGTCCGGTCCATGCGTGAGCGGATCCGCGAACTGCCCGCCGAAGGCCGCAAACCCGCCACGTAGCGTGTCCCGTCCTCGCTGAAGTTGAAAATCAATCGCCACAAGATAAGAAGTCGAGAACGCCCCGAAAAAAGTGACGGATTCACCGTGGGAAGTCGGTGTATCCGCGAAAGTAGAATTCTTCGTCCAGAAACCATGAGGAAGGGCTTCGAGATGCGAACGCGGCTGGGCAATTTTGCTTGGAGGCGAAGAAGGCCTGCGGTATAAATTGTTCATTCAGGCGCCCGCGGCAAGATCGGCTCGCCGAAGCAGGCAAGAAAGCGGAGATTTGGCGCGGGCAAAGGGCCCTCTCCAGCCGCGGCCCTAGAATATCCTAGGCAATTCATGGCGCAGGACGTCACCAAGCATCTCGAGCGCGCGAAACGCTACCTGGAGAGAAACAAGCTCCAGGAAGCGGCGGCCGAATATCTGGCCGTCCTCGAAGTAATTCCCAGGCACCAGGAATCCGTCCAGGCATTGGGCGACTTGTACACGCGGCTGAACGATCCCGACCGCGCCGCGCACTTCTACGGCATTCAGTTTGACCGGCTGATGGAGACCGGGGATTTGGCCAAGGCGGCCGCGGTCTTTGCGCGATTTCTGAAGGCGGCGCCTCAGCCGCCGGATCGGCAGGCGAGTTATGCGTTCTTGCTGCAGCGGCAGAACCGGGCGGCGGAGGCGATTCCCCAGTACCAGGCCGCGGCGGAAGCCTTCAGCCAGCGCGGACGAGCGGATGAAGCGTTGGCCTGCTTGGAAAAAATCGCGCAGCTCGATTCGGAGAATTCGGAAAGCCACGTGAAACTCGGCGAGGCGGCCGAGCGCCTGGGCAAGCGGGAACTAGCGGCGCGCGGCTATCTACGTGCCGGACAGCTCGCCCTTGCTGGCGGCGATCTGGAACTCGGGCTCGAATTCTTTGGCCGCGCGCATGCCCTGGTGCCCGGCGATCGCAGTGCTGCTTTGCTGTACGCAGAAGCGCGACTGCGCGGGGGCGAGGCAGCCGCGGCGGTAAAGTTGCTCAAGCCGTTTTCGCCGGGCGAGACGGACACCACCTTCCTGGTGGTCTATGGCGAGGCGCTGCTGAACTCCGGGGACCTGGACCGGGCGCGACCGGTTCTCGAGGCGTTTTACAAGCAGCGGCAGGACAGCTTCCAGAAGATTTTCGAATTGGCCGAAGCTTACTTGAAAGCCGGAGAAGACTGCAAGGCGGTGGAATTGTTGGCAGAAGCGAAGCAGTGGATGTTTCCGCTGCGGCGCGAAGCGGAATTCACCGTGCAGGTGGATCGCTTGGGGGAAGCGCATCCCGAATCGCTTCCGCTCGTGGAGTTTTGGGCGCGGGTCTACGAGGAGCTGAACCGCGAGGCGAAGTATTTCGACGTGCTGGTGAAGCTGTTCGATCTGTATTACAACGCCGGGAAGCTGAAGGAAGCGTGCGACGCGCTCGACCGGCTGGTGGATATTGACCCGTACGATTACCGCAACCACGACCGAATCGCGAAGCTCGAAGGAAAAGCAGACGCGAGCTATCTGCGTAGCCTCACCTTGCGCTCTGGAAATGCAGGCGCGGTGGGGGTGGAGGCGGGGCCGATGGACTCCGAAGCACGGACGGAGGACTACACCGAGGGCGAGGGCCAGTCAACGCCGGAAGAGGCTCGGGCGCGGCATGCGCTCGAGGATCTGATCGTGCAGGTGGAAATCTTCCTGCAATACTCGCTGCGGCCGAAGGCGCTCGAGCGGCTCCAGCGAATCGCAGAAATGTTTCCCGGCGAGGAGGAGCAAAACGAGCACCTCTACGCGCTGTACGAACGCGCTGACTGGTGGCCCAAGGGAGCGCCGCCAATTCCGAAAGCGCCCGCCGGTGCTGAGGCCGCTGGGGCGAAGGGCACGGCAGCAAGCGGTGAGACAAGCCGCGACGTGGCCGAGATCGCGGAGATCACCAGCCTGATGTACCGGCAGGCGACGCCACGCGAGGTGCTGGCCGCGGCGGTGAATGAGATCGGAAAGTATCTGGGCGTGGCGCGCTGCCTGGTGGCGATTGGCCCTCCCGGCGAAACACGGCCGTTGATGGGGGCATTCGCTCGCTCGGGGATGGCGCCAGCAGATCCGGCCGCAACCTCCGCGGCGCTCGAAAGAATCGTGAATGCGACGCCGGATGCGCTGGGCGCCATCGAGTTGCGCGCGGCGACAACACCCGCACTGGCTGAGCTGGGATTGGCGACGGCACTGGGCGCGCAGCTCACGGACAAGATGACGCAAACGCCGGCGGGCGTGCTGTTGGTGGGCGAATCCGCGCCGCGCGTGTGGAAACCGAACGAGAGTTTTTTCCTGCAAGCCGTGGGCGACCAAATCGTGATGTCGGTGAGCCACACGCGTTTGCGTTCGCTGGTGCGCACGCTCGCGGTGTCGGACGAGAAAACGGGGCTGCTGAGCCGCGGCGCCTACCTCGATTGCCTGCTCGCGGAAGTGGGCCGGGCGAGGGCGCAGAACGTGCCCGTGACGCTGGTGATCCTGCAGATGGATCACGGCGGGGAATTGCTGCGCCAGCGGGGCGACGCGGCGCTCGAAGCGCATCTCGAGAAATTGGCGAAGATGCTTGAATCTTCAGTCCGGCAAAGCGACCTGGCGGTGAGGTACACAACGTGGTCGCTCGCGTTCATCTTGCCGAACACGACGCTCGAACAGGGCCACCAGGTTGCTGAGAAATTGCGCACGGCTGCAGCGGGCGTGAAGCCGCCGTGGGACGAGCCCGCGCCGATGCTGAGCGCAATCGTGGCGGAAGCGACGAGCCGCGCGGGCGACGAGCGGGAAGACATCGTGACCGAATGGATCAATCGCGCTGAATTCGGATTGGACGAAGCCCAGCTGCAGGGCGGGAACACGATTCTGGAACTGGCAACGCCGCGCTAAGCCTCAAACCTCACAAGCGATCGTTCATTTCGTTGGAGGCTGGGATTTCCATAGATTTCATGCGTCGTTGGCAGCCTCATATCCGCGGTCCCATCTGAGGGAATCCCGTAGAATGAAGTGCGGCTTGAAAGCGGCATTGCGGCTGTGCGACAGTCTGTAGGCTCGATTCATCCTTTGCCAGGAAAAGGGAGATGCGGGATGGCGATTGAGAAGGTAGGAGTGGTGGGCTGCGGTTTGATGGGGTCAGGGATCGCTCAGGTGGCGGCGCTGGCGGGCTGCCAGGTGACGGTCCGCGAAGTGGCGCCGGAGCTGGTGCAGAAGGGGCTCAGCTCGATCGAGAAAAATCTCGCTCGCATGGTGGAGAAGGGCACATTCACGGCTGCGCAGAGCGCCGAAATCCGCGGCCGGCTCCGCGGCACCACCAACCTCGAAGACCTGCGCGGCTGCGATCTGGTGATCGAAGCCATTGTCGAGCAACTGCCGTCGAAGAAGGAACTTTTCGCCGCACTCGACAAAATCTGCCCGAAGACGACCATCTATGCCAGCAACACTTCGTCCATCTCGATTACCGAAATGGCCTTTGCGACGCAGCGGCCAGACCGCTTTCTCGGGCTGCACTTTTTCAATCCGGTGCCGGTGATGAAGCTGGTGGAGGTGATTCGCACCATCGCGACCGACCCGGACGTCTTCGACGAGATGGTCGAGTTCGGAGTGCGGCTGGGGAAGACGCCGGTGCGGACAACGGACCGGACGGGGTTCATCGTGAACCGGCTGCTGGTGCCGTATTTGCTGGATGCGATTCGGGCACTCGAAGAAGGAGTCGGGTCGATCGAGGACATTGACAACTCGATGAAACTCGGCTGCGGCCACCCGATGGGGCCGCTGACGCTTCTCGATTTCGTCGGGAACGACACAACCTATTACATCGCGAACATCATGTTCGATGAATTCAAGGAACGGCGCTTCGCTCCGCCGCCGCTGTTGAAGCGCATGGTTCTCGCCGGGTGGAACGGACGAAAGTCCGGGCGCGGGTTCTACGATTACGCCGACCCGAAGAATCCGAAGCCGATGAAGCTGAACTGAGAATGAGAATGGGCAAGTAGGAGAAACCTGAGTAGCTATCGCGGACATCCATCACGGCTCACGAATCTCGGGAGAGTGGAGCGAGAATGGCTTACGAAAATCTAATCTACGAAGTGAAGGACCAGACCGCGCATATTACGTTCAACCGGCCGAAAGTGCTGAACGCCCTGAACCAGCAGACGGTGGAAGAGCTCGGCGCTTGTCTGATCCAAGCGCGAGACGACGCCGCGGTGCGCGTCTTGATCCTGACCGGCGCAGGGGAGAAAGCTTTTATCGCGGGCGCGGACATCAACGAGCTGGCCTTGCGCACGCCGGTGGACGGCAAGGAGTTTTCGGTGTTCGGCCAGGAAATTCTTCACCGGCTCGAGACGATGGGGAAGCCTTCCATCGCGGCGATCAACGGATTTGCACTGGGTGGCGGCTGCGAGCTGGCGCTGGCTTGCACGATCCGGATCGCGAGCAGGACGGCGAAGCTCGGACAGCCGGAAGTGAAACTGGGAATCCTGCCGGGCTACGGCGGTACGCAGCGGCTGGCGCGGTTGTGCGGCAAGGGCGTGGCACACGAGATCATCCTCACTGCGGAGATGATTTCGGCGGAGGAGGCCTTGCGGATCGGATTGGTCAACCGCGTGGTCGAGCCGGCCGACCTGATCCCCGCGGCGGAGATGATCGCAAGGAAAATCTGTGCCAATGCGCCTCTGGCGGTGAAGTACGCGATGGAAGCAGTGGAGCACGGCATGGAGATGCCGCAGGAGGAAGGGCTGTTCCTCGAGGCCACCTTGTTCGGGCTGTGCTGCGCCACCGAGGACATGCGCGAAGGTACCCGGGCGTTCATCGAGAAAAGGCCGCCGCAGTTCAAGGGAAAGTAATTCAGGAAGCAGACGGAAGGAAGGACAACAGGAGCGCGAGCAGAGTGCGTGCATGGGTGAAAAGTTGAAACCGAAAGTGATGAGCGGAACATTTCGCGCCGATGGGCTGCGCTTCGGCATCGTGGTGAGCCGCTTCAACAGTTTCATCACCGAGCGGCTGCTGGCCGGGGCCCTGGACGGGCTGGAGCGCGGGGGCGCGGCGGCGGAGCAGATCGAAATTGTGCGCGTGCCGGGCTCGTTCGAGATTCCGATGGCAGCAAAGAAATTGGGAGAAACGCGGCGATGCGACGCGGTGATCTGCATCGGATGCGTCCTGCGCGGAGAGACTTCACACTTCGAGTACATCGCTTCCGAGGTCGCGCGCGGCATCCAGCTCGCACAGATGGATACTGGTGTGCCGATGGTTTTCTGCGTGCTCACGTGCGATACGCTCGAGCAAGCGATCGACCGGGCGGGCTTGAAGAGCGGCAACAAAGGATTCGACGCCGGACTCACGGCGCTCGAGATGGCGAACCTGGCGCGCCAACTGGCCGCCAAGATTTCTTCTTCGAAAGCATTGCGTGGCAAGCGTCCCGCGGGACGCCGCTAGAATGACGCTGCGGCGTAAATCGCGCGCGTTCGCACTCCAAATGCTGTTTCAGTGGGACATCGGTCAGCAGAAGCCCGCGCAAATCGAGCGGAATTTTTGGAAGTCAGCCCGGGCGGCGGAATCCACGCGGAAATTCGCGAACGAGCTGTTCGAAGGCGCGGTGGCGCAGGCCCACACGAGCGACAAGCTGGTCGAAAAGGTTTCCAAGAATTGGCGGCTCGATCGGATGGCGGCGATTGACCGAAGCATCCTGCGGCTGGCGATGTACGAGTTGAAATCGGGCACGGCGCCGGTGAAAGTGGCGCTCAATGAGGCGCTCGAGCTCGCGAAGATCTTTTCCTCGGCAGAAGCAGTCCCTTTCCTGAACGGCATCCTCGACGCCATCGTAAAAAGCAGCAGCGATTGAAGAGAAAAGGGGAAAGAGAAAAGAATCAGCACTGAGAAGACTTTCTTTACTTACCCGTCGTTCCCTGCATAGAATCGCCGCGAAGTACCGACTCTGCGTGAGTCGAATTTCAGGAATGGGGAGCGGAATGATGCGAAAGAGTTTGTATCTCATGGCGGTAGCGATCGCGCTGTTGTTCGGGCAGGCAGCGCTCGTCAGCGCGCAAGCGCCGGAAGGAGAAAAGAAACCGGCGGAAGCAAAAGCGCCCAGTCCAAGTGAATTGGCCGCAGCAAAAGAAGAGTCTTCGGTGACCGAACACACCGTTCGGATCGGCGGCCAGTCTGTTCCCTACAAGGCGACGGCCAGCACCACGCTCCTGAAGGATGATAAGGGCGAGCCGACGGCGTTGATGTACTCGGTCGCTTACACGCGGAGTGACGTGAAAGACCCCAGCCAGCGCCCGGTTTCGTTCCTCTACAACGGCGGCCCAGGGTCGTCGACGATGTGGCTGCATATGGGGGCGTTCGGTCCGAAGCGCGTTTTCACCGTGGACGGAGAATTCACGCCTCCGGCGCCGTACAAATTGGTGGACAATTCGGAAAGCCTGCTCGACAAAACCGATCTGGTCTTCATTGACGCGATTGGAACCGGATTCAGCCACGCGGTCGGAAAGGCGCAGGACAAAGATTTCTACGGAATCGACGAGGACGTCGAGGCCTTCGGGCAATTTATCAGCACGTATGTAAACCGGAACGACCGATGGAACTCGCCCAAGTTTCTGATTGGCGAGAGCTACGGCACGTTTCGCTCGGCCGCGCTCGGCAACTACCTGCAAAATCATTTCAACATGCACTTGAACGGCATCGACCTGATTTCTTCGGTGCTCGATCTTTCCACGCTCACCTTTCCCCCGGGCGATGACCGTTGCTACATCTATTATCTCCCCAGCTATGCCGCGGTAGCGTGGTACCACAAAGTCCTGAAGAACCGGCCGGCGGAACTCACTGGCTTCATCGAGGAAGCGCGCCAATATGCGCAGGGCGAATACGCCACCGCGCTCTTCAAGGGCGCGAATCTTTCACTGGCGGAGAAGGAGGCGGTGGCGAAGAAGCTTTCTTACTACACGGGCCTGAGCGAAGACTACCTGATGAAGGCGAATCTGCGCGTGAATCTACCGCAGTTCAACGTCGAGCTGCAACGCAGCCGCGGATTGACCACCGGGCGCATTGACGCGCGATTCTCCGGGTATACACCCGATCTGCTTGCGGAATACGCGCAGGACGATCCCCAAGGTCCCGCCGTATTCGGGGCTTTCACGGCAATGCTGAATGCCTACACTCACGATGAACTGAAATTTGGCCAGGACAAGACCTACCACAATTTTAGCCCCACCGCCGGAGCGACCTGGAACTGGAAGCGCAAGGACCGCGGCGGCTTTTTCCCCGGAGCGCCGAACGTCGAGCCCGATCTCGTGAACGCCATGATCTCAAATCCTCACCTGCTCGTCCAGGTCGAGAACGGATACTTTGATATGGCGACTCCCTTTTTCGCCACCGAATTCACGATGGAACATCTTGGCTTGCCCGCGGACCTGCAAGGCCACATCAAGCTCTACTTCTATGATTCGGGACACATGATGTATTTGCACAACGAGAGCGCGGTGCAGCTTCATAACAATATCGCCAGCTTCATCGATCGCGCCACGCACCAGTAACGATTGCGATAGCGCCGGCCTTCCCACGCGCTCCCGCACCGATGGAAGGCTGGCGCGGCCAAAACGAGTAGTGTAGGATTTATTGAGTCGTACGCTGTGAGTCTTCCAGTTTTGAATGTGGGAGAAGATGATTCGCTTCTTGAAAAATCGCGAAGCCGATGGCAGCGAGCCTATTCAGCAATGGGATTTGGGCCACCTGGAAATCCGCGTGATGGAAATTCTGTGGCAACGAGGCGAAAGCAGTGTGCGCAGCGTCGTCCAGAGGCTGGACCGCCCGCTGGCCTACACCACGGTGATGACAACCCTCGACCGGCTCTTCAAGAAGGGTTTGCTGGCTCGCCAAAAATCGGACCGAGCATTTCTGTATTCTCCTCGCCTGTCGAGACCGGATTGGGAGCGCGGGAGAGCTGGCGATCTGGTCGCGGGCTTTTTGGCCGGTCCGCAACCATCGCGCGAGCTCTTGCTCTCTTGCCTGGTGGACGCCGTGGGCCAGCACGACGTCGCTCTGCTCCGTGAGCTCGAGAAAAAGATTCGGATAAAACGCAAAGAGCTCATCCGTCGAGGCCAGCGATGATTCTCCCTTATCTGGTTCGGCTGCTTTGTCTCAGCTTCGCGTCTTTTTTCCTGGTCCACACCGTACTGACCTTGGCTGCGTCAATCGGCGCACCCGCGGCCATACGGCTAGCGGAGAGATTTAGGCCGCGCGTTGCGGTCCGTTTTCTGTTTGCCCTGCGCTTGTTTCCTTCCGTGGTCGCCGGCTTCGTGGTTTTCGGGCTCTGTGTGCCAAGCTATATTTGGTTTGAGCCGGAGGCGGCCGTGGAGCAAGTGGGTTTCGCCTGTTTCGCCGCAGCCTTGCTGGGTGCAGCGATATGCGCGGCCTCAATCCACCGCGCTTCCCAGGCGATTGCGGGATCGGTCCGCTACACGCGGCATTGCAAGCAGAACGGTAGTGAAATCCGAGTGTCCGGAGAATCGTCTCCGGCCCTGGTGATCGAAGAAGATGTTCCGGTCCTGGCGCTGGCCGGTGCGATTCGCCCGCGGCTCGTGATATCGCGTGGCGTGATGCGGGCGCTCTCCGCGGAGCAGTTTGACGCGGCCTTGCGCCACGAGCGCGCGCATCGAATTTCCCGTGACAATCTCAAGCGCCTGCTCCTGCTGCTCGCGCCCGGCGCATTCCTCTTTTCGCGCCGATTCACTTCCCTCGAACAGAATTGGGCGAGATTCTCGGAATGGGCTGCGGACGATCAGGCGGTGGAGGGAGATTCCCTTCGCGCGCTTTGGCTCGCGGCGGCTCTGGTCCGCGTGGCGCGCATGGGCGCCTGTCCACAACAGCCTTTTCTTCTGAGTTCGCTCATGGCCAGCGACCGCGACCTCTCGGCGCGCGTAAAACGTTTGCTGGCTGCGGAGCCACTCGGCGAGAAGTCGCTGGGGCAAAAACGCGCTCTGATGGGGGGCGCAGCTCTCCTTGCGGCCGTCTCGCTGGCTACGCTGATCTTGCTGCCGGCAACCCTCCCCTCCGTTCATCGAATCCTCGAACAATTGGTTCGGTAGTTCTCGCCATACTGGACCGCGAGTGAAGCTGGCTCGCTCCATCCGCTCTGCGCACAAATTACGACCTGTGGTAGTAGAACTCGGTTTTGATTAGCCTATCGGCCACGATGACATCTCAATTGATCAGGAAGCGGTGCGGGCCTGTCTCCATTCTTCTAGCGGTATGGTTACTTGCCGCCGCGGTCGCCGGCGCGCAGACACGCGATCTAGCGGTGCTGAAAGGGCAAGTGCGCGATGCGGGGGGCGGCGCCGTGAAGGGTGCCGAGGTGGCGCTGCGGAATTCTGCCACGGGGTTCGAGCGCAAGGCGCAGACCAACGAGCAAGGGAATTACGCTTTTGTCGGGCTTCCCCTGACTGGAAAGTACGATTTGTCGGTGAGCGCGGCGCAGTTCAAGACGGTAGAGCAGAAAAACATCGAGCTTCGCGCCGGTGAGACGGCGACGGTAGACTTCGCGCTGAACGTCTCCGGGACCGAGACACGAATCACCGTTTTCGGCACTACCGAAGGCGTGCAAACCGACTCAAACCAAATCAGCGACCGGCTCGATCTTCCCAAGATCGAGAACACTCCCGTTCTGAACAACAAATTGACCTCACTTGCCCTGCTCGATTCCTCGGTGCGGCCCTCGCTGACCACTGGGGACGTCTTCACGAACGAGACGCTGATCGTTGTGAACGGCGGCGGGCGCCGGCAGACCAGCTATTCGATCGACAACACGACGGCGGATGACAGCTGGGGCCGGCAGACGATTCTCACGACGCTGCCCTTTGCGTCGGTGCAGGAATTTACCATTCTCACCAACGCCAGCTCGGCGGAATATGGCCGTAACGCAGGCTCGGCCGTGAATATCGTCAGCAAGTCGGGCACGAACAATTTCCACGGGGATTTTATTGCCATGGGCCGCCCGGCTTTCTCGGAAGCGAGTGCTCCGCTGGCCACCAAGAAGGCAGAAAACACGCTGGCCGAGGGCAGCGGAGCGATCTCGGGGCCGCTGATTCACGACCGCACGTATTTCCTCGCTTCGGGTGAGTACAATGACCAGTCGCGCGACGCCGTCATCACCTCAACGCAAGCGCCAGGCACGATCTTCACCGGCAATTTCACGCAGACCCTTTTCCTGGCCCGCGTCGACCACCAATTGACCGCCGGAAACAACCTGACCTTCCGGGCGAATCTGGACAAGTTCTCGGACACGAATCCACAGGACTCCGTTAGCGGCAACAACTTGCCGACCACCGCTCGGACGTTCAACAAACGCACCTACGCCGCCGCTCTCACCGACACCGCCTCATTCGGGGCCGGCATTGTCAACGAGGCGCGGTTCCAGTGGCAGCTTGCCTCGCCGATTACGGAGTTCATCCCACAGGCGCCTGGGCCCCAGGTGTCGCTCGCGGGTAATTACACCTACGGGGATTCGCGTTTCGCGAACCTGATGAATCACCAATACCAAGAAGCGGACACGTTGAGCCTGGTCCGCGGCCACCACGTATTGAAAACGGGTTTCGATTTGATTCAATCCTCGTCAGGAGGCTTCGGGCAGGAATTCGGCAGCGGCTTCCTCTTCGGTCAATGGGCGATCAACAATCCAGCCGGATGCAATTACGCCTCGATTTCTGTTTCACAAGTGATTGCGGACCTCACCGCCAACCCGGCGGCAGCTCCCCCTCAAGCGGTCTGCACGGGCACGCCTCCCCCTCTGGTCACGAGCTACACACAGTCCTTTGGAAACCAGCAGTACAACATCAAGGAAACTCTCTGGGCCGTCTTTCTGCAGGATACTTGGGCCGTGCGGCCTGATTTGACGCTGAACTTGGGCCTGCGCTACGAAGGCCAAACGTTTCTGGGTGACAACAACAACATCGCGCCACGAATCGGCCTCGCGTGGCGATTGCCCCGCACCAGGGCGACTGTGCTGCGCGCGGGATATGGCATCTATTATTCGGAGATACGGACCGACCTCGCTGCCGGTTATTTATTGGGCGGCCCACAGGGCATTTTTACCTTCGTCGCCACGCCGGGGAAGTGCGGATTCCCGACTACCTTCGGGCCCTGGCCGTCGCTGACGGCGCTGTTGCAGTCACCCGGTTGTACGTCCAGCTCGCCGGCACCGACTGTTCCATTGCGAGATATCTCCGTGGCCCAGGGCAGCGCTTCGTACTTGAATCAGTTCTTCGACTCCTCGGCGCTTCGGTTTTATCCGAGCGGTCTGGTAAACCCTTACACTCAGCAGTGGAACCTCGGGATCGAACGCGAGCTCGGCAAGGGCTGGATATTTTCGGTGGATTATGTGGGTTCGCACTCGATCCGGCTCGAGCGGCCGGCAGATCTCAACGCGCCCGCACCTTTTGTTCGCACAGCGCAGGGACAGACGCGATCTCAGGCAGCGGCCAATGCCACGCGGCCGGTGCAGCCGTCTTCGACCTGCACGACCGCCAGCCCCACGTACAATCCGAGCTACGGCAACTGCTTCAACAATTACCGGCAGATCCTGGCAATCGTAAACCTGGGCAGCGGGACCTACGACGGTTTACAATTGAAACTGAACAAGCGCCTCACGGACCATTTCTCGACGCTGCTCACCTATACCTATTCGCACGCGATTGACACGGTCGAGCCGGACGCCGCCAACCAGAACGCGAATGACTGGAATTTCCTGGGCGCGGATGAGAAGGCCACCAGCATCCTCGATCAGCGACACCGTGCGGCCTTGAGTGGCTGGTACGATTTCCCCTGGGGCTTCACGTTTGCGGTCAATACGACTCTGGCTTCCGGCCTTCCCTACAATGTGACGACCGGAACGGATAACAATGGCGACGGCACGAACTCCGATCGGCCGGTGGTCAACGGCGCCATCATCCCCCGAAACTGGGGCCGTGGAACCCCCACCTACGATGTGGCGGTATCCCTGCAGAAGACATTTCAGTTGACCGAGCGGTGGAAAGTGAGCCTGCGCAGCGAAGCATTCAATCTCTTCAATCACGAAAACTTCTACGGGCGGAACGGCACCTTCGGCAACAACGCAGCGCCACCTGCCACGTTTGGCGCTCCAGTCGGCGGCATTGCGAATACCGGTCCGGGCCGCCAGATGCAGTTCATGGCTCGCCTTCAATTCTAACGATAGGTGGAGAGCAGGTTGTGGCAGAGTCGCTGCTATTGCAACGCGACATTCATCGCGACAAGAAAGACTTGAAGCACGACCGTCGTGATCTGCACCGCGACCGCAAACGAAAATAAGTCTCCGAAGGTTATTCCCCTTGGGCCGGCCCGAAAGGGCCGGCTTTTTTTTCTTCTTGGTGAATGAAGCGTGACGCGCGGAAGCGAAACCTGAACTTCGAGACCCAAATTTTGGGAATACTGAACTTCAATAGAAATGCTTCGGCTTTGAATTTTAGAATGTCGCTTGCTTACGCTTCAAGGTGGCCCTCGAAGATGCGCACTGCGGAGCCACTGACGAGAGGCACCAGGCGGCCGCGCTCCTCGCGCACCGTGACGTGAATCTGGCTGGGACGGCCCATCTCGACGCCCTGGGTGATATCGAGTGAATGGCCCGCCCGGAGCCGGCCATGCTGCACCAGGTAGGCGCCCAGCGAACCTGCCGCGGAACCGGTCGCCGGATCTTCATTCAATTCCCAGGGCAGCATGCCGCGCGCAAAGGCCTTGCCGGGGCCGCCCATCGCGAAGCAATAGGACATCGAACCGCTCGAGCCGAGCAGCCGCTTGAGCGCGTTCATATCCATTTCAATTTTCTTCAGCACGGCGCGGCCCGCCAGCGGCACCATCAGATTGAAGATTCCCGTGCTGACGTATTCCGGAGGCAGCGAAGGCTCAAGGTCATTTGCACGCAGGCCCAGCGCCGAAGCGAGTGAGGCGCGCGGCATGCGGGCGCGCTGGAATCGCGCGGGCTTCTGCGTCATCGTGACGCTCGCCGGGCGGCCGTCGCGAAATATGATTTCGACGGGCAGAATTCCCGCTCCGGTTTCCTGCATCACGTGAACGCTTCCTTCGCGAGCCGGCACGGCGCCGAGTTCGGCGAGCAGAAACCACGTGCCGATGACGGGATGGCCGGCGAGAGGCAGCTCACGCGTCGTTGTAAAAATACGCAGGCGGGCGAGCGCCCGATTGTTCGCCGGGCGCTGGATGAAGACCGTTTCGGAAAGATTCATCTCGCGCGCAATGGCCTGCATGCGTTCGCGAGAGAGTCCATCGCCATCAGTGACGACCGCCAGCGGATTGCCGGCGTAGGCCTTCGTGGTGAAGACATCGAGTTGGTAGAGGCGTCGTTGCACGTGAGTCGTTTTCCTTGTTCGTTGACGAGCTGATACCGTTCAGATTCGTTCCAGCTCGGCGACCGTGCGCTCGTTTCGCACGTTGCCGGTGTTGAGCGTGGATTTCGGCTCGAGCAAGAGAATGTGCGTTTCCTCCTTGGCGACGGGCATGTGCTCGACTCCCTTGGGCACAATCAGGAATTCGCCCTCGCGCAATTCGACGTCGCGATCGCGAAAGCGGATGACCAGCCGGCCCTTCACGACGAGGAATAGCTCGTCTTCGTGCTCGTGGTGATGCCAAACGAACTCGCCTTTCACTTTGACGAGCTTGACGTAGGAATCATTCAGCTCACCAGCAATCTTCGGGCTCCAATGGTCTGAGAATCGGCCGAATCGTTCGGCGATATTCACTTTTTCCACGCCAGACCTCCAGCGCCTTTTTCCTAGGTTGAAATTGTCTCACTTTGCGGCGGAAAACAAGGGACAAATTGGCAGGCAAGCGGGCTTCTCTAGAGTTGCCGGACGAGGGAACAGACTTCGTCGAGGACGCGCCGGGTCGTCTCGGGGCGCGTCGTTTCCGAGTAGACGCGCAGCATCGGCTCGGTGCCGGAGGCGCGGACCATGACCCAGCCGATTTCGCCAAGATAGGCCTTCAGGCCGTCGAGGTCTTCGCGCCGCGTGACGGGCCAGTCGAGGACACGCGTGAGTTTCGGCCCGGAGAAATAAGCGATCGCTTTTTCTTTTTGGCCGGGGCGCAGCTCGAGATCCACGCGGCCGTAGTGGTGCTCGCCGAATTCGCTGTGGAGCTGCGCGACAAGCTCGCCGAGCCGCTTGCCATGCCAGGCCATCACTTCGGCGAGGAGCAAGGCGCAGACGGTGGCGTCGCGCTCGGGAAGATGCAGCTTCGTGCCAATGCCGCCGCTCTCTTCGCCGCCGAGGAGGATGTCGCGCTCGAGCATCAGCTCGCAAATGTACTTGAAGCCGATGGGCGTCTCGTAAACCGTGCGGCCGAATTTCTTCGCGATCTTGTCGATCATTTTCGTCGTGGAGAAGGTCTTCGCCACGCCGCCGGGTATCCCGCGCGTTCCGGCCAGGTGCCAGAGCAGCAGCGAGAAAACTTGATGCGGCGTGATGAACGTACCATCGCGGTCCATCGCGCCGATACGGTCGCCGTCGCCGTCGGCGCAGAACCCGGCGTCATATCGGCTTCCGCGGATGGCTTGGCGCAGAGCTTCCACGTGCGGTTCGATGGGCTCGGGGTTCACGCCGCCAAAAAGCGGATCGCGCGTGCCGCGAATTTCATCACAAGCGATTCCGTGCCGCGCGAAGAGCTCGCACAGGATTCCTCGGGCGGCGCCGTGCATCGGGTCCACCAGAAAGCGAAGCTTTGCGGCGCGGATGCGCTCCCAGTCCACGAGCTTGTCGAGCGTTTCGAGGTATGGCGTGCGAACGTCGAGCGAGTGGATCAGGTCATTGCGCGGGGGGAGCGCAGGCTGGCCGTCGCGAAGGACGATCTGAAGCTCTTTTTCGATTTGCGCGACGATCGCGGGCAGTGCGGAGCTGCCGTAGCTCGCTTTGTACTTCACGCCGTTCCAGCGATAGGGATTGTGGCTCGCAGTGATCATCACGCCGCCGGCCGCGCCGCGCAGGCGAACCAGCAAGGAAATCGCAGGTGTGGGGCAGGCCGAGTCTGCCAGCCAGACGGGAGTGCCGGTCTGCGCGATGGCTTCGGCGGCGACGCGAGCGAAACGCTCGGAGCCGAAGCGTGTGTCGTATCCGACCAGGACGCCGTTTTCGGGGCGCTCGGCGCGGACGACGTAGCGGGCAATCGCGGTGACCACCTTGCGCACGTTGGCGTAGGTGAAGTCCTCTGCAATGACGCCGCGCCAGCCGTCGGTGCCGAACTGAATCGTAGCCATCCCTCGCAGTATAAGCGAAGGATTTAAAGGTGAGAAGAGAAAGGGGGCACAGGAGACATAGGAAGTAAAGGATGTGATGGAAATTGAGGAATAGCCAGTTTAGAGCAGATGCCGAAGCTTCTGTTCCTCGAGCCACTTCACGACTCGGCCGACCTCCTGGGCGCGATCGCGCGGACAGATGAGGAGCGCGTCGGGCGTTTCCACGACGACCAGATTGTGAACGCCGATGGCGGCGACGAATTTGCCGGGGCTCCAGAAAAAGTTGCCGTTGGCGTCGAGCGCGAGGTGACGCTCCTGGCAGACGTTTGCTCCGGGCTTGGCTGCAAGCAATTCATAGACAGCGGCCCAGGATCCGATGTCGCTCCAGCCAATTTCGGCCGGGAGAACGAAGACTCGCGGTGACGCTTGCCCGCGGATGGCCGGCAAACGCGTCGCCGGCTCCATGATGGCGTAATCCACGGAAATATTTTCGAGGTGTGGATAGATTTGCCCGAGCGCCGC
>JBGQEW010000011.1:0-30750 GCA_041496565.1 Terriglobia bacterium | reverse complement strand
AGTGAGGCATTCGGCCCCAGCGCCGGGGGAGTTCCTGCGCCGAGAGACAAACCTTGGGCCTTCCCGAAACTTCTAATCCTGTTCGCTGTTCGGTGGCGCGGGAGGAACTGGCGGTGCCGGATGACGGTGTGGCGACCGGTCGCCCCGGAATCCCCTGCCGTCCGGCGGCGCTTCGCGCCAGAAGGATTTCATTCGCTCTTGCTGTACTTCCTTCAATTTCTTCCACTGATCCACGGTCAGCACGCGCCGGATATCGAGGTCCATCATGGTCAATTCTTTTTCCAGGCGGCCGCGCGCAGCCACAACTTGGTCAATCTGCGCTCCCACCCTCGCCGCATCCGGCTGGTCCGCATCCACGAGCGGTTGGAGCTGCAGTTCCTGCTTCTCCAAATCCGCGTGCAAATCCGCAAGCTTCATACGATGCTCCAAGAACTTGCTCGCGATCTGTTTTGCCTGATCATCGCTCAACCCAATCGCTTTCACGGTCTCCGAATTCTTCCACCACGCCCCGAACCCCCTGCGATCCATTGATGACCGGCGATAGAACGATGGCCCTGCATGCATGACGCTCTCGGGCGCCGCAACTGGTGCGCCCATCGCTCCATCCGGGTCCGGCGCTGCCGCGGCGGGGTCCTGCGCGGACGCCTGTCCTGGGAGCATCAATCCCGCCAGCAGAGCGCCCAAACACAACAAAATTGCACGCGACTTCATTGTTGTTCTCCTTTTTCATCGTTCGAATTCTTCTGCGCAGCCTGCGCCATTTCCTGCGCCAGCAGGGCTGAGGGCGCGAGCGCTTCCGGCACTTCGCGCATTACAGAGCTTTCGATCTGCATCAACAACTCTTGATCCGATATTTGCGGGGGTGCCGTTCGTGGAGGTCCTTGGCGCATCAGCAGGCTCGCCGCCAGCGCTAGAGTTGCCACCCCCGTGGCCCACACCAGCCGGTGACCCACATCCCGCTGTTGCCGGATTCGTGCCGCAATCTCCGCGCGCTGCCGGATCCAGAAAACTTCAGACCGCTCGGCCGCCGCGTCGAGCGATTCCCGCGCTCCGTCGAGCGCGCGTTTCAACGATTGCGCTTCGGCGCGGCACTCCTCGCAAGTCTCGATATGAGCCTGCGACGTTGCACCAAGTTCGCCCGAAAGCGCGGCGGCCCAGCTCTCTTCGTTCATGTGCGCTTGCATCTCGTCCTTACCTCTTCATCCGCAGCCGGATGGCGCCGACGGCGCGGGCCAGGTGGCTTTTTACCGTGCCCGTTTGTAACTGCATGGCCTTCGCAATTTCCCCGATGGGCATTTCCTCCGAAAAGCGCAGAAAAAATGCCTCGCGCTGCTGCGGTGAAAGATCTTCCACCGCCGCCCACACCGCCGCGAGCTCTTGCCGCGCCGCCAGGGCTCGTTCGGGCGACGCCGCGTGGTCGGGCAGCTCTGACGCTGCATTCAGCGCGCGTTCCCCGCCGCCGACCAGCCGTTGCCAGAACGCTCGGCGCCGGCTGCGGATGTGATCGCGTGCCAGATTGATGGCGATTCGCACCAGCCACGTTCCGGCGCTTGATTCGCCGCGGAACTTCGCGCGACTGCGATAAGCACGCAGGAAGCATTCCTGCGTCAGTGTGTCCGCGGCGTCCGGATCCCGCAGGATGGAGAGCAGCAAGCGGTAGATTCGCCGTTGGTGCTCACGCACCACCGCGTCAAACTCTTCGTCCGCGAAGCCCGCCGCGGTTGCCGAATTGGCTTTTGGCGCAGCCGTACTGGCCTGCGGCAAGAAGGCTCCTAGACGGCTGAAAGTCGTTTCCAAGTTCGCCTTTTCCTCGACTTATGAATAGACGTATTCCGCGCTGCCGGGATTACATCAATGTTTGTGACCTTGGTTACTGGACAAGCGCTTTCTGGCTTGTCCAAAAAGGTATGTTTGCGAGCCCTACCGGAAGGGGCTTCGAAACCTTTTCGTGATAGAAAGAGAATTCAGATTCCGGAAATGACCATCGCGCTGGACGAGCGCAGGCAAGTGTCCACCCGGATTGAACGATGATGGTGCTGGCCTGAATTGTCCGTTGCGGGAAGGCCCTTCTGCTAAAGAACAGCGGAAGACGACATTCGACTCCGAAAGGCAGACTGGATGCACGAAGATGGTCTCCTACTGCGCGGCGCCTCGCGGAAGCCCCTGACACTCGTTTGCCTCTGGTTCTTCTTTTCTGGCGCGTCGAGCCTGATTTTCGAGACGGTTTTCACGCGGCTGCTCACCTACACATTCGGCAATACTGCACAATCAGCGAGTACCGTGCTCGCTGCTTTTCTCAGCGGCCTCGCACTGGGAGCCGCTGGCTTCGGCTGGTGGGTGGACCGGCGCGGAGCGACCCTGCGGCTCTACGGCATTCTCGAATTCTTGATTGGCCTCTATTGTCTCTTTCTCCCCGCCCTTTTCGCCGCGGTCACTGCCGCCTATGTGGGCCTCCATCACCGTCTTGAATTTGGGCCGGGGGCGCTCCTCGCTGTGCGGTTCACGTTGTCTTGGCTCGCGATCCTGCCCCCCACGATCCTGATGGGCGGCACGTTGCCTGTGCTGGCGCATTGGCTGGCAAGGCAGGAGTGCGACTTCGAATCGGAAGTCAACCAACTCTACGGTTGGAACACGCTAGGTGCGGCCGTCGGCACGCTCGTCTCGACGTA
The DNA here is from genome assembly GCA_041496565.1 of Terriglobia bacterium. GTDB lineage: Bacteria > Acidobacteriota > Terriglobia > Acidiferrales > UBA7541 > JBGPTK01. The sequence goes on along the minus strand of JBGQEW010000011.1, from coordinate 28,081 downwards.
CATGCTGATGCCGTTTCTGGGAGTGCGCTGGACCATTGGAATTGCTTGTGCCGCGAACTTTGCGATTTCTCTTTCGGTTCTGGCGTTGGCTCCGACGGCGCCCGGCAGCAATGTTCCAAAGGCAAATCACGCCGCGCTGCCTGCCGCGGAACCACGGACCCCAGAGAAATGGTTCTGGGTGATCCCCGTCGGCGCTTTTCTTTCCGGTGCCGTGGCGCTGGCGTATGAAGTCATCTGGACGCATGTACAAGCCTTCACGATCGGCAACACCGTTTATGCGTTTGGGACGATGCTCTTCACCGTTCTATGCGGCCTCGGCCTGGGTGCGCAAATCGTCGCTCGCTATTTTCGCCGCCCGGAGGATTGGGGAAAATATCTCGCGGTCTCGCAGATCTTGCTCGCTTCATCAGTGCTCGTGACCTTGCCTCTTTGGGACCGCCTCGTGCGCGTCTTCAGCAGCGGGCCCGACGGTGCGCTGACCTGGGACATGCTCGCGGTCGGGCTCCTATTGGTCTTGCGCGTTATCTACTTGGCGGCGACGCGCCGGGGCCGGCATGCCGGTAGCGATTGGCGCTCGCGACTGCGGGCGAATGAGCCACTCATCGAAGGGGTGGTCTTTCTTTGCCTCGCCTTCTTTGTGGTGCCCGTGATGCGGCGGCACCCGGGAACTTTCTTTGCAGGCGGCGAACTCTTGCGCTTTTTCTGCGCGTTCTACCTCCTAATCATCCCGGCGGTCGTCTTAGGGATGAGTTTTCCCTTGCTGTTGGGCCTGGCGGCGCGGGCACGAACACGAGCGCGAGCAGCCGGGAGTGTAGGCGGAGTCTACGCCCTGAACACGCTCGGCGCGATTTTCGGATCGGTCGGCGCAGGCTTCTTTCTGCTGCCGAAGCTGGGCTCCCAAACGAGTCTGCGGCTGGCGGCAACCATGAACCTGGCGCTTGGACTGCTTTTCGCCATGAGCCTGATTCAGGTTCGCCGGAAACGAATTCAAATTATGGCGGGCGCGCTGGCCTTAGCCGCCTTGCTCTGGTTCGCTCTGCGGCCATGGGACCCGGCGCGAATGTCGGCGGGCGCCTATGTCTACTTCTATCGGGATGCTACTCCGGACCGCGTCCTTTACCTGGGCGAGGATGTGCAGGGTGGCTTGACGTCTGTGATCCAGATGGGTGCAACGCGGATTCTCCTGACGAACGGCAAGTTCCAAGGCAACAACACTGGCGAAGTTCAGGCGCAGAGCCGCTTCGCTCTGATTCCCATCCTATTCACCCATCACTTCGATCGCGCCTTGGTCATCGGCCTGGGGACCGGAAACACGCTGCGCACCGTGTCCCTGTTTCCGTTCAAGCGAGTGGATGCGGTCGAGCTGGCGCCGCAGATCGTCACCGCGGCGCGGCTGTGGTTTGGCGACGTCAATGAACTTATATTCGACCGGGATCCGCGGGTTCATCTTTCGGTGAACGACGGCAGAAATCACCTGCTGCTCTCCCGCGATCGTTACGATCTCATCACCATAGAGATCTCTTCGATTTGGATCGGTGGCGAAGCGGACCTGTACAATCACGAATTCTACGAGCTTTGCCGAACGCACCTCGGCGAGCGCGGAATCCTTCAGCAGTGGGTTCAATTGCACCACATGCGCACCGAAACGCTCCTCGTCCTGCTCAATACCGCCGCGAGGGTTTTCCCTCACGTCGCTTTCTTTGTCGGTCCCGAGCAGGGATTGTTGGTGGCTTCGTCGGGCCCTCTGGAATGCGATTTCGCACAACTGCGGCAATTCGATCGGGAGCCGGCGATGCAAAGGGAGCTGGCCGGCTTGAATTTGCCCAGCCTCGAGGCCCTTCTCGGTGAACTTTTGCTCGTGGACGATTCCTACCGGCAAGCGGTCGCGGAATTGCCGCGGTTCGGCTACGCCGCAGACCTCATCTCCTCCGACTTCCATCCCCTTCTTGAATACGCAACGCCGAAGGGGAATTTACTGCCATACGACACCGCACCGATCAATCTCGAATTCCTTCAGCGGTTCCGTCCTCATGTGCTCCCCGCCGGACTTCTCAGCCCGGAAGCGGCTGTACAATCCGGCGCCGGTCCCGGTCGGTGATCCAGAGAGCGGCGGCGGCTACGGCGGCGCCCCCAATCAAATCCACGAAGTAGTGCCATTCGAGTAGAAGGATGGCGGCGATCAGAAGTACGTCATAAGCCAGAAGCAACCGCGTGATGCGTGGCCATCGGCGCAAATACCAGAGCACAATCATCGGTTGAGCGATGTGCATGCACGGAAATGCAATGAAGAAATCCACGCTGATATGGCGAATGGGCCAGTGTTCCCAGAGTATTGCAGCGTTGGCGAGCAGACTTTTCTGAATGGAGAAGGCTGACACTTCCTTCACCGCAAGCTGGAAGTGATTCGGACAGGTGAAGTAGGGTCCCTGGCTCGGCCAGAGGGCGAACAAGGCAAGCGCGAAGTAATAGGTCAGCAGGATCGTACCCACCAGTTTCAATGCCTGCCGCCGGCCGCAAGACAGGGCGGTGATTATGATTGCCGCGCCGATCTGGGCAAACATGCCGAAATAAATGAATTCAAGGAATTGGAACCACCTGGAAGAAACATGTTCGGCCACGTGATGGGCTATTTGCAAGACCGTGTGCCCCGCCAGGATCCACGAGTCCATTCGATTGAACGTGGAGTCATACGCCCCATAAAACCGGTGTGAAACAACAATGTAGTTGTACGAAAAAACAGCAACGAACCCTAAAAAAAGATAGGTGGCGGGCAGGATGACGTCAATGATTGCGCTGGACACCGCGCCCCGCTTTCTTGGCATTCGATCAATCAGTTCAGCCACAGCGATCGAATCCACCGCCAGAATGAAGGCGGGCGCAGGCGGGAACAGAGTGAAGAAGTAAACCAGTAGGAGTACGAGGATGAGCAGCCGGCCCTTCTGCGCCTGAAAGCGTTGCCAGAGGGGCAGCAACGTTTTACTGAGCGGAAATCCGATCACGTAGAGGAGCGCGGCTGCGAAGATGGATTGCAGGGCCAGGCTGAGCCAAAACCTGCTGAAATAGGTCGGCCAATCAAACCGGACGGGAAGCCCTGACCACAATAATGCTGGAATAAGTGTTATCCCGAGTGCCAGGCTGGCCCAGTAGTGGAGATCGGAGAAGGACCAACTTCCGAAACGATCGTGGGCGATCAAACTTTCCTGCGCGCGACTCGCCTCTCTTTCTGGAATGCTCCCAGACAATGCTCGCTCCTTCGATCTGGCGCCACCGCGACGTGTATCCCCTGTCTTCTGCTCTTCGTTACTCCTACATTATTCGAGCACCCAGACCGGCGCAATTGATACGTTGCTCACCATTGCCTTCCGAGCGTCAGCTCCGGGTTTCCACCGCGAGGCTCAGTCCGTGGCTCCTGCTGACTCGCTCTGAGTGCCAGCGCTATTTTGCTTCTTGGCGATCGCATGCCACAGCAAAAGCGCGTAGAACGGCCCGTATGTCAGCCACACCATCGCTGGCCGTGGATGCCAGGTGCCGAATGCTTGGTAGTCGATCAGGACTTCGTAGGAAAGGAACTGCAGAATTGTCAGCAGCAGCCACGCCGGGTTGGGGAAGAAACACAGGAAGGGAATGATCCAGGTGAAATACCAGGAGTAGGCGTTCGGCGAGAGCAGAAGAATCGCTCCGATGATGAGATACGCGGCGCGGGTCGGCTCTATTCGTCGCGCCGCCGCCCACACAGCCAGCCCTGCCGCCACCCCCACACCGAGCCCCCTCGCTAGCTCCCTCGATCCGCTGAACCACACCAGCACGGAGTAGAGGCTCGCGTTGTTGTCCTGCCAGCGCGAAGCGTAGTAAGAAAGAGTGGCGGGAATGTTCGTCAATGCCGAACGAAACGGCCACGCGCAGGCGGCGGCAAGCGCCAGCGCGGCGAAGCCGTTCATCCATGCACGCGAGGTGCGCGGCCATCCTGCGCGCCGCAGCCAAAGCGGTAACAATATGATAGGAAAGGACTTAAATAGAGCAGCGGACGTCAGCAGTAAAGTCGAAATCGTTTTACGCGACCGTATCATGAAGAGGCACGCGGCCACCAGGGCCGCCAGCGCCAGCGCGTCGCTGTGACTGCTGCCGGCAAACTCGACCACAACCAGCGGGTTCCAGGCATACACGACGAGTTGGAAATTTCGTCCTCCCGTCGAGCGAAGCCACGCGGCCAACAGAAAAACAACCAGCAGATCGGCGGCAATAAATGGTAGCTTGAACGCCACCGGGCTGGGCAGGTACCGGCCGGCAATCCGGAATGTCAGCTCGGAAAGTGGCGGGTAGATGGCGGGGATGTCGTGACCCGGACCGGCAGGTTCAGCGGGATTGTGCAAGGCTTTGAGACGCGGATCGTCGGGCCGCACCGCGTAGGGATTCCAGCCCGCGCGCTGCACCAGGCCGTCCCACCGGTAACGGTAAATATCTTCGGAAAGCGTCGGTGAGAGCGGTGCAAGCGTCAGGCGAAAGAGCACCGCGCCGGCCAGAATCAGCCAGAGCGTGGCGCGGTTTTCGCTGCTGTGCTCAAGGCAATAAAGCGCGATGAAGTAAATCACGCCGGCGGCGAAAGCGATTGCAATCGTTTCGACGACGTAAAGTTCCAGGTTGCCGAGTCGGCGCAGCAAGGCGAAGCAGAGTTCGAGCGAGGCGATTCCGCCCAGCGCGATGAAAGTTTGCGGGCGAACGCGGGTCAGCATGCGGAGGCGAGTGAGCTGTGCACTGGATGGTTAGCGTTGCGGCGCTGCTGCAAAGCAGCAACCCGGTCTCGAACTATTTCCGCAAATTGACCGACCCGACGTTCCGCGGGCTTTACCACGCCAACTTCTTCGACTACGCCATCATGATCCCGTACTTCCTGGTGCTGGTGATCCTGGCGACGTACGGAATTCACCGCTACGTTCTCGTCTACAATTATTTCAAGTATCGCCATCGGATGCCCGCGGCGCCGCCCGAGCCCGCCGAGTGGCCCAAGGTTACCATACAGCTTCCCATCTTCAACGAACGCTACGTGATCGAGCGCCTCGTCGAAGCCGTGGCGCAATTCGATTACCCGCGCGACAGGATGGAAATTCAAGTCCTCGACGATTCCACCGACGAAACGCGCGAAGTGGCGCGCAGTTGCGTCGAGCGCTACCAGCGGCTCGGCCTGCCGATCGCCTATCACCATCGCACGAACCGCGAAGGCTATAAGGCAGGCGCGCTCCAAAAAGGCCTCGAGGCGGCTTCGGGAGAGTTCGTGGTCATTTTCGACGCCGATTTTTTGCCGCCCGCCGATTTTCTCCGCCGCACGATTCCTTATTTCGACGATCCCAAGCTCGGCATGGTGCAAACCCGATGGACCTACGTTAACCGGAACTATTCCGTCTTGACGCAAATCGAAGCGATCCTGCTCGACGGCCACTTCGTGATCGAGCACTGCGCCCGTTATCGCCACGGCGACTTCTTCAATTTCAACGGCACCGCCGGCGTTTGGCGCCGTGCAGCCATCGAAGACGCTGGCGGCTGGCAGCACGACACCCTCACCGAAGACACCGATCTTTCATATCGCGCGCAGCTCCGCGGCTGGCATTTCATTTATCTGCCGGAAATCGAGTGCCCCTCTGAGCTGCCCGTGGAAATGAACGCGTTCAAATCGCAGCAGGCTCGCTGGGCCAAGGGCTTGATGCAGACGGCAAAGAAAATTCTGCCGCGCGTGCTGAAAGCGCCCGTCCCAGGCCATGTCAAGGTGGAAGCCATTTTTCATCTCACCGCGAACATCAGCTATCCGTTGATGGTTCTCCTCTCCGTCATTCTGCTTCCGGCGATGATCGTGCGCTTCTATCAGGGATGGTTCCAGGTGATCGTGATTGACCTGCCGTTGTTTCTGGCTTCCACCTGCTCGATTTCGAGTTTTTATCTCGCTTCCCAGCGCGTGCTTTATCCCAAGGCGTGGAAGCGCACCTTTCTTTACCTTCCGTTCGTGATGGCGGTCGGTATCGGACTTTCCGTGCGCAATGCCGTCTCGGTGATGGAAGCGATCTTCGGCAAAAAATCGGAATTCACCCGCACGCCGAAATACCGCATCGAAGGCCAGCAGCGCGGCGCTTGGCTCAAGAAGAGTTATCGCAAAGGCGCCGGCTGGATGCCGTTTCTCGAAGTCGCGCTCGGACTTTATTTCGCCGCAACGGTTTATTACGCTATTTCGAATGAGAATTATCTAACCGTGCCGTTCCTGCTCCTCTTCGTCTGGGGCTACCTCTACACCGGCCTCATGTCCATCGGCCAGGTGTATATCGAGCGGTTGCGCTTCGGCTCCGCGCTCGAAGCCGCCGAAGTCCGCCCCGCCGCCACCGGCGCCCCCGGCTTCTAAGAGGTTTCTGATAAAGCCGCATTCTTCGGCTACAATGGCGATTCCGTTCTTTCTTCGGAGGAGCAAATGAAATCGCAAGTCTCGACACGGCGAGTGGGCTGGCTGCTGGCGGCGCTGCTTGTCTGCACCGTAATTGTTCCGGCGCGTGTACGGCAGCCGAATGAAGAATATCAGGCGAGGCGGGCGAAGCTGCGCGCGCAGGTGGACGGTCCCGTAGTGCTCTTCGCCTACACGGAAAAGGAAAGCGCTTCGATCGTCAAGTCTTTCTTCCAGGAAGAAAATTTCTACTACTTGACCGGCCACAATCAAGCCGGCGCGGCGCTCCTCCTTATCCCTGAGCCGCCCAATGGAAACAAATACGACGGGCCGCGCGAAATCTTTTATCTCCCGCCGCGCAATCCTGCCGAAGAGCGCTGGAACGGCCCGCAGTTGGGCCCGGACGATCCCGGCGCCGCGGAAAAAACTGGCTTTGCCGCCGTCGAGTCGTTTCCGAGCCTCCACGGCGACCTGGAAAAACTGGACAAGATTTTTCCGAACTTCTACACCGCCTTGCCGACTGCCAAAGATACGGGCTACCCGCACAACGCCGAATGGCTCGCGTGGCTGAAGCAGGCCATGCCGCAAGCCGATTTTCGCGACATCACCAAGCCGCTCGGCGCCCTGCGACAGCAGAAGTCGCCCGGTGAAATCGCGCTCCTCCAGAAGGCGATTGATCTTTCCGTGGACGCGCAGCTCGAAGCCATGAAAATGATGCGTCCCGGCTTGCGCGAATCTCAGGTGGCTGCGCGCATGGTGTATATCCACGCGTTCGGCGGCTGCGACCGCGAAGCCTACGATCCGATCGTCGGCGCCGGATTTCATTCCACGGTCCTGCACTACAGCGCCGGCGACACCGTGATCCAGGAAGGCGACGTGGTCGTGCTCGATGTCGGCGGCGAATACGGCGGCTACGCGGCCGACCTCACGCGCACGCTCCCGGCGAACGGCAAATTCACGCCGCGGCAGCGCGAGATTTATGAAATCGTCCTCGGCGCGCAGAATGCCGCGCTCGCCGCGCTGAAGCCGAGCATGAATTTCTCCCGCACGGAGCCGAACAGCGTCTACAAAATCGCTTACGACTACATCAACACGCACGGAAAGGACAAGGAAGGCCGGCCGCTCGGCCAGTATTTCATTCACGGCCTCGGCCACCACATCGGCCTCGAAGTTCACGATGCCGGCGATCCCTACCGCGCGCTCGAGCCCGGCATGGTCGTCACGATGGAGCCGGGAATCTACATCCCCGAAGAAAATCTCGGCGCCCGCATCGAAGACGACGTGCTCATCACCAACGACGGTTACAAAATGATGAGCGCCCGCCTGCCCCGCACCATCGCGGAAATCGAAACCATAATGGCCGCGGCGCGAAAGCATCCGCAGCAATTGCCGTAGCCCTCGATTGTGGCACTTCTTCTTTCGTCCTTCCGAGCGGAGCGCTGCTCCGCACGGTGCAGGGCGGAACGAGGAATCCTTCTTATATGGAGCTTGTCGGCACGGGCTGCGGATCGAAGCTGCTGGCCCTCTCCGGGGGAGCGGCAGGTCCACAACGCATGAAAAAGTCTAGGGTTTTGCGGACTTCGCGGGCGCGGCCGGTTTCGAAATCCGGTAGGTGACGATCTGCGCGGACTTCAGCAGCCGCAGCGGCGGCCGTACATCATAGGTTTCTTCGAGTGAGATCAATTCATCGCGCGCGGTCGGCCATGTGTCCACCGAATTGGCCGCGGCGATCGGAATTTCACAAATCCCCTTGCCGGTATCGAGCTGCCAGAGCACCTCGCGCGTTTCCCGAAGCTCGTTCCGCTTCAGCATCCTCTTGAACGGGCTGTACACGGAAAATTTTCCGGTCGCAGTTTGCGACGCCTCGCTCACACGCAGCTTTTGGTATTCGCTGTGCGCTACGCTCGTGCTGGCTTGGCGAACTTCCTTCCCGTTCTCCGCATCGAGCCACACCAACTCCGATCCGAGCGCCATCAATTGCTTTCCATCGGACGTCCACTGCAGATCCTCGGCGCTGATTTCTTTCTCCCACAGGGGCTTGCCGGTTTCGGCTGCGAGCAGCATGAGGACTGCCTTCCCGGGCCAATGGTTTGCGCGCACCAGCACCGTCACTCGATTGCCATCCGGGGAAAGCCGCGGCTCGGTCCACGCGTTGGAAGAGGGCACCTGCAGATGGAGCGTGCGTGCCGCCTGCCCGGTAGTTCCGTCGTAGATTCGCACGGCGACCGGCTTCTGCGCTGCCGCGTCGGCGAGGTACGATTCGACTGGCCAAAACGTGATCGCCAGTTGTTTTCCGCCCCAGGACAATTTACCGGGATACGTTTGCGTTGCTGCATCCACTCCTGCGAGAAACAGCACGCGCGCCCCTTGCGTATCGATCACCCAAATGGCGCCGGTGGAGCGCACCGCGAGCCGGCTTCCGTTGGGCGAGAATTCCACTTCCTGCACTCGCCACGTAACTCCCGGCGGCAGCGGTGGCGGAACCAGCTCGATGCGCCGCGTCACTCCAGTGTCGCGATTCCGCAGATCGAGCGCAGCGCCGGTGGTGGTGTGCAGCCACGTGGCGCGATGGATTCCGTCCGCGGAAACCGCCAGCGCCGTGCCCGCCGGCACGGATTCGCGCGACCCCACCTCGAGCGCGGGGCAGAGCGAAAGCGCCGTCTGCGGCACCACCGTATCCTTCTTGGGATTGCGCAGTTTGTCCTGCGCGGAGGCGCAAGGGATCGCCAGCGCCGCCATCGCGGCGACGGCGAAGGTGCCTCGGCAAAAATTTCTGATGGCCATTTACGCTTCGTCTCTAGTTTGACCGAATCGAGCGCGCACCGCTATAATAACGGGTTCGCCTCGGTCAATTATGCACGCCGGGCGAGGCGCCGGCCGCTTCCATAATGCGTCGCCTTCAAACGAATCTAGAAAGACTCAGGAGCAAGTGATGGTGAAAGCAACGCAACTGCGCCCCGGAATGATCATCCGGCATGAGGGCGACCTCTACACGATCTTCAGTGTGGACCATCGCACGCCCGGCAACAAGCGCGGCGCGATGCAAACGAAAATGCGCAGCCTGCGTTCGGGCGCCATCGTGGACTATCGCTTCCGCGCCGAAGAATTCATCGAGCGCGCCGTGCTCGACGAAGTCGAATTCGAATACCTCTACAGCGACGCCGAAGGCCATCACTTCATGAACGTGCAAACCTACGAACAAATTGTGCTGTCCAAAGAACTGCTCGGCGATGCGGTGGACTACTTGATCGCCAACCTTCCGGTCAAGGTGGAGTTTTACGAAGGCAAGCCCATCGGTGTCCTCCTGCCGGACACGGTGGACCTTACCGTGACGGACACCGAGCCGAGCATCCAGAAAGCCACCGCCAGCGCCGTCATGAAACCGGCCAAGCTCGAAACCGGCCTCACTATCAACGTTCCGCCCTTCGTCGGCAACGGCGACAAGGTCCGCGTGGATACTTCGGCTGCCCGTTACATCCAGCGCGTCCAATAAATTTCCAGCCGTCCACTGGATGGCAATCTTGGAGTGCGACGGCTCTTGTGGTGAGCCTGCCGAACCATGCTGTTGCTTTCCCGCGCCTGCCTCTGAGCACTTCTAGGAGCGGCGCCCTCGTCTTGAATTCGCCTAAGGAGACGTCGCCGCGCAAGCGGGAGCAAGCTCCCGCACTCAAACTTACCACTTTGCCGCGGATGATTTTGCCCCAAACACGCGCGCGAAAATCGCGTCCACGGAGCGGAGCTGCCGCTCGAGACTGAACGTTTGCTCGATTTCCGACGGCTTCAAGAATTTCCGGATATTCGCATCGCCAGCGACGCGCTCGCGAAAACTCGTCTCCGATTCCCACGCCGCCATCGCGTGCCCCTGCACCCATTGGTAAGCGTCCTCGCGCGGCGCGCCGTGCTCGACCAGGTCCTGCAGCAACTGCCCGGAAAAAATCAGACCCTGCGTCGCGTCCAGGTTGCGCCGCATGCGCTCGGGGAACACGCGCAGATTCGCGACAATGTCCGTCATCCGCGCGAGCATGTAATCCACCAGAATGGTCGAATCGGGCAGGATGATGCGCTCGACCGAGCTGTGCGAGATGTCTCGCTCGTGCCACAGCGCCACGTTTTCCATCGCCGCCTGCGCGTTCGCGCGGACCACTCGCGCCAGGCCGCACACCTGCTCGCAGTTCACCGGATTGCGCTTGTGCGGCATCGCCGAACTGCCGCGCTGCTCGCCGCCGAAGGGCTCTTCGGCTTCGCGGACTTCGGTGCGCTGCAGGTGGCGGATTTCGAGCGCGATGCGTTCGAGCGACGCGGCCACGACGCCTAACGTCGCGGCGTAGTGCGCGTGCCGGTCGCGTTCGATCACCTGCGACGCAATCGGCGCCGCCGCCAGGCCCAGGCGCTCGCAGATTTTCTGTTCGACTTCGGGCCCCAGGTGCGCGCAGTTCCCCACGGCGCCGGAAATTTTTCCCACCGCCATTTGCGCGGCCGCAGCGCCGAAGCGTTCGAGCCCGCGCTGATTTTCCGCGAACCAGTTGGCCACTTTCAGGCCGAACGTGATCGGCTCGGCGTGCACGCCGTGGGTGCGCCCGATTTCCGGCGTGTCCTTGAATTCCCACGCGCGCCGCTCGAGCACTTCGCCGAAGCGCACCAGGCCGTGCTCGATCAGCCGCGACGCCTCGCGCACCTGTAGCGCCTGCGCCGTATCCACCACGTCGTTTGACGTCAGGCCGTAGTGCAGCCAGCGCGCCGCTTCCGCGTCGCCGATTGTTTCGCCGACGGCCATCGTAAACGCGATCACGTCGTGCTTCACGCGCGCCTCGATTTCGTGGATGCGCGCCACGTCCACGCGCGCCCGCTCGCGGATGCGCGCCGCCGCTTCCCGCGGCACCAGCCCCGCTTCGGCCAGCGTTTCCGTTGCCGCCAGCTCCACTTCGAGCCATTTCTGGAAGCGGTTCTCGTCGCTCCAGACCCGCCCCATCTCCCCGCGCGTGTACCGTGCAATCAACTTCTTCTCCCTTGCCCCGCTGTTCTTTCCCGCTTCGCCGCTGCTACTCTTATTCTTGAGGGCGCACGAAGCCCTACCAGAGGGTCAAATTTGGTGGCGATTAAAGATGACGCCCGCCTTTTATTTTCAATAACTTGGCTCATTTTGACTTCGAATTCCAGAGGCGATTAAGCGCGGCCACCGGACCCTCCCAAATCCAACTTTTAACACTGGTTCGCCTCAAATGGTGGGGAAACATCCCTATCCAATGATACCCGAATTCCGTCTCGCGTTGGGAACGGATTGCGGTGGACTTTAGAGCGCCTGGGTTTTGGGATTTCGAACTGCCGCACTGCAGAAGGAATCAGTCCGCGGATTGATCCGCTCATCTCCAGCTAAGTTCAGCACACAATCGAGAATATGCCGTTCACGGTTGAGGTTTTTGAGTAATTTCAGTTTCAGCCGCGGCAGCGCTTCTCCCCTCAAGCGCTGCCTTGGCCCCTTGCTCGGCTTCATCCTTCCAGCGAGAGAAAAGATTCGGAGCCATCTCATAGCGCCGGCACGTCTCGGAAACGCTCCCGCTCTTCATTCCTTCCTGCAGGATCTGCCACTTCTCTTCCGGGGTTCGGTCTTCACGCGGTTTCCTGCTCATGTTGCCTCCTGTTGGGAGGCCCTGATCATACCTATGCGAGGTGTCCAGTTCTAGAGGGAAGCACTACACGGCAATCATTTGCGAGTGGGCGGCAATCCGGGAATTATCGCGGTGTCGCTCGCAGCCAACTGCCGAGCTCCCGCTTCTCCACCAAGCCTGTCTACCCGTGCTGAGATTCCTTGGCGCGATAGGCATTCAACCACAACACCGCGAAACAAAAATTCTGCAAATGGAGTTGCAAATGACCCGGTTGCTGGAGATGATGCCCACTCTTTATGCCAACCCCCCTGGCACCGCAGCATAAGGGCATCCCAGGCGCGCTCTCGTTGGTTCTCGTCTTGCTGGCAATTTCAGCCTTCATCAACTATGTGGATCGCGGGAATCTTTCCATCGCTGCTCCCCTGCTGAAAGACGAGCTTGGCATTTCCGCATCGCAACTGGGAGTTCTGCTCTCCGCGTTTTTCTGGACTTACGCTTGTATGCAACTCTTCTCCGGCTGGCTGGTAGACCGCTTGAACGTCAACTGGGTCATCGCCGGTGGGTTCTTGCTCTGGTCCGTCGCGACCGCCGCGACGGGGCTCGTACACATATTCTCGGCGCTGTTGGTTTTGCGATTGCTCCTCGGCATGGGCGAATCAGTCGCCTATCCTTCCTACTCAAAGATCATTGCGCTGAACTTCCCGGAAGAGCATCGAGGGCTTGCCAATGCGGCGATCTCCGCGGGACTCGTGCTGGGACCTGGATTTGGAATGCTGTTGGGTGGCCTGCTGATGGCCAGATTCGGCTGGCGCCCGTTCTTCATCGTGCTCGGCCTTGTCAGCTTGCTCTGGATCGTCCCCTGGTTGAAGTGGATGCCGAAGAGGCAGGGCGCCATTCAAGTGGACAAGTCGGGCGCGCCAAGTCTTGCCGAGTCTCTGCGGTTGCGCTCGGCTTGGGGAACCTGCGTCGGGCTATTCTGCGGTAATTACATCAACTATTTCCTCATTACCTGGCTTCCTTTCTATCTGGTGCGCGAGCGGAATTTTTCCATGAACAACATGGCCAAGATCGGAGGGACCGCTTACCTGCTGGGGGCGTGTTTCGGAACGCTGGCCGGCTGGTTTTCCGATCGCTGGATCGCCTCGGGAGCAACCCCCACGCTCGTTCGCAAAACTTTTACGGGTGGAGGGCTGGCGTGCTCGGGGATTTTCATTGGACTCGCCGTCGTCGGCCGGCCTCTCTATTGCGTTGCCGCGATCATATTGGGTGTGATCTTTTTCGCCGTTTGCGCTTCCAATCTCTGGGCCATTACGCAGACGCTCGCCGGACCCCAGGCCGCGGGACGCTGGACAGGTTTCCAGAATTTTGTCGGCAATCTCGCAGGTGTGGTGGCCCCGGCGCTCACCGGATTTGTCCTGGATCGCACCGGGCACTTTTACTGGGCCTTTGTCATCCTGACAGGCGTCGCGTTGACGGGCACGGCTTGCTGGGTTTTCCTCGTCGGACCAGTCGAGCAGGTGGTCTGGCGCAAGCCGATCCGCGCTCACGCGGTTTCTTCCTAGCTGCGGATCAGCGCCCTTTGTCGCATCTCAATCAAATTTGGAACGAGAAAGGGCCACCGGCTGGATTGAAGTAGAAAAGGTTCATCGCAATTCCTTGGCGGAATAGAAATGTGCGAGTCCGAGACGGGTGGAGGAGCGGCTCCGCCCTTGTCTGTTTGAGGTGGATACGCGAACTGGAAAGTTACTGCAACGGGATGCGATAGAGGTTGCGTCGAGTCGTCTGGCGAGTGAAGGCATAGACGGAGGGGCTTAGAGCCGAATATACGAAAGCCGGAATCACGGCGGCAGGTTTCGCGTTCTTGAGATCCTCTATTCGCGAGAAGCCAGCCGGTGGCAGCTTCGGGAGTCCCGACTCAGGCTGCACGGGTAGCGCGTAGGTGACCTCGAACAGTTCTGAGTAGTTCAAGAACGCGAATTTTCCGGTGGTGTCCCAATTGAGCAGGCAATAGCCCAGGCACAACGTCACAGCCTTGCCTCCATCCATCGCAAACGCTTTGGTCGCGGCCGTGTGCTCTTGGTCGGGGCTACTCGAACTGGCAACGATCCAATGGCCGTCCGGCGATACGGAGACGACATCCAAGATGCTCTCGGGGGTTATCTTGCGCCGGCCGGTTCCATCTGCTTTCATGCGATAGAGAAAATTCGAGCCACCTTCGACAGCGCGAAAAACAACATCGCCATCCGGCAGGAACTGCGGAGAATCTTCGATTGGAGTGGAGGAGATGCGCACCGGGGAGGAGCGGCGATTCGTCGGGGCAATCCACAAGCTGGAGTGGCCGTTCTGGTCGTCCATGGTGAACACGATTTCTTTTCCATCCCGGGAAACTGAGTAGTCTTCGGTGGGGTAGCCCGGCAGGAGCCTCTCCACCTTTCCGCTGCTCAATTCCTTGACCCACAGCTCTTCACCGCGCGTTTGGCCGTTGGCCATCAAGAAATACAAATTTTTTCCATCTGAGGAGAGCGAAGGCCCTTCGGCGTTTCCTTCCGAGGAGATCTGGTGGTCGCCATCCTTGTCGTGGAGCCACACCGTGCTGTCCCTCGAGCCGACGGATGTAATGACCGACTTACCGTCAGGGGCCATCGCAATGCCCGTCTGGGAGGTCGGTCCCGAAGTGATTTGTTCAGGCTCTCCACCCGGAAATCGCTGCCGCCAGAGATGAGATTTGTCGGTGACTGCATTCAGGTAGACCCACTTGCCGTCGGGCGACCAGGCGCCGGCAATGCAGGTGCGATCGGGAGGTCCAACAACACGGACGTCGCCGACGCCCTGGAAGGGAACAACTCGGCACGGCAGAAAGCCGCCACGACTGTCCATCTCCACAACGAGCACCCATTTTCCGTCCGGCGAAAGATAGGAATGGTGAGCCATACTGCGCTCGCCGGGGGGCAAATAGACGTCGCGGCTGTTTCCCCGGCCTTCGTTCGTGGTCACGATCGCCATGTGCAATCCTGCCTTAATCTCGGAGAAGAGCAGCCGCTTTCCATCTTCGATCCATGTCAGCGACGAAGAGTTAGGTAGCAGGATGCGAGGATCACCGCCGAGAACAGGTACTTCCCAAGTGTCCCAAGGTTCTCCGGTGCCGTAGGCCACGAGCGAGCCATCCGGAGAGAACGCCGGGCTTAGTTTCTGCGTCGAGTCGTGCGTAAGTTGAACGGGCTGGCCGTCCGGAAAGAACTGCACGTAAATTTGTCCGGGGCCGAAGAATGAATTACTTCCCCGGATGAACGCAAGCATCCGTCCGTCCGGGGACAGAGTCGGGTAAACAGCGGAGTCGGTAAAAAAAGTGAGCTGCTCCCAATCCTTGCTGGCCGGGGGGCTGCTCCGAGACGAGCGGTAGAGGAGAAATCCTCCTGCCAGAGCCCCGAGCACAAGAAGCGCAGCCGCAACATAGTAGTAGCCTTTTCGCCTCGGATGTCTTGGTGTCACGCCAGAAGTTGCAGACTGTGACTCTAGTCTCGCCTGTTCCCATTGTCCGGAAGGCAATACATGGGCGCGGACCGAACTGCTATCGCGCTTCAGCCTCTGCAAGTCCGCATGCAGGTCGGAGGCATGCTGATAGCGCAGTTCACGGTCCTTCTCGAGCGCGCGGTTGATGATTTCTTCGAGCCGCGCCGGCAGATCGGGATTCAGACGCACGGGTGCGACCGGCTCTCGATTCAGGATGGCCTCGAAAATGACGCCGGAAGTATCTCCGCGAAAGGGCAGAGCGCCGGTGGCCATCTCATAAAGCACCACGCCGAGCGAAAACAGATCGGTACGCGCGTCCAGTTCTTTGCCGCGCACCTGCTCCGGCGACATGTAGGCAATTGTGCCTACGGCCGTGCCGGGGCTGGTCAGCAATTCTTCCGCAGTTGCGGTGGGCCTGGCAGAAATGCCTTCCGCGAAATCTGTAAGCTTCGCCAGGCCGAAATCAAGAATCTTGGCGTGGCCGCGCTTGGTGACAAAAATGTTGGCTGGCTTGATGTCGCGGTGAATGATGCCTTCGGCGTGCGCGGCGTCGAGAGCCTCAGCAATTTCTGCCGCGAGGGAGAGAAGGGTTTCCAGCTCCACGGGCCGGCCGCCGATGTGGTGCTTGAGCGTCGAGCCTTCGAGGTATTCCATGGCGATGAACGCTTGGGCCTTATCCTCACCGACGTCGTAAATGGTGCAGATGTTGGGATGATTCAGGGCCGAGGCGGCTTTGGCTTCGCGGCGGAAACGGCTCAGGGCTTGTGGGTCTTTGGCGACATCGTCAGGCAGGAACTTCAGAGCGACAAAACGATCCAGGCGGGTGTCCCGCGCCTTGTAGACCACACCCATGCCTCCGCCACCGAGCTTTTCTACGATGTGGTAGTGCGAGACAGTTTGGCCGAGAAGAGATGCGGAGTCCTTCATTTCGCGCACATTTTAGGTTGCGCCCGAAAGCAAGTCAACGAAGACAGGCTCTAGAAGAATCAACTCCGGCGAAGCGCTTGAGGCTGTAAATGCGCGATGCAAGATGGGTATCGCGAACAGCGTTTCCCGGCAGCGAATACGTTCCGCTCATTCCTCAAAAGCGGCGCCGCCGAAAAGCGGTTTGCCTCTCATTGCTGCGGAGAAGCCGTAAATCGCGAGCCCGGCCACCAGCGCGGGACCGATCCATCCGATCGCCGCATACCACGTCGAAGCGGGAATGGTGGCTGGAAAAAATCGAAGGAAGTCTTCGGTGAGAGACATTGCAACCAGGGCTGTCAGGCCGAAACGCGTCAGAACGAAGAGCTGCAGTCCGACCCACAGAGCCTGGACGATTGCGGCGAGGAACCATGCTTCACTCTGGAGCGCACCCACTGCGGCGAAGGTCACGATAACCGCTGCGACCGCGATCCATTCCTTGCGAAGAGCCAGTCGGAAGAGCAAGAGGAGAAAGAGAATCCCTAGAGCGCCGAAAATGTCGACGACTGGCACGGACACAATCACCGCGAGAGTCTGGAGCCCGCCAAGGAGCACGCTAGCAGCGGGCGGGGGCTCGAGACTCGGCAATTGCGGCGGATAGCCGAGCCACGGTAGAGAAAGTAGATACAGTCGGTACAACAACGAAGTTACCGTTCCCGCAGCACAACCGATCAGCAGACAGCGGCCGACCAGGGGATCGCGCAGACCTCCCGCCAGCAAGCGGCTCCAGGAGACCAGCGTCTCAGGCCGCCGACGCCGCACAGACGGCTCGAGCGCGATGTAGAGTTCCCAAAGGAAGCCTGCGGCGAACAACGCTCCACATAACATTTGGACAAACGATCCCAGTTCGGCCATCGCCGCGACGTGGTGCTTGGAGAGCAACCAGCTCCCGACCACCAGCGCAAAAATAAACAGCGCCAGCCGGAAGGCTCCTTTCCGATCGCCACGGCCCAGCCGTAGATTTCGCCACGCCAGCAGCGCACCGCCGGCCAGCAAGATGATGAAAACGACGAGCAGGATCACATAGGCAGCGCGTTCGCCGGACAGTTGTCGGGGGATTCGCATTCGCGCTGGCTCGGTCCATGGCCCGATCAGCTCGAATGAGACGGGTTTGCCGCGGAATGCCGCGGCCTCGATCCGCATCGGCGTTCCCTGCCGCCCCGGCAGGGAGCCTTGCCAGGCGAATCGCACATCGGCGTAGGAGGGCGGCGTCCAGATCGGCTCGGTCGGTGTCCACGCGACTGGATCGAGACCTGCTTCGGCGAACAGGATAGACCAGTCGGGGGCCAGAGCAGCGCTCGGCAGCTTCTCAAGCTGGGGCGGAACGACCTCCAGCTTCAAGAGCTGCCCTCGCGAGTCGAACCACACCAGCGCCATGCCCGAGACGTCCATCGGCGGATCCTGGCCGGTGATGCCGCCGATGAACTGCGCTGGCACCAAGATCCTCGGGCTTTGACGGTACCAAAAGGAAATCGCCCGCGCGTCAAGGTTTTCCAGCCGTGTCTTTGACTTGTCGTTGAGCCGAACGTATCGGAGATAGGCATCATCGTTCACAAACGCCGCCGTGCTGTCAGCGGCCGGGTCCGTATAGCCGAGTTTTCCCAGTAGATCCCTGGCCTTTTCCTCCAGCACCTCGGGCCGTTTCTGCAGCGGAACGATGCTGGTGGGGAGCGTGCGAGCATTCAGCAGGACGACGGCGAGGATTCCCAAGAAGGCGCTCGCTAGCCAGGCCCACGCCGCTGCGGGGTTCAGTCCCTCGGACTCCCCTGCGGCCGCGACCATTTCGGGCGATGGCGTTTCGCCCGCAGCGAGCGCGGCGGCCAGCGGGTCGCCACCGGGCAGCGCCGCTGCCACCTGCATCGCGGAAGCGGGCCGCCGCGCCGGATCTTTTTCGAGGCAGCGCAGGATCACCCGCTCGACCAGCGGGTCGAGTTCGGGCGCGCTCGACGAGCTGCTCAAGGGCGTCGAGTGCGGACGCGGCCGGGCGAAGTCGCCCGTTGTGACGGAGTCGACCGGGCGCTTGCCGGTGAAAATCTCGTAGAGAACCATTCCGAGCGAGTACAGATCGCTCCTGACCGTCACTTCCTTGCCTGCCAACTGCTCCGGTGCCATGTAAGCGGGCGTGCCGGACCGGATTTCCGCAGCCTGGATTTCCTTGGCGACTACGGCCAAGCCGAAATCAGTGATGCGAACCTTGCCACGACCATCGAGCATGATGTTGGCAGGCTTCAGGTCGCGATGAAGAACTCCGTATTCGTGGGCCGCAGCCAGCCCGGCGGCAAGTTGGCGTGCGATTTGGAGCGCCTTGTCCGGCGGCAGCCGGCCGATGCGTCGGAGCAGCGACGACAGATCCTCGCCGTCCACGTACTCCATCGTGAGGAAGGTCCGCCCTTCGGATTCCCCGACGTCGAACACGCGACAAACGTTCGGATGCGACACCTGTCGCGCCACTCGCACCTCGTTGTGAAACCGCGCGAGCGCGCCGCCATCCTCCGCCAGCGCGTCGGGGAGAAACTTCAGCGCGACGGTTTGCCTGAGCCGCAGGTCATCGGCGCGGTAGACCTCACCCATGCCGCCCTTGCCGACCAGCGCCACAATGCGGTAGCGGCGGGAGAGCAGCGTGCCGGGATCAAAGCGGCCGCTGCCGGCGGCGCCGTGCACGGAAGAAAACCCGGAATCGGATTCCGTTTTCTCAATCGAGGTCTTACGTGCAGTCGGCGAGATGGCGCCACCGTCGGCGTGCGAGAGCGTCGGTGTCGCGCTCTCGGCAAGCGCCGCGCCGCAAGACGGGCAGAAGCGGGCGCTCTCCGCAACCCGATAATGGCAGGCTGGGCAATCCATGGCGAAAGAACCACGGGAGTGTAGCACTGTTTTTGCGTGAAGGCGCTCAGCGTGCCGTTCTGATAGCGGTCTCCGGAACCTGCATCGACAGGCCAAGCAAGATTGGATTCACCACAGATTCCACAAGAAGTCGTGCGCTCTTTGCGTCCCGATAGTCTTGATCGGGACGGGCCGTAGAGGGTGATTTTCGAACTTTTTCAACCAGCCCGCCCGTACCCGAAAAACCACAACTCAATTTGTCTTCCGCCCGGGAAGTGTCTTACCAAGCCTCTGCAGAATTCTGGCAATGGCTACTGGCCGTTCTAGGGGGCATTCCAGAACTTGAAATCATCAAGTTTGGAAATGCAAGCCTTCTTGTTCGTTCTCTTGTGCTCAGGCATGTACGGAAATGCGGCTCTACGGACGCCGAGGCGTGAAGACCAACAACAAGAACAGCGCGCAAGCGTAGAAGGGCGCGGCCTCTAGAAACGTCCCGCCACTGACACGTAACACGAAGCCGTAAAGGGCGAATGGTAAGCACAAACTCAGCAAAGCGATGCTTACCGCCTTCCATCGGGTGACGGCTTTAGGATCCCCCGGGTGAGACCGCAGAGCCTCACACGCCATTCGTACTCTTCGACGATACCAAGACAAAACAGACCAGATGTTGAAGGCGGCTAAAGCAAGGAGAAACAATTCGACTCCCCTGGCGTCCTTCGTTTTCGCTGGACTGAAAACCTCTCCTGCATAGACGAAGAGCGGTATCTCCAGAAGCAAAATCAGGTGAAGCGCTCGCACCTTCTTTAACGAGCTATTGAGATCGTTTACCGCATGGATGGTCATCGAGACATCCGTGCCGGGCTTGAATTCGGCGAGACAGTCACTCTGGAACAAATGACAAACATTCTGGTCTGCCTAAGTGCAAGCGCGCCAGAACACCTGGCGTAGCACCTTTCCGAAAGGAAACTGATTCTACATCTCTATTTTTGTTTCGGTAGTTATGATTTCAGTTATAGGAGGGTGAAGTCTTGGATGACTGATTCTGCCTAACCCCAGACATTAGCTACTATCGAAGAACTGCGTCAGAGCTTGTAGGATATGCACTCGAGCTATTTTGGAAATCAGAAGCTTACAGCTTCCCCTCTTTAGGATGGTACTTGACGGGACTGTGGCGGGGCCTATTGGGTAGTAAAATGTGGTCATGTTGCGGGACTTCTTCGTGGCTACCAGAATCGGCTTCTTCGCAGTTGCGATGATTTTTGCAGTGCTCGCGAATATTTGTGCAGGCTTTATCTTGGATCGTATGCGAAGCCTGGGCTTCTCTGTGGATGTTTGGCAATCGCCGCGAAAGGATTTCCGACTCTATTCCGGATACTGGCATATAGCCCCGAACAGGGGCTGGTCTCGACTTCCTATCGTGGCGATGGCCATTACTTTCATCATTGCGGTGATCTTCCTCTTTCTTTCGTCCAGGTGATCGTGGACGGGATTGTGCTTGGCGGTTTTGATGCGGCCCGGGCCAAAAGGAAACGATTTCCGCACAGTCCCGTGACCTGGCCCTCGTTTTTGCTCCAGTCAGAGAGTGGAATTTCCTGCGTTTCTTGGCCCACCGTCGTCGGGACCACGTGAGAGTGAAGTACGCGGAAAGTAATCCAAGCTTCGTAGGTTTGTCGCTCCCTGTGTCCACAGGCGCTAGGTCTGTTCCACACGTTCGTATGGTGCTAACGTAAATCCGTAATGACCGAGGCGTGCAAGTGCGCATGCCATCCAAGCCGGGCACGCGGACGCAAACGGAGAACGACGAAACGTGGAATTTTCTAATTGCTAATCGAAAACCAAAATAATTAGCAACGCTTGCAACTCATTGAAAAGAAAGAAGCGGGTACCGCTCTAATCGCAAAATGAAACTGCCCTTTTTGGGGCTCAGGACGGAAGGCTGGAGGCTGGATCTTGAAGGCTGGAACGGCCAGCGGAAATAGCTACGATGAGCGAAGGCGCGGCTGTTGCGCCGTGAGGGGCGTGCCGAATTGAGCAGCGCCTCGCTCCTTTGGCCTTTGCCGCGGGGCGATGAAGGTGTATTCACAATCTAAGCCCCGATTCGGATTCGCTCGGGGAGGGAGATTCGATGAAACTCTTCATCGCGGCGACTGTGCTGCTCTTTGGGCTCGTTTGCGCCGCTCCTCAATTTCCGGAAGTGCCAACCGGCTTCGACAACAAGAGCAATGGCGCGGTGGATGACGCGACTCATCAAGCCGATCAAGCGAAGTTCGATGAAGTCGAGGAAGTCGCCGACGGACTTGGACCGCTTTATAACGCGCAATCCTGCCGCGAGTGCCATCAGAATCCGACTTCGGGAGGCCCCAGCCAGGTCACCGAACTGCGCGTGGGGCATACGGGGCCGAAAGGAAAATTCCTCAATCCGGAAATTCCCATCGCGCATGGAGCGGAAACCATCACTGGCCGCTCGCTGGTGAACGATCGCGCGATTTGCCCGAGCGGCGCGTTCCCGAAAACGGAGATTCAAGAGCATGTCCCCGACACCGAAACCGTTCGCACGACGCGCGTCTCACTCAATCTGTTGGGCGACGGCTTCGTCGAGGCGGTTGCGGATGAGACTCTGATCGATCTTTCGAAAGACCAATGCAAAGCCTCGCACGGCAAAATCTGCGGCCAGGTGCTCTATGTTCCCCTGGTGGAAGCGCCGGGACAAACTCGGCTCGGGCGATTCGGCTGGAAAGATCAGCAGGCGAGCCTGCTGGCGTTTTCAGGCGATGCCTACCTCAATGAAATGGGAATCACGACGCGGCTTTTCCCGGATGAAGTGACGAAACTCTGCAACACCGTTGACGAACCGAATGACAAGCCCGGCCCGGACGGGCTCGCCGACGTCGATCACTTCGCTCGCTTCATGCGCGCGACCAAAGCTCCCGCGCGCGACGAAGAACTTGCGGGAACTCCACAAGCGAAAAAAGGCTCCGCGCTTTTCGACAAGCTTGGATGCGCCACGTGCCACGTCCGGACGCTGACCACCGCGGCCGCGGGAACAAAGATCAATGGCGGCACATTTACGATTCCCGACGCACTGGGGCGAAGGAGCTTCCATCCGTTCGGGGATTTCCTGCTGCACGATGTGGGAACCGGCGACGGAATCGTCATGGCGATGGAGGAACACTACGGGCGCAACATGTATCAGATTCATTGGAAGAATTTCTCAGTCGAAAGTTTCGGAAACACGCAAAATAAATTGCGGACCGCGCCCTTGTGGGGAGTTCGCACGCACAGCCGCTTGATGCACGATGGAGGCTCCTCCAGCCTGCGCGACGCCATCTTGCGCCACCTCGGCGAAGCCAGCGAAGCTACCGAACATTTCAAGAAGCTGAAGCAGAAGGATCAGGAAGCCCTCATTGAATTTCTGCTTTCTCTGTGAGCGCGAGCTGACGCCCGCTGCGGGCTAATTCCTCGGCGAGTAACCGGAGCACTCAAGGACCGGCAGGCGCGGATATTTCGGGAACGCCGGGTCGCTCAAAGAGAGCGCGCAGAAGATGAACGTCGAGGCCCGCGCGGAGTCGATTTGGCGCGCGTGCTGACAGTCCACGCACAAGCCGGAGCGAGAGAGTTCGTTCCGCTTGTCCTCTTCATTCCCCACGCGAGAAGAGTACCGCATTCCGAAGGACACGTGCATCCCGCGCGATTTTCAGCGAACGGTGCGCTTAAGCGGACAATTGTTCGAGGGTTAGTTGGCGAGGTTGTGCGCGCCTGAGAAGAGAAAGCCGACGGTGGCGGCAGACTGTGGCACCCACCACAAGCGGTGCATCCAGCGATTGTTGCTCTTGAGCATGCGCCGGCTGAAGTAATCGAGCATAGCCGGCCCGGCCTGAATGGCGCCGTAAAGCATATTCGAATGCGCGAAGGGCTTGAGAAATGGATCGGCTTCCGCTCGGCCGCCCTGCGCCAGCACGTGACGAGTGGACCAAGCATCGAATGTTGCCGCGCTGTGTTGTGCGATGCCGAGAGCAATCCAATAGCGGCGTGACTTCGGGGGTTCCGGAGGCCTGGCAATGAAGCCTCCTGGAGGAACGAAGGCACTCGGAGTCGGAAAGGCTGTCGTTGCTCCCATCGTCGCCCGGGGTAGAGACGGCCCGATTTCCGCGCTGGCAACGGCCAGCACCGGAACGGCCGAGGGATGCACACCGAACGGCGCCGGAACAAATTTGAGCGGCACTGGTTCCACCACGCCGTGGCGGGTGGACGGTAGGAGTTGGACGCCGTCGAAGCGGCGGCGAGATTCGTTCTCGCGGAAAGAATGTGCGGCTTCCGCTCGCGGAGGATCCGTCTTCCGCAAGACAGCCGCCGAAACCCCGCGCGGAACCGCAGGAACCTGCAAGAACAAAACTGTGATTGCTAGAATCATTGCCTCTAATCTCCTCAGAGCACGCTCAGAGGCTGGGGAAGTAGTAAGGAGCACAGGCGATGCCAACCGCTGCAACTCATAAGAATGATGACCTTTAGGCTATTCCGCGCATCGGAGGCATGTGGTTTGAGGCCAGAATTGTCCGGATTTGGCGGTGGAGTGACAGAAAGCGTCACTCGCTGGTGCACAAAGATGGCAAGCACAGCCGTTTCAGTCACTTAGGCTATGACATAAGGCGCGGGGCGGGAGTTGAACCTTATTTTATTTTCTGCGGCAGTTCGAGGGAGCCTCGGCCCGAGGCGGACCGCACCTGGGGCGCGAAGGTGGAGTAGAATTTCCGGGATGGCGGCGCGGCATCGGATTGTCACGCATGGCTGCGGTGCCGTGATAGAGTTTTCGCGTTGGGCCGCGCGAATCATTCAATCAGGAGGTCAGATGGCGCAAACAATCCCAGACAAATTTGTCGATCTGTTCAAGAAGACGGCGTTCGCGAATCTTGCGACGGTGATGCCGAATGGCAGCCCGCAGGTGACACCGGTCTGGATCGATTACGACGGCAAGTACGTCCTGTTCAATTCGGCGAAGGGCCGCATGAAGGACAAAAATATTCGCCGCGATCCGCGCGTGTCGCTTTCGATCCAGGATCCGGAAAATCCGTATCGGTATCTAGAGATTCGCGGCCGGGTGGTAGAAATCACGCAGAACGGCGCCGACGACCACATCAACAAACTCTCGCAGAAATATCTCGGCAAGCCCGTCTATCCTGGCCGCCAGCCGGGCGAAGTGAGAGTGCTTTATAAGATCGAACCGGAGCACTTCACGTCGATGGGCTGATTTGCGGATTGCGTGGCCCCTGCCTTCGGCGCAGTCTCCGCCGGCTTGCCGTAAATTGCAGGATCGTTCGGTCGTCTCAGTTCATTCTCACCTTGCTCGCCTCCCGGCCTCACCGATAGAGCACACCCTATTGGCGGTTCCCCGTTTTGCCCCTGGCGCGACCTAACCAGTGGAGGCCTTCGGTGGTCTAATGACTGAATGGCGCAGAGCACGGAAGGGAGCGACGCCGCCCCCCTGGCGCGGGCTCTGGCGGGCGACCGGGACGCGTTTCGCGTGCTTGTCGAGCGCCACAGCCGCCGTGTGTTCCGGCTCGCCTACCGGATGACGGGAAATGAACAGGACGCCGAGGAAGTCGTGCAGGAAGCGTTCCTACGCGCCTATCGGCGGCTCGATCGCTTCGAATCCCGCGCGAATTTCGGCACGTGGCTCTACCGCATCGCGGTGAATTGCTCGCTTGATTTACTCCGGCGGCGGCGGCCAACCGAGGAGTTGCGCGCTCCGGATGATCCCGAAGGCGGCGAAGCGGTGCTCGATGTGGCGACAAAGGATCCCGCGCCGGATCGGTTGGCGCTGAGCGGCGAAATCGGCCGGCACGTCGAGATGGCGCTCGGGAAACTGAGTCCCATGGAACGCGCAGCCTTCGTGATGCGCCATCACGAGGGAATGTCGATCGAAGAAATCGGGCGGGCGCTGGGGACGAGCGCGACGGCAACAAAGAACAGCGTCTTTCGCGCGGTGCAGAAATTGCGGCAGGAATTGAAACCCTTGGTGAGTCGACAACGATGAATCATCTGAACGAGGAGCAACTGATCGAGTTCCGCTACGGCGAAGCGAAGGACTGCGCGGAAATCGAGAATCATCTTCGCGCGTGCGCGTCGTGCCGCGAAGCGCTGGAGTCGCTCGAAAGCGTGCTGGCGGCGGTGGACGCCGCGCCGGTGCCGGAGCGCGACGAAGCGTACGGTGCGCGCGTGTGGCGCCAGATCGAACCGAAGCTGGAACGCCGGCCAGGCTTCGATTGGCGCGCGTGGCTCGCGCCTCCGAGGCTGGCCTTCGTAGGCGCGATGGCGCTCGTCATCGTCGCGGCGTTTGTTGCCGGGCGCTATTGGCCGCGACCGAAGACGACGGAAGTGGCGAACGCGCCGATTTCGGCGCCGGTGCGCGAACGAATTTTACTCGTGGCCGTCGGCGATCACCTGGACCGCTCGCAGATGCTGCTGCTCGAGCTGGAGAATGCGGAACCACCGAAGGGCGCGGGCGCCGGAGTCGTCGATATTTCGATGGAGCAGGGGCACGCGCAGGATTTGGTCGTGGCGAACCGGCTCTACCGGCAGACGGCGGAGCGCTCCGGAAACACGACGCTTGCCGCCGTGCTCGATGAGCTCGAGCCGGTGCTGCTCCAGATTGTGCACAGCCCGTCGAAGCTTTCGGCGTCGCAACTCGGGGAGATACAGAAACGGATTGAGGCGCGCGGAATTCTGTTCAAGGTGCGCGTGGTCGGCTCGGAGGTACGCGAGCGGGAAAAGAACGCGACCCCTGAAGCCGCACCGACACCGGCGCCGGCAAGAGAAAAATCATAAGCCTGTTAGGGAGAGAACCATGACTTCGAAAGTGCTGCCATTCCTTTTGCTCTCGGTATTGCCGCTTGCGGCGGCGGTGCCGTCCGCCGCGCAGACGCCTGAGCGCGCCGCGCCGATTCCACCGCCGCATGAAGCGCCAGTCGCGCCGACCGCCGGTATTCCGGCCAGGTTGCCTGGAAGAATTCACGCCTCGCTTCCCGGAGTGCCGCTCGCCAGCATTCCCGTGGGTGTTCCTGGCGGAATCACGGGCGGGATTCCGAGTGTCATCCCCGCAGGCGATCCGACCGCAGCGGCCGATCTTCAGCGCGACAGTGAAGAAGACGCCGAGGCGCAGGACGAGCAGAAAGACCGCGAACAAGAGAAGCGCGATCGAGAGCAAGAGGCACGCGACCGCGAACAAGAAAAGCGTGATCGAGAACAGGAGGCGCTCGATCGCGAAATAGAACTCTACGACAACGGCACGGAGTACATGGATGACAGGCAGTGGGATAAGGCGCGGGGGAAGTTCCAGCAGGTGGCCGAGAATAATGGCCCCCACGCTGACGCGGCGCTTTATTGGAAGGCGTATGCGGAAAACAAGCTGGGGCGGCGCGCGGATGCGCTGGCGACGCTGAGCGCGTTGCGGCAGAAGTATCCCCAGAGCCGCTGGTTGAATGACGCCAAAGCGCTCGAATTGGAAGTCCGGCAGTCTTCCGGGCAGTCCATGCATCCCGAAAGCCAAAGCGACGAAGACCTGAAGCTTCTCGCACTCAATGGCCTGCAGCAGATGGACCCGAAGGAAGCCGCGCCGATGCTTCAGAAGTTCCTGCAAGGCAACGGCTCGCCGAAGCTGAAGGCGCGCGCGCTTTTCGTGCTGGCACAAAGCGGATCGCCCGATGCCCGCGAAGTCATCAGCAAGATTGCCCGGGGGCAGTCGAATCCGGAATTGCAGCGCAAGGCGATCGAGTATCTTGGTTTATTCGGCAGCGCGGAAAGCCGGCAGACGCTCTCGGACATTTACGCCTCGTCGAACGACATTGACGTGAAGCGGCAAATTCTGCGCAGCTTCATGATCGCGGGCGAAAAAGATCGCCTGTTCTCCGCAGCCAAGAGTGAGAAAGTTCCGGACCTGCGCCGTGAGGCCATCCGCCAGCTCGGCGTGATGGGCGCGCAAAATGAGCTGTGGCAGCTCTATCAAAGCGAGCCAACGGTGGAGAACAAGGAGGCGATTCTGCAGAGCATGTTCATTTCCGGCAGCCCCGACCGGCTGATCGAGCTGGCGCACACCGAGAAGAATCCGGAATTGCGGCGCAAAGCGATCCGCAATCTCGGGCTGATGGGCTCCTCCAAGACCGGCGAAGCGCTGCTGGACATCTACGCCAACGATCCGAATACCGACGACAAACGTGAAGTGCTGAACGCGCTATTCCTCGAGGGAAACGCGCACGCGCTGGTTTCCATCGCGCGGAAAGAGACGAATCTTGAATTGAAGAAAGCCGCGGTGCAGAAACTTTCGCTGATGGATTCGAAGGAAGCCGTGGCGTTCATGATGGAAATTTTGAATAAGTAAGAGCCGTGGGAGGACAGCGATGAATCGCTCAACGCATCACGTTCTGGGCCTCGGGATGTTCGCGCTGCTCGCCGCGATACCGGCGGGGGCGCAGGCGCCACGCACCGTCAACACGAAACTGGAAACGCGCTCGGCCACGGCAGGCCTGGAACGGACTGTACAAGGCATCGTCGCGAGCCAATCGTCGCCCGCATGGATTGGTTACGCGGTGCCGATGATTCCCAGCCAGCGGGAAATCTGCTGCAACAATTTCTACGGAGGAGATGCGGATTGGGATGGGGGCTGCGGCCGGTGCCGGCTGGAGCACACAAACGACGGAGTCACGATGCATAGCGACACGCCCAAAGGCGGCGCGGTTCCGCTCGAAGGCTCGCGGAACATTTTGGTGCTGTT
>JBGQEW010000010.1:0-32282 GCA_041496565.1 Terriglobia bacterium | reverse complement strand
ATTCCAGTTATCCTGCAATTGCCAGGTATTTACGATGCGGCCCTGGGGCAGGTTCGTCGCCGGACCATAACCCGTGATGGAGTTGCCTTGGGTCGTGTTAATAGCGATATTTGCCAGGGCGGACTCGAGCTGACCTTTACCTGGAATCGTGTTCCCGAGAGTGTTAGTGCCAAAGTCAACGTTTAGGCGGCTAAAGCTCACCCGCATTTCGTTGAGCATCCTCGAAGAAATCGTATGCGACCAGTCCAGGAGGAAGGACGAGCTCAAGCTGGGGACGCTCAGCGGATAGCCAGACGCATTCGCCGTGGCCCCGTTGCCGCCGTTGATAAAATTCTCCTTCTGGTAGAGATACCGGCCACTGAAGCGGTCGGATTGGCTGATCGTCACATCCGTCTTGTAAATCCAGTCATAAATATGGATGGGGTTACCAAGAGTCCGCTGTACCGGAGCGATTTGCACTGTGCAGGCGTTGGCGATACCTGTCGGACCAGCCAAAGTGACGTTCACAGCCCCCGAGATGACGGCAGTGGGGTCGCCACCGCCGATTCCGTAGGGTCCTTGGGCCCGTAAGGAAGCCACGCTGGGACTTCCCGGATAGCAGGCCGACAATTGTCCCAGGCCGAGCGGAGTCGGAGTCCTGCTGGAGGACTGAAACACGCCCGTGGAAGAGATGATATTGTCATCGAAACCGCCGAAGATGAACACGTGGTTCTTCCAAATCGGCCCGCCGATGGTGCCGCCCGTGAACTCATTGTTGAACTTGGGCACCTTCTTCAATCCCTGCCAGAATATCTGTTCGTTGGTCAGGGCCGTCATGTTGTTGTTGCTATACGTGCCCGAAACTGTGCCGTGCCAAGTGTTCGTACCACCCCTTGTGACGATGTTGACGACGGAACCGGAATTCCGGCCGTACTCCGGGCCGAAATTGTTCGTCGTGAGCTGGTATTCCTGGACAAAGTCAACGTTTCCGATGAAGAGGCCGGGGCCAGCGACGGAGTTATCGTTGTTGTTCTGCCCGTCAATCTGCTGGTCGTTGTTTCGGCCGCGGATTCCGTTCACTGAGAAGCCACCGCCGCCATTGCTATTTGAAAAATTCGCGTCGCGGGTGGCAATAACGCCGGGGACTTGAAGAGCCAGGTTGTCCAGCCCTTGATTCTCTCCGATGCCCGTAAAATAAACCAGTCTATCCCCCGAAATTGAAGTCGTCACCTGCGCTTGGGAGGTCTCCATGAGTGGCGCCGAGGCGGTGACTTCCACGGTCGAAGACATCTCACCCAACTCGAGCTTTACCGTGCCGAGTCCGTGATCCACGCTGGGGTCCACCGACACGCTCGTAAGCTTGTGTTTCTTGAAGCCTTGCTTGGTGATTTCTAGGTCATACGAGCCTATCGTCAGAAGGTTGAAGCGGAACCCACCCTGATCACTGGTCGTAACCGAAGCTTTATCGCCCGTCGCACGACTGGTTACGGTGACGGTGGCCTGCGGCACTGCCGCGCCGGTCTGATCCACGACCACACCGGAAATTGACCCCTTTGTCGTCTGTGCGCCAACCGGCTGCACCGCGAGGATCAAAAGAGACAAAGTGACCAATACAAAGAACAGCTTATTGATACGCCCCATTGCGCCCCCTCCTAAAGAAGAATTCTCGATTGAGTACAAATGCCTACAACACACCCCGAAAGGTTCGGTAATCATATGGCAGTCTTGTTGCCAAACCAAACTACAACTCTAACTCCCTTAAAATAAGCGGCTTACAAAAACTCGGCGACTAGCTTATGCGTTTTCGATACAGCTTTTAGTAGGCCCTATCTGGAAAGATACTTAAAATAATACTCAAAATGTCGCAGCCTGGCCTGATTTCGAGTGTCCCGCGGGGTCGTTTGAGGCCCGCAAATCTCGCCAAATGTTATGTTTGCTGAGCTGAACCCTACGGACCGATTCTCTGAATTTCGGCGTCCGATTTTTGCCAGAAGTAAAGGCCAGGCGAAAAGCGCGGCTGGCAATCCCACGCCAGGCCACTGCTCACGCGCTTGGCTTCCCCGCCCTCCATCGGAAGGAGATAAAGATCGCCGAGCAAAACGAAGACGATTGTTTTGCCGTCGGGGGAAACGTCGAGCGACATCCAAGTGCCTTCCTCGGTCGTGAAAGATATCTTGCGAGTGGGTTTCAGCGGCAGGCCTTCTTCCTTCTTCTCGGATTTTGCGCCCTCCTTGGATTGCTGCGCATCCTTCTCCTGCGCCCTTACGGTAGCAGCCGCCAAAGTTGCGAGAATAAGCAGACCTAGAATTGCGGTCCCGCGCAAGACTCCCAACAATGTTCAAGTGTTCCCTTCTGTTTCCCGAATCATCGCGCCCCCCGGCAGAGAAAATAATGAATTGCGTCCAAACAGCTCGCGCAGCCTAGAACAAATGTTCTTCTCCGGTCAATTCACATTCTCCTGGGATTAGATAAAACGCAGCCTGTCTTCCGAAGGATGGAACCTACGCTGCGGGCAGGATTTGTCATTGAGGACGCTGCGCAAACGATTCTCTTTTCCTTGACTCGACCTCTTATCTCGAATAGATTGCCACTCGCATAACCGGCCAGATATATATTTAATCAGTACGCACTTACCTCCACCCATCGTAGCTGGTTCAGCGGCGGCCCAGGCCAAACTCATATGCGCGCGAAATGGAGTATTCGAGGGACGTTGCGATGACATCCGGCAAGCCTGCTTCATCCGGTTCCGGCGAACGCCCAGAGCAGCCGCAATCAGCTTTCGATCTCCGGCACGTGCTTACAGTTGAGCAGGAGGAAATCATCGCCTCGCGGAAAAATCGTGGCATGAATCCTGGTGGCGAGGCAATGCCTGGGGTTGATCGCTCCTTAGGCTCAGCCAACACCCCGAACCCAAGAAATGAGGGAAAGCAAGCTCAGGAGGATAAGTCTGTAGCTGCGGATCCTCACTGGGACGAATTGATCAAGAAGGCGCACGAGATGAAGCTTGTGGGCCTGGCCTTTTCCGGCGGCGGAATTCGCAGCGCCACATTCAATCTGGGCGTGCTTCAGGGCCTGGCGGAAATGAATTTCCTGCGGCGGTTCGACTTCCTTTCCACCGTCTCCGGCGGCGGGTACATCGGGAGCTGGCTCACAAGCTGGCTTTGCCGGTCCAAGATGGATACGGTGACGCAAGGCCTGACGCCGAAGCGCGCCGACCAGAAGGGATACCAGGAGCCGCACGAAATCCGCTTCTTGCGTGAGTACAGCAATTATTTGACTCCTGAACTCGGCCTGTTTGGCGCCGACACCTGGACGATGATCGCGAATTATCTTCGCAATACTCTGCTGAATCTAGTGATCCTCATTTTGGCCCTGTCTGCCATTCTCCTGCTCCCGTGGATCGGAGCCGCGCTTTCAGCGCGTATGTGGAACTTCCCCGCCGAATCTTTCCGAATTGCTCTTGCGATTCTGGCAGTGTGCATCACCTTCATCACGCTGAATATGGCTTCCCGGATTTTCTATCCCAAGCGGAAGTTCGCGCCATTCACCGTGCAAGGTTACGTGATTTTCAGCGTGGTCCTCCTTGCTGTGGCGGCGTGGTTTATCGGAGGCTGGCTCTGGCCGGACAAACTCCTCGTCCTCAGGCGCCCACAGACGCTAGTGGAATGGGCGGAGGCCGGCGCGATTGGATATACGTTTCTATGGATGTTTGGCGGGGTTGCAGGAGTTCTACTTTCCCTGATGTGGCCGCCCGGAGCCAACGCCTCCTTCCGTGATTGCAATACTCCTAAATCGAGCAAAGAAGAGGACAGCGAACAGCAGGCTTCCCCTTCGAAGCCCCGGATTGTATTGCGCGTTCTCGTAACCGTTCTGACGGCTGCGATCCTGGCCTGGGTATTCGACCTCGCTGCCAACCCGCTACAGGCTTGGACCAGCCCGGGACACAGTCATGCCCGATTTGCCATTTCCTTGACGGTCTTGCTGACCGTCGTGTTCTGGGGGCTGTGGGCAATTGCCCCGTATTCCGCGGAGCGAGGCCGGCATTTACCGGGGTGGCTGTTGGGTTCGGCGGCGGCCCTGTTCGGAGCCCCGTACGCGGGCGCGCTGGCCGGCGCTCTGCTGGGAGCGGTCCAGACACTCTTCAACGGTTGGCGAGGTCATCATGATCTTCTTTTTTCGGCCTTCGGAGCACTCCTGGTGCTCAACATTTTTCTGCTGGCTGGCACGCTGCACATCGGACTGATGGGCCTGTGCCTCACAAATCAGAAACGCGAATGGTGGAACCGCCTGGGTGCCTGGGTCTTAATCTTTGCTCTGGCCTGGACCGGCTTGTGCGTACTCTCTCTCTATTCCCCTATCGTCTGGAAGATTTTCAGGGATGCTTGGCCGCGTTTGGCTGCCCTCTCCAAGTACAGCTCGATCATCATCTGGATCGCGACGACCATCGGGGGGCTGGCGGCCGGACGGAGCAAGTCCACGGGCAAAGCAAACGGAACTTCGTCGCTCGAGTGGATTGCCAAGCCCGCACCCTACGTCTTTATTGTCGGGCTACTGATCGTGCTCTCGACGCAGATCTACCACCTGCTGATTAATCTCTCGGGGCATTTGCGTGCCCCGCAAGCTCTGGCCGAATTTATCCGCTCCGGAACGATTGCCCCGCTCGCGACAGGAACACCCTGGTATTCGCGTGGTGACGGGATTGCCACCTGGTTGATCGCCGCCACACTAATTCTGATTGGCGTAGCGTTGTTCCTTGCCAGCCGCGTTGACATCAATGAGTTCTGCATGCACCTGTTCTATCGGAACCGGCTGGTGCGTTGCTATCTGGGCGCGGCGCAGGGTCCCGATCGCCGCTCGCACCCATTTACAGGCTTCGATGCGCAGGATGATCTGCTGTTGAGTTCTATCGATGCGAAGAAGTCCTTCTCGGGCCCGTATCCGATTTTGAATGCAGCGCTGAACCTTGTCCACGGCAAGGAACTCGCCTGGCAGGAACGGATGGCCGAATCGTTTATCCTGACGCCGAAATTCTGCGGCTTCGATGTCTGGCTCGAGAAGCTGGACACCTCGCAATTGAAACGCAAGAGTGACAAAGAACAACACGATGGCGGCAACGAGAGCGAATCGGGCCAAGCAGTAGACGCCGGAGACCGCGACTTTGGTTACCGGCCAACTTCATCGTACTGCTTCAAGGGTGGCGGAATTCTTCTCGGTGCGGCGGCAGGGATTTCTGGCGCCGCCGTCAGTCCAAACATGGGGTATCACAGCTCGATTCCCGTCGCGTTTCTGATGACACTGTTCAACGTGCGCCTCGGTGTGTGGGCCGGCAATCCTCGCAGAAAAGAGACCTGGCAGAAATCCGGGCCCACCATCGGGCTCTTGTACCTGGTCAAGGAGCTCTTCGCGCAGACCGACGACCGGAGCAAATTCGTTTATCTATCCGACGGCGGGCATTTCGATAATCTTGGCCTCTACGAACTCGTGAAGCGGCGTTGCGGATTGATTGTGGCTTGCGATGCGGAAGAAGACCATGGCTTGACGTTTGGCGGGCTGGCGAGCGCGATTCGCAAGTGCCGAGAGGACATGGGAATCGCCATCGAGATTGACACGCGAAAAATCCATCTCGTCAAGGACAGTCCGTGGAGCCAACTGCATTGCGCCATCGGCGACATCCATTATGAGATGGCCGATCCGGGCGCCCCGACCGGAAAGCTCATCTATTTCAAAGCCTCGCTCACCGGCGACGAACCCACAGACGTGCTGAACTACAAGTCCATCCACGATGATTTTCCCCACCAATCCACGGGCGAACAGTGGTTTTCAGAATCGCAATTCGAAAGTTACCGTGAACTCGGTTATCACACCGTTCGCTCAACCATCTTCGATTGGGGACCTCTCCGTGCGCCTATCTACGAAATCCTGAAAGATTTCGGCTTCCCATCGACTTAGCCGAAAGGATCGGTTCCCTCAAACCACGGGCTTCCCCCCGCCACAATTCGGAGTAGAATCGCGCGTCACTTTGGCGGGGATGATCTCGCGGCTGTCACTTCGAGGGAACAAACATGCGTCGATGGTTTGCAATGGTTCCAATGTTGTTGCTTTCAGGCTTTCTAGCCACGGAATTGTTTGGAGGCGGCGCGGCCACCAGCGTCGCTGAGGCTGCGCCAACAGCCGCGGTGTACGTGCGCGCGGGAAAGCTTCTCGACGTGCGCACGGGCAAAATGTTGTCCGACCAGGTGATCTTGATTCGCGGCGAGAAAATCGAAAGCGTCGCACCCGCAGCTCAAGTGCAAATCCCCGCCGGCGCCGTCGTTGTGGACTTAACCCGCGCGACGGTGCTCCCTGGCCTGATTGACGCGCACGACCATTTGACCAGCAGCGCGAAGCTGCACGGGTATCGCGCGCTCACTGTCTCGATTCCGCGCGAAACCATCTATGGCGTGACCAATGCGCAGACCACGCTCGCCGCCGGGTTCACGACGGCGCGCAACGTCGGCGCGTCCGGCTTCACGGATGTCGCGCTGCGCGATGCGATCAATGACGGTGACGTCCTGGGTCCGCGCCTCCTCGTCTCCGGTCCGGCGCTAGGAATTACCGGCGGCCATTGCGACAACAATTTGCTGCCGCCCGACTACAACCGCCGTTCGGACGGCGTCGCTGACAGCCCCTGGGCCGCGCGCATCAAGGTGCGCGAAAACATCAAGTACGGCGCGGACCTGATCAAGTTTTGCGCGAGTGGCGGCGTGCTTTCGAAGGGCGACCAGCCGGGAACGCAGCAGTACACCCTCGAGGAAATGAAGGCCATCGTGGATGAGGCGCACCGGCTGGGCCGCAAAGTGGCGGCGCACGCGCACGGCACCGAAGCGATCAAGCAAGCCATCGAGGCGGGCGTCGATTCAATCGAGCATGCCAGCTTGATTGACGACGAGGGCATCCGGCTCGCCAAGGAGCACGGCACGTTTTTGGTGATGGACATCTACAACGACGATTACATCCTCGGCCAGGGCGCGGCGGCGGGGATGCTTCCCGAGTCGCTCGAAAAAGAGCGCAAGCTCGGCCAGATCCAGCGCGATAATTTTGCGCGCGCCCATCGCGCCGGAGCGCGCATGGCATTCGGCACTGATGGTGGCGTCTATCCGCACGGCGAGAACGCCAAGCAATTTCCGTATATGGTGAAGTACGGAATGACTTCGCTCGAGGCGATTCAGGCGGCAACGATCAACGCCGCCGAGTTGCTCGGATGGGCCGACCGCGTCGGCGCGATCGAGCCGGGGAAATACGGCGACCTGATCGCGGTCGAAGGAAGTCCGCTCGATGACGTGACCGTGCTCGAAAAGGTGAAGTGTGTAATCAAAGGCGGCGTGGTCGTGCGCAACGATTGGGGAAAATAAGGACAAGCAATCGGCTCTCAACAAGCTGCACCAAGGGGGAGACAATGCGACGAAGTGCAATCCTATTGGCCATGATCGTCTTGGTCGCGGCTGCGGCGCGCGCGCAGAGCGCCGGCGAACAGACCAAATACGTCCGCGCCGGAAGGTTGCTCGATGTTCACACGGGGAAAATTCTCGCTGACCAAGTGATCGTGATTAGCGGCGAACGCATCGAGCGCGTGGCGCCGGCGTCGCAGGTGCAAATCCCGGCGGGCGCGGCCGTGGTGGATCTCAGCCGCGCAACGGTCCTGCCCGGCCTGATTGATGCCCACACCCACATTTTTCTCACCGGCGAATCGCACGGGCGGTACGAAGACCAACTGCTGAAGGAGTCGTGGCAGTACCGCACCATCGAAGCGGTGCTCAACGCCAAGCTCGACCTCGAAGCGGGCTTCACCGCCATGCGCGACGTCGAAACCGAAGGCGCGATGTACAGCGACGTGGACGTGCGCAACGCGATAAACCGCGGCTTGATTCCCGGGCCGAGGCTCCAGGTAGCCACGCGCGCCCTTTCCACCACTGGCGGCTATCCGCTCGAAGGCTACTCGCCGGAGGTGCTCGTCCCCACGGGCGTGCAAATCGTTGACACGCCGGAGGAGGCGCGCAAGGCCGTGCGCGAGCAAATCAAATACGGCGCGGACCTGATCAAAATTTACGGCACCCACCGGTTTCACTTCACCGCCGAAGGCAAGCTGGTGAGCATTCCCACTTTTACCCTGGACGAAATCAAGGCCATCGTGGACGAAACGCACCGCGAGGGAGAGAAGGTGGCTTGTCACGCCTACGGCGGCGAAGGATTGCGCAACTGCCTCGATGGCGGTGTGGATTCAATCGAGCACGGCCTCGATCTCGACGACGCTTCGCTTGAGAAGATGGTGCAGAAGGGCATCTGGCTGGTGCCGACGCTCTACGCGTACGAATTCGAGCCGGAGGATGACCTGGCCGCGACCGGCGGCAAGACCAGCCGCGCCCGGATTCACGAACCCAGTTTCAAGCGCGCCCTGGCGAAGGGCGTAAAGATCGCGTTTGGAAGCGACGCCGGCCCGTTCCCGCACGGAACCCAGGCGAAGGAATTCGAGTTCATGACGCGTTTCGGGATGAAGCCGCTGGCGGCAATTCAAGCGGCGACGCTCGATGCCGCTGAATTGATGGGTTGGAGCGATCGAATCGGCTCGGTCGAAGCCGGCAAATTCGCGGACATCATCGCCGTCGAAGGAAACCCGCTCGACGACATCACGCTGCTCGATCATGTCAAGTTCGTGATGAAGGGCGGCGCCGTGGTGCGAAACGATTGGGGCAAGCCGTAGCCGCCGCGCGCCGGGTGTCGCCGCAAGATATTCCTCCGCTTGCGCCGGAATATTCGCTCGAGTCAACAAAAAGCGGATGGCGGTGTGGTGAGTGATGCTGCCCTCTCGACAAGAATCGCGAATCTAGGCAGGAAGCGGATTGCGAACCGGCAGCGCGAGCCCGCCGCCCTCGGACCACGAGGATCGCTCGGAGCGCGCGCGAGTCGGCGCGGTCTCGTTTGATTTCTCCGCCTCCCCGGGAAATTCCAGCGTCGGAATCCGGCCCGCAAGGCCGCCGGGGATAAGGACGCGCCCCGCTTCGCGCATCAGGTCCACCCTGCCCTGCACGTGGAATTTCGCGAGCAGGGAAGAAACGTGGAACTTCACGGTGCGCTCGGAAAGATTCAATCGCGCGGCAATTTCCTTGTTGGCGAAATTCTGCAGGATGCCGTATAGAACTTCCTGCTTCCGGCGGCTGAGCGCGATCGGGCAAGCGATGGCGCGGCCGGCCGCGAGCAATTCCTCCGCACGCGCGGCCACTCGTCGAGTCAGTTTCTTCCGGGGGACCACTAGCACTCCATAATCATCCGGCCTCAATCCGCGCACCAAACAGTGCATGGCGAGCAGGCCCGAGGCCTGCTCCTCGGGTATTTTGCCGTCTTCCTCGGCTTTCACCTCGAACTGGACCGCGCCGCTTTTCCTTTCGAAGAAAACGAACGACACCGGGCGCACATCGAATGGACTTTTCCACAGCCGCCGGAATTTTGTGAGCTTGCCAGGCCGCTTCAGAACTCCCCCCAGGGAGGATGGACCCCATTGAGTAATGCAGACTCGAAATGTGGGGCTGGGAAGAGACCAATCTGTCGCTTCTAAGTCAGAATCCTGTAGGCGGCGAGGTGATGGACTGGCTTCGAACCGGTGTGACAACCCCGATCAAATCTGGTTGAGGCCCCGCCGCGCCCGCCTCAAACCTCATGAAAAAGAAGGATTTGGACCGGAAGTGCCTTCTTGCGCCAAACCCTCACACCAATGCCAGCTTTCCAGAAAGCACGAAAGTTGCCATTTCGCTATGTTTTTAAGCCATTGTGAATCTATCACTTGCGGCACTATGGAGCAGTTGCACCCGAGCGGTCGCGAGGCAAACATTGCCCTCATTATGAAGAACTTCCCTGTCTGTGCCTGAACGCGCAATGAGAGTGGCTCCAGTTCGGGCAGATCGGCGTGCTATTCGTAGCGCAGTGCAATCATCGGATCTACTCGCATCGCGCGTCGCGCCGGAATGTAGCAGGCGAGCAGTGCGACCGCCACGAGCAACGCCGCGACTCCGGCAAACGTGGCCGGATCGTACGCGCTGACGCCGTAGAGCAGGCTCGAGAGCAATCGCGTCAGCGCCAGCGAACCCGCCATTCCGACCGCCACACCCGCAAGGGCCAAACGCAGCCCCTGCGCGAGAATCATCTTCAATACATCGCGCCTTTGCGCGCCGAGCGCCATGCGCACGCCGATTTCCTGCGTCCGTTGCGCGACGGAGTAGCTGATGATCCCGAACAGTCCCATGGCGGCCATCAGCAACGCGACGCCGGCGAAAACAGTCACCATCGTCACGCCGAATCGCTGCGGCCCCAACGAATTTCCGACGCGCTGCTCCATCGTTTTCAAGTCATAGACCGGCTGGCTGGTGTCGATGGATCGCACCGCCTCGCGAATGGCTCCGGCCAGGCTCGATGGATCGCGCGTCGTCTTCGCAATCAAGAATGCCATCGGAATCGCTTGCTGGAACGTCGGGTAGTAGCAGACTCCCTTGCCCGTGTCTCCCGCCAACGCCGAGTGATAGACGTGACCCACAACTCCGATGATGGTCGCCCACTGCGAATTCGATCCGCGACGAAGGCGCTGCCCGACGGGATCGCGGTTCGCCCAGTATTGGCCGGCAAGATTTTCGTCGATGACGACCACAGGCTGCGAGCCGTGGCGATCGGCATCGGTAAACCATCGTCCGGAGCGAAGCGGGATTCCCATCGCCGAAAAAAATCCCGGCGTGACCCATCGCAGGGCGCTGTGCGGGCCGGGATCGCCGGGCCCTTCCGGCCGGCCCTCGATGCTGAAGGATGACGACGGATCGAAGCCGCTGAATGGCACCGGAGTCGCAATCGCCGCGCCGGACACGCCCGGAAAGCTCGCCAATCGTTCGCTGACTGCTTGGTAGAAGGCAATCTGCTTTTCGTCTTCCTTGTAGCGGGAATCGGGCAGCGAGATTGCAGCCGTCATCACTCCGCGGGGATCAAATCCCGGGCTCACCTTTTGCAGCCGCCCGAAGCTCTTCAGCAACAAACCAGCCCCCACGAGTAAGACAAGGGCCAGGGCAATTTCACTCGCGACCAGCGTCGAACGCAACTGCTGACGGCGGCGGCCGGCAGTCCCGGAGCGGCCTCCTTCTTTCAATAGTTCGAATTGCCGCACCGCCGAAATCTGCCATGCCGGAGCAACGCCAAAAAGAATCCCGGAGAATAATCCGATAAGCCCCGTAAAGAGGAGAACGTAAGCGTCAGGCCGGATGGCCAGGCCCTGGCCGAAGTTTTCGGGAGCCAGCAGAAGGAGCGCGCGGATTCCCTGCCCCGCCCCCAGGAGGCCGAGGATCGTTCCGGCTCCCGCCAGCAGCAGACTTTCTGCCAGCGTTTGGCGAATCAATCGCCAGCGTGAGGCGCCGAGCGCTTTTCGCACGGCGAGTTCTTTCGCACGACCGGAAGCACGCGCGAGCATCAGTCCCGCAATGTTCGAACACGCAATCAGGAGCACGAACCCGACGGCTCCGAGGAGTACCAGCATCGGAGCCTTCAAATCGCCGAAAACGTATTCCGTCAGCGGCACCGTGAACATGCCCCAGCCCGAATCCCGCGCGTAGGTCTTGGAGGGACCGTTTTCGATCAGCCGCCGTGTCAAGAATTGAACGTACGCGCCGGCTTGAGCGAGCGATGCGTCCGGCCGGACCCGCGCAACCGCAAAATACTGCTCGTTGAAACGGTTTTCCGAGTTGAATTCACTCGGCGGAAGGGCCAGGGGAACCCACACCTGCGCTTGATTGGGCCAGTGGAATTCCGGGCGCATGACACCGATCACTTTGTACGGTTGCTGGTTGAGCTCGATGGTCTTTCCGAGAATAGTCCCGTCGCCTCCGAACAGACCTTTCCATGCGCCGTAGGAAAGAACCACCACGCGATTCGCGTTCGGCAGGTCCTCCTCCGGTTGAAACACTCGGCCGAGCAGCGGCTTGGCGCGGAACACTTCGAACCATTGCAAGGAAACTTTCGCACCCATCAGCCGCTGGGGCTGATCACCGGCAAGATAGTTGAAGTCTGACTCGTCGAGAATGGCAGCCGAGGAAAAGACTTGTTTGCTCTCGCGAACGTCGGCGAAATCCGTCGGCGAGATCACGATGCTCTTCAGGTTCAGCTTGTCGTACTTCACGCGGATGGCGACCAGGTGGTTCGGATCAGGGACCCCGGCGGGATGCAGAAAGAGGCCGTTGATCACGCTGAAGATTGCCGTGTTGGCGCCGATGCCGAGCCCCAGCGTCAGCAGCGCTACGGCCGCGAAACCGGGACTCTTTGCCAGCATTCGGAAGCCATACCGAATATCCTGCCAGAGCATGTCCATCGCAATCCCTCCTCGTCTCGCGCGCCCGGAATTCTCGGGCGTTTGCGCACACCCATCAACGAAACGTTCGTTGCCTTCAGTAACGCACCGACTTCCCAAAAGGTTCCCGAGCCGCAATTCCGATCAACGCGCGAGGCATCGCTCGACCGATCGAATCGCGCGGGGCTCGGCGGTTCCACGGCTTGAATTCGGACGAGGGCTGGCATACCGTTACCTCCCAAGAAAGATAAGATTCGAGAATCCCGGACAGCACTTTGAAACGACTTCGATTCCCAAGCACCAATCGCGCGACGATTGTCTTCGCACTGATCGCCGCACTCCTCGCCATCGGGACCGTCGGATTTCACCTCATCGAAGGATGGACCTGGTTCGACTCATTCTATGGCACGTTGATGACGGTCTCGACCATCGGGGCGGAACCCGAAAATCGCCTCTCGATCGCGGGCCGAGCCTTCAACGTCGTCCTGATTTTTCTCGGAGTCGGGGTAGTCGCCTTCGCCATAGGGGTGTTCACCCGCACGGTGATAGAATTCGAGCTCGGATCCTTCTTCGGACGCCGCCGCATGGAAAAAGACATCGCGAGACTCAAGGATCACTTCATCATTTGCGGAGCAGGCCGTGTCGGCCGCCGCGTGGCCGCTGAAGTCTCGGCGCGAGGGTTGCCGTTTGTGGTCGTGGAGAAGGATCCTGTTCGCGCGCGCTGGGCCCAGGAACACGATTTCCCGGTGATTGTCGGCGATGCGAGCAGTGAGGCGGTCCTGCGGAGGCGCACATCGAGCGCGCCGCGGGCCTCGCCAGCGCCGTGACGTCCGATGCGCAGAATGTTTACATCGTGCTCACCGCCCACGGCATGGCGCCGAATCTTCCCATCGCCGCCCACGCCAGCGACGATGATGCAGAATCGAAACTCTACAAGGCCGGCGCCAGCGCCGTGATTTCGCCCTACGCCTACGCCGGGCAGCGCATGGCGCGCATGCTCACTCGCCCTAACGTCCAGCATCTTCTGGATGTGGCTCTTTCTTCGCTGGGCGGCGGCGACTTGGACATTCAAATCGAGGAAGTGCGCGTCCCCGACGATTCCAAACTCACCGGAATGAGCTTGGCGGAGGCCGATCTCCGCAAGCGATTCGGGCTAATCGTCCTCGCCCTTCGCCACCGCAGCGGGCAGTTGGAATTCAATCCCGGATCGGAGCTCACCATCTCGCCGGGCGATTACATCATCGTGATGGGCGACACCCGCAAGCTGAAAGAGTTGGAGACCTTGGCTGGAGTCCGGTGAGCGAGCGGCCCAACATCCGGCTCGGCACTTCCGCCTTCACCGCTGCGGGCTGGTCGGAAGCGTTCTATCCCGCGGGGATGAAGCCCGCCGAATACCTCAGCTACTACGCCACGTAGTT
Source organism: Terriglobia bacterium (assembly GCA_041496565.1). Lineage (GTDB taxonomy): Bacteria > Acidobacteriota > Terriglobia > Acidiferrales > UBA7541 > JBGPTK01. The sequence continues at coordinate 18,536 of JBGQEW010000010.1, read as the reverse complement.
CGACACCGTTGAGGTGGACAGCACCTTCTACCGCATTCCCAGCCCGAGCACGGTCCGCGGCTGGTTTGCGAAAACGCCGGACGGCTTCTTGTTTGCCGCGAAAGTGCCGCAGACCATCACCCACGAGCAGGTGCTCGTTGATTGCGGCGGCGAGTTCAAGAAGTTTCTTGCCACGATGGACCTCCTCGGCGAAAAACTCGGGCCGCTGCTGTTTCAGTTCCCTTATTTCAATCGGCAGGCATTTCCGAGCGTGAATGAATTTCTCGCGCGGCTGACGCCATTCCTGAAAGAGCTGCCCCAGGGTTACCGCTTCGCCGTCGAAGTGCGCAACAAGAATTGGCTGGTGCCGCCTCTCGTCGAGGTCCTGCGCGAACGCGGCGTGGCGCTGGCGTTGATTGACCATCCGTGGTTGCCGCGGCCGGCAGAATTACTCGCGCGCATCGATCCGATCACCGCGGACTTTACCTACATTCGCTGGCTCGGCGACCGCAAAGGAATCGAAGAGAAAACCAAGACTTGGAACAAGCTCATCGTGGACCGGCGCGGCGAGCTGCGCGAGTGGGCGAACATTTGCTGGAAGTTCAGCGGCCGAGGCGTCCCCATTTTCGCTTACGCCAACAATCACTATGCCGGCTTCGGCCCCGGGACCGTCCGCCTCTTTGAACAACTATTGCCGGCTGCCCGAAACAAGGCGTAACTTTGATCGAGGAAGCGAGGTGGGGAGTGACTCGCCGCAACAGACGCCGTCTCAGCACGATCAAAAACTGTCTAAAGCAGAATGGCCCAAAGGTTCAGCTCCTGCTGGCCCGCTCCACCACTCGCCCCGGCGCTGCGCTGGTGTTCCCTCTGACGGTCTACTTCAAGACACTGAAGAAACTTGCCAAGGAATAGAAGCTCCATATTTTTGCTCTCGGCCTCCTACATCGAGCCACTCCACGATGCAGTGGAGAAACGCCGGGCTGTGCGACAGGACCCTCGAAACTACACTCTGCAGAGATAGCAGTCTGCCAAGCGCTGGAGGCATCGAGCGGTGTTCCCAGAAGAATAGCTGGTGGCAGAGGAGGGGGGAGTTTATGTCGAGCTTGCCGAGAGAAACCCGCACCGCCAACCGGCTCCCGCAAAGCCCGTTGGCTCACTTCACTGGTCAGCGACAATGCTTCTTCGTCCGAAGCATTGGTGCCGGAGGAGAGGGGAGTTTATCTCGAGCTTGCCGAGAGAAACCCACACGGCCATCTCTCTCCGGCAGAAACTCTCGGCTCATTTCGTTCGCCAGAGTCAAAGTTTCTTCGTCGGAAAAAGTGGTGCCGGAGGAGGGGGTCGAACCCACACGGCCTTGCGGCCACCGGATTTTGAGTCCGGCGCGTCTGCCAGTTCCGCCACTCCGGCGTGCGCTCACAAATTAGCATGCCCGCGCTGCGCGCATCAACCCTTCGCAGAATCCGGTCGTGACACGTTCTGATTGATTTGCCCGCCTTGCGGTCTCCTGGTCATCCGTGCGTGATTCAATCGCGCCAGGAGGCCTCTGGTCATGATCAAGCTGCCTTCGCTTGGCGCGGTCCTCACCTTCTCGACCGCTTTCATCGTGATCGGTCTCGTCGCCTTTCGACTGCTCTGGAGCGCGCCATTTGCCGCTCAAATTCGCGTGCTGCCAAGGAGTTGGCAGCGCTGGATCTTGGGCGAGCCCCGGCGATAACCAGCCAGACTGGCCCGCCACCCCGTCCGCTCTTCCTTATTGAGGCCTCGGCGGAGCGACGGTGGACAAGCTCTCGACGTGGAATTTCTTATAATCGGAGAAGCGCGTCACCTCGTTGATCTTCATACCTTTCACCAGCAGGATGCGCACACCCACGTGCACTTCTGCATACGTGGGCAGCCACACTTCGTTGTTGATGTACGCCTGCTCGAAAGTGAAGCTTGTTCCCTTCTGTAAATTGGCGAGCAAGCCGCCCATAATTTTGACGTCCCCCACGAAATACGCTTCGAGCCGCGCCACGTCATGCGCCTTCTCGTCGATCCAGATGACGCCGGCCAGTTTCTGGATCAACCGTTCTGCCAGCTTGTGCGGCTTGAAATCCGGATTGCCTTCGAAATCGAAGACCAGCACGTCCTGGCCGCGGAACCGCTCGCGCCGCGGATTCACGAACTGGCAGGCGCGCAGAAACGTCTCGATGCCGACCTCATCGTCGTCTTCTTTCCCTTCCTCTTTGGCTTTCGCTTCTTTGGCTTCTTTTTTTGCGTCGCGCTTCTCGACCGCCTCGATGTGCTTCTGAACTTGCTCGTTTTCTTTTTTCTGTTGGTCGGCGCTCAGCGGCTTGCCGTCTTTCTTAACCAGCGTCGAGATCTCGTGGCCCTGCAGATAAAAAAACGTGTACTCCTTCACTTCGTGCTCTTTCACTTTGCCGCTGCCGTCGTATTGGGTTTCCTCTTCCGAGCGCGCGCCGGCGTAATTCTCTTTGATCTTGTCAATCGCCTTCTGATTGTCGTCAATCTCCTTGAACAGCGCCTTCAGGTCCGGCAACTGCACCTGCGATTTCCGCGGAAAATCAAACACCCGCTCGCCGACGGTTCCGTTGATCTCCGCGCGCGTCACTTCGATCGCAAACGTCTCGCTGCCGCGGTGCAGTTCGATCTTGTGCGGAAGCATGACTCCGCTCCCGGCGCGATAGTCTTCGTAGAAAATGCTTTCTTCCACGCCTCCCACCGGCGCCGATTCCTCGACGATCAGGTGCGTCTGCGGATCGAAGAAGATTTCGCGCTTCACTCCCGATGCTGTGACCACTTCAACCTGCAACGCATCCTTTTCCCGCACCGTCGCATGCCCGGCGAACGTCACCACCAATTTGTTTTTTTTCAGATTGAGCAGCCGCGAATTCGCAATCTGTCCCACCGCGGCCATCTGCACCGCTTCCGTCCCGATCAGCGTGGCGATTTCGCCCGACGCGGCTTGATGCCACGCCGACTTGCCGTTGTACGCTTCGATCAGGTGCTTACTGCCAACGATCAGCTCAGAGTAGTAACGGTTCGGCACCTTCGTGTCGAGGGTATAGGTCCCCGAATTCCCGCCCGCCGCTCCCGTCTCCGCTGCGCCGGACCCAGGCGCAGAGCCATTCCCCGGGTTCGTTACCCTGCCTTCGATTGTGAGCGTCTGGATTCGAGCGAGCGCCTTCGCGCCCCCCGCCGCCTTCACGTATTGCTCCACAATCTTCCCTGCATCCTGCGCCGAGGCGGCGCCCGCGAACGCAGCAATGCCCACACAAGAGAGAATGGCTACACTTAGGAATAACGGGAAGGACTCGAAATGGCCGCGTCGGCGCATGGTCTAGTTCATTGATACGCAATCCCTGCGCAAATGTTGCCTCTGAATCGCAATTGCGCAGCTCAAGCCTCGGCTTTTTTCGTGAGTTCTTCGCCTCACTGTCTTCTCGCCGCCGCTCTGCTATTTCTGACCACCGCCTAATACTCTCTTTCCTTCACCCTTGGACGGCTTAGCTTCGAAGGCGGAACTTGCGTGCAATCGGCATTTCGGGAAACTCTAGCCGCTCCTGAAAAATAGGAGATGGTTCTCGGCCCTACTTGTGATAAATGATACCCCTCTACGACGTTCACAACAGAACAACGAAGAGAGGGAACATGAGGCACTACATCTACTTGGTGTTGGCTCTGACCCTGGCCGCCTCCGGCTGTAGCTCCGCCTACATCGTCAAGAAAAATGGTCAGAAGACAGACGGCATTCCTTTCTACACGAAAGTCGGCGCGTGCCTGCACACCTCAGTCTATGCCGCTCCCTATTTTCGTCTCACCCTCAAGAAGGCAGGCGACGAGAAGACCTCCGACACACTGAACCTCTCTGAATCTGCACTCCAGTCGCCTGAGGCTCAAGATGTCATTTCGCTCGTGCGGGACAATCCGCCACTTAGCGATGTTAAGTACGAATCCCTACGCAAAATGTGGTCCGCGCTGAAAACGAGCTCTGGCCTGGACCCCTACAGCGCTCTCTGTATCGGCCAATCGAACTGCACGGATAAACTGGCGAAATATCTTGTCTCCAATACTGGCTCACCGGCAATCTTCGTCGATTACAAGAATACGTACACGATGAACGCAAGAACTCCGTTCGCAGGCACTGTGAGTGCGGATACAACGCTGGCGGAAGACGGCACCCTTTCCAAAAGCTCGGCACAAATTGAAAACAAGACATTCGAAACGGTGATGAGCCTTTTCCCCGTCTCGGAACTCATCAAGTCGGCTGCCGGTTTTAAAGCTACATTGGTGGCTGGAGAGGAAGTGCAGATGCAACTGGCAATCGAGCGCCGCATCCTTAAGCTGACGAGGTCTCACATCGACGTTTTCGAAGTTGGTTGCCCAACCAACGGGATCGAGGTGACCAAAGAATATGATTTTAAGCTCGAAGATGTCGGTGCAGAGGCCGCCAAGTCCGGGGAAGACAAGTCGGAGGACAACACCATCACCGTGAACGGCACGGTCAAACTCCCCAAGCAAGCTGCCCCGGGAGAGAAGCCGGCGAACGCGCCGGACAACTCAGGCGCGGCAAACAAGAAGCCCGACGAAAAGAAAAAAGACGGCAAGCCTCCCCTCAAGTAAGAACAAGAAATACTTGACGCTGCTTCACCCAGTTTGCTGCGAAGATCGCGCTCAAATCTTCGAACGACATTTCCGCCCTTGTGAAGTGCTCGTTTCCGTCCATGCTACAATCGCGGAACCGGGGAGGTGATCACCGATGCTGCGTCGTGTGCTCACAGGATTCGCACTGGGAATCGCGCTGATGTTCGCGTACCTGGTATCGCCCGCCAGAGTTCCTGCTGCGGTCACCGCGGCCAACGCCCGTAAGCCTGCCCCCGACTTTGTTCTCGATGACTCCAAAGGCGCCACGGTCAGAATGTCCGATTACAAAGGCAAGGTCGTCCTGCTCAATTTCTGGGCCACCTGGTGCCACGGGTGCAAATTGGAAATTCCCTGGTTCATCGACTTCCAGAATAAATACAAGCACAGCGGGCTCGCCGTCATCGGCGTCTCGATGGATGACGACGGCTGGAAATCGGTGAAGCCATTCCTCGAAGAGAAGAGGCTGAATTACTCCGTCGTGATTGGCAGCGAAGACTTGGGGAAGCTTTACGGCCTCGGTTCCATGCCGATGACGGTGCTGATCGGCCGTGACGGCAGGATCGCCGCCTCGTACTCCGGCGTGGTGGACAAAGCCAAGTGCGAACGCGAGATCCGGACGCTCCTTCACGCCAAAGCCAAGAACGCTCCTAAGTGAATGTCTGCCGCGGGGCGATAACTGAGCGTGGGCTAATCTCTCCTTGCCGGCTCAGTGGCCTCGTCATGTTTGACAACAGGCCTCCCAAGGATTAGAGTCGCTCCATTATTTTCGGCGTCACATGAGCCGTAACCGACGCCGCGTCTCGTTTTTGTTGCATGTCCGGCTTTATAGTAGGTCTCACGCCATTTTTTCGGGGAGGAGCAAAACAATGAAAGTCCTGCGCACAGGCTTGCTGGTATTGGTTGTCGCTGTGTCCCTGGCGTCGGCGGGAAGCGGCCCCGCGTGGCGAATGAAAGCGGATTACATCGAAGCCTGCAGTTGCCATCTTTTCTGTCCCTGCTACTTCAACAAGCACGCCGAGCATGCATCCTGCGAGTTCAATATGGCGGTAACGGTGCGGGAAGGACATTCCGGCACAACCGACCTCGCGGGCGCGAAATATTGGTTGACCGGTGACCTCGGTGACAAATGGGGAACCGAGAAGAAGGCTCCCTGGGTGATTGTTTCCTTCGATCCATCCACGACGAAAGCCCAACGCGACGCCCTGGCGCCGATGATTCTGAAGACCTACGGCCTCGATTGGGCCGAGCTGAAAGTTCAAGAAGCCCCGATCGAAATTACCCGCTCGGGTGACATCGCCGAAGCCAAGCTCGCCGGGGGCCAACTGGCCTACATGAAGCTAAAACGGGAGCCGGGCGCCGATGGGAACGGAGTCGTGCTCAAGAATGTGAAATACTTCGACGCGTCAACCAACGAGGGATTTGACATGTACAAATCCATCGAGCACCGGGCCGATGTCGGCGGACACAAGTTTTCCTACGCGGACCGCAACGCGTTTCTCATTACCATCGTCTCGCAAGAGCCGGCTCCTGCGAGCGCGGCCAAGCCTACGTCTCACTAGAAGTCCGGCAATGGCTCGGCCGCCGGAAATTTACCGGCGATCTCGAAAATCCGGGCCTCGGCGACAGTTCTCTCTCGCGCCCTGCGCGTTTGCTGAAGGCGAATTTCTTCGCAGCTTCCCGGAGGTCTCTCCATCAGGGCGATTGAAGTTTCTTCAGCTTGCCCTCCGCGCTTTCACGAATCAGCTTGTCTCGGTCCGCGTTCGCCGAAGGATTTTGCTCGAGCATTTTGATGGCTTTCTCGGAATACTCGCGCGCGAGCCCGTCCTGGTGGTCGGCCAGGTAAGCGTCGCCAAGGCTGTCGTACACGTTCGCCGAACGCGGATAGGCCAATTCATTGATTTTCAAGACTTCGATGGCCGCCTTTGTCTCGCCCTTCTGCAAATGCTCGTAGCCCAGCTGATTGACGGCCGTCTCGGGAAACAGGAACGCGTTCGGATCCTTCTTCTTGGCTTCCTCGAACATTTTCGTGGCGCGCGCCGCCCCGCCCGGCTGCGTCAGCACGTCCCAGAATTCCGCGCTCGCAGACGGCTGCGACAATTTCTTGGCGTTCGCCGCCGGCGCTCGACGCAAAGCCGTCTCGAACCATTGAAAAATCATCGGCTCGAGTCCCTTTTCCACCTTGAACATCTCCGTGCCGTGTCCCGCCGCTTTGTAGGGCACCAGCTTGTTCTGCGGATTGCGCGAAAACGCCATCAACCATCGCATGTAGGGCAGTGTGTCGCCGTCGTCTTCGCTGGCGGAAACGAAGAGCGACACTCCCGTGGCCGTCTCCAGGAATCTGCGCCCGGCATCGTCCGTGTTTCCGGAGAGCAGCACCAAAGTTTCCACTTCCGGATGCCGCCGCGCGAGCTGAATGGAATTATTCACTCCGCAGCTTGCGCCGCCGGCGCCGATGCGCGTTTTGTCCACGCCGGGCTGCTCGAGCAGATATTGATAGGCGGCATCGAAATCCCCCGGCCACTTCTCCTGCGTCGCGATTCGCTGCTCGACTGTTGCTGAGTCATAGCGCTCCCCGCCGCTTTCGCCGAATCCGCGATTGTCCACCGTCAAAACGTTGATGCCCGCACGCGAAAGTTGCGTGGCGAGCGAATCCCACGTTTTGCGGTCGCGGTTGCACTGGTGCATCAGCAATACGCCAGGCCCGGCCTTCCCCGCCGAGTAGCACGTAACCTTGAGCTTCACGCCGTCAGGCGCCGTGAGGTCCGCGTCCCGCTTTGTCGCCTGCGCGCCCGCAGTCGCGACCCACAGGACTGCGGCGCAAGCGACCACAGCCGTTCGAAGTGCTGTTCTCATCTTCCCCTCCCGCTCGCAAATTTCTTACCTCGTATCTCGCACGGAATCATCGCATAGACCTCGGGGTACTTTCAAAGTCTACGAAGAACTGCCGCGCAAACTGTTCCTCCTTACCGGTTTTGATGGATTGCCTCGCATTGCCGCGTCTGATAGCCTTTGCAACGCCAAGTAGCGTTGTGGCTGTAGAACAGCCTCCGCCGCTGACCGTTGGGCGCCAGGAAGGATGAAACATGAAGCAAGCTTTGCTCTTGGGAATCGTCGTTGTCGTCCTGGCCTCCACAGGGCTGACGCGAGCGGGCACCTCCGATTCGCGCTCTGCCCAGCCGGAATACACCAGCGACAATCGCCTCGTCCGTCCGCAGAACTACCGCGAGTGGATCTACCTCTCTTCAGGACTCGGAATGAACTACGGCCCCGTCGCCGGCCCGGAGACGTTTACAAACGTCTTCGTCCCCGAGGCGGCTTATTCCGTCTTCAAAGCCAGCGGCAAATGGCCCGACAAGACAATCTTCGTGGTGGAAGAACGCGCCGCGTCGGGCGCAGGCTCGATCAACAAGTCCGGCCATTTTCAATCCGATCTCAGAGGCATCGGGGTCGAAGTAAAAGATGCCGGCAGATTTCCCGACAAGTGGGCTTACTTCCTTTTCGGTCCGGACACCAAGGTAGCCGAAGCCACTCCGAAAGCCGCCTGCTGGCAGTGTCACGAAGACCATGCGGCAGTGGAACACACCTTTGTCCAGTTTTATCCGACTCTGAAGCCGATCGCGCAGAAATTCGGGACCTACAAGCAATCGGCCGACGCCGGCCAGAAGCCCTGAATTCTCGTCGACGTTGAACTGCAGGCCGAGCCGGGCTCCTTTCCTTGACAATCCCCGCCTCCGGGGGCAGAATCCGCCCCCTGAGTCATCCGGGCCCTACCAGACCTCTCAGTCCAACTTTCTGCTATGGAGGAAACATGAATATCGGCCGTTACCTTGGAGCAGCAGTAGCCATGTGGATTGTGCGTTCCTTGCTCAACTTTGCGTTCTACGGCAAGTTCATGGCCTCGCGCATGCAGGCGATGATGACCGCCCACCCCGGTTTGTTCAAAGGAGGCGTGACGGGCTATGTCGTCACCGACCTCATCTATGCGCTGATCTTCGTTTGCCTCTTCACAAAGGTCAGCGGCGCGCTCGGTGGCGGCGTGAAAGCGGGCGTCAAGCTGGGCATCGCCATCGCTTTGCTTTCACCGGTGATGGGCTCTCTCTATAGCTTCTTCACCTTCACGTTCTCCGCCGTGGATACCACGGCCATGGAGATGGTTTACCAGCTCATCTCCTGTGCGATTCAGGGTGCCGTGGCCGGCGCGATTTACAAATCCTCCGCCGCCTGATCGGGCATCTCGCGCGGGGACTCTCCACGTCGAGACGCCCGAAGGATGAAGCCGCAGGGTTGATGCTTACTTGTGCGTCATCGTCGTGATGCGGGCCAGCAAGTCATTGCGCGAGTTAGGCACTGAAGCAGAACCAAGCGCCTGGGCTGCGGCCGGGTTCTTCTCGAAGACTTCGCTGAATGCGGCACGCACCTTGTCCATCCCTTCTGCGTCGCGGGTATCCACAACGCTGAAGAAACGGCCCGGAGCGTTTTCAATGTTGTATTCCATGTCGAGCTGATAGTTGACGATGGTGCCGTCGGCCAGCAACTTCTCGTACACCGGCACGATGTAGCGGCGATACGCCTCCAGGAAATCGTCCATCTTCCCCGTCTGGATCTCTGCGCTGATGACCCGGAGGTAGCCGGTCGAGTTGGACACGGCGCGGGCCCCGTAGATGGTCGAGATCATCAAGTAGTCCTGGTGCTTGGACGCGGCCCGCACCGGCGCGGTCGCGGCCGGCCGGGTATAGAACGTTTCGAGCGTCTTCAGCAAGCTTGCGACCGAGGTCGCTTGGAACCAGTCGCCGTGCGTGTAGCCGCCATCGGAATGCACCCAGTTCTCGAACGTGCCGTAGCCGAGCAGCGATCCATTGGCAACGAGCGGGTCGAGCACGGCCTTATTCTCGGCGTTGACCTTCGCCATGTCGCCCCACTGTGCTCGCGGGACGCCCCAGAGCGACACGTAGGTGAAAATTGGTTGCTGATTGGAATTGCCCTGCGCCCAGGCTGGCGCGCTCACCAGCAGCAGGGCGACAAGCGCCACAACAGGAACAAAGATTCGCTTTACCATTTGAGTCTCCTTGGATTGAGTTGGGCCGTGTTTGTGCCTCGGGCGAGGCACGGAAAACTTTTCAGGACTTCATCCGCAGACTATCGGGTGAGTGTGTCCGAGCGGCAGCCTAACGTAGCCCGCGCAGGGATGTCAACCGGAATTGCCGCCAGTGCAGGCCCCAGCGAGATAGCGCCGGCCGTTAGGGAATCACTTGTCTTGCCTGAATGACGTGAGAGAATGCACGCGGGGTTCCGCGTGAAATTGCTTTCCCTTTTCACCGCCGGTCTTCGGCAACTTGACTCGACCGGTTGGATTGCGCTTGCCCTTTCCGGCTGCGTGGGCGGCCTTTGGCAAAGCCTCCGCGTGAAGAAGCGGGGCAAGCCCGGGCCGCTTGAAAACGGCGCGCCTCTTCCCCGCCCTGGAGAATTGCCGGGCAAAATCATTTCCGCCGAAACAGCCTCGAAGCTGGACCGCGATGCGATCGTGACCGCGGCACTCATGTACACCCCGGCAATTTTCAACACCATGCGCATTCTCAAGCGGTTGAATCCCGCAGACACCTTTCTCGAAGCCTACTTCACGCATTTTCGCCGGCACGGCGCGCAATTTTTCGATCACTATCATCTGGCGTGGTTGTGGGCGCATTACTTCGCGCCGCGGCGCATCCTGGAGATCGGAACGCGCACCGGAATCTCGCTCTGCCAATTGCTGAGCGCATATGTGGACCAGTCCGTCATCGAGACCGCCATCACCTGCGATCCGTTTTTGAACGAATCGAGTCCGGAGACCGTACGCGCAAACCTCGAAGCGTTGAATCTCCCCGTCGCTCGCGTCGAAATTTGCAAAGCGAAATCGTGCGACCTGATGGCGAAGCTGATCGAGGAGAAACGCAAGTTCGACTGGATCTTGATTGACGGCGATCACAGCCACAAGCCCGCCCTCCAAGATTTAGACGATGCCGTCCTGCTCATCGATGTTGGCGGCGTCATCATCTTCGACGATATCTCCGAGACGGGGCTCGACCTCTTAGGCGTCTGGAAGAATTGGAAGAAGAAACCCAAGCCGGGAACTGAGTTGCGATATTTTGAGGACCTGCACGGAAAAGGCACCGGCTGGGCGGTGCGCGTTGGCTGAACCGCAAAATGAAATTGCAATCATGCCCCGCCCGAGGTCGAAAGCAGCCTAACGCATTACATGTGCACGGGCGAGAATCTCTTCAACATCAGCCTCAGCGATTAAGAACGGTACTGCGCTTGGCTTCCAGGAGCGCCATGACTTTATCCAGGTGTTCCGACTGCACTCCCACCTCTCCCAGTGCCGCACGAAAGTGATTCAGAAACGCATCGAAATGAGCATCGTTCAATCCCGCCTTCCGTGCCGCATCGTGGGCGGCGCCGAGCTCTTGACCCGTATAATCGGTTCGGCCGCCCAGCAGCATCGCCAGAAACATGCTCTGCCCCGCGTGTTGATGCTGCATGTCCACCTGACTGAAGAATCCGCTGAGATTCTTATCCGCGAGAACCTTCCGGTAGAAGGAGTCCACCGCCTTCTGCAGCTTGAGCCTCCCTCCAATCAGCTCGTACAGGCTGTCAATCATCAGTGCCTCCAGACCTTCTCGGTTGGCAACCGCAGCGCGTCCACGCACGCGCCCTGCGCGAGCGATTCCCGCCACTCCTCAAATGAAAAGCCATGCTAGCGCCGCAGCGAGTGAGCGTCAATGAATTGCGCACGCCGCGGGTGCGGATTTTCACAGTCACGAAAGAATCCGCTCCGCCGCCCGCCAGTCTCTCAAGTTCGAATCTCTTGACGAATTCGGCGCGTGCTCTATAATCGCGCCCATGAACCAGAGCGTCATGCCGAAATGGATTTCCTTCGTGTGTGGTTTCATGTGCTTGTTGGGTCTGTTCGTGGGGTCCTCGCTCTATATCTCGCCAAAGACTTTTATCGTGGACGTTGATTTTTCCACGAGCGGCGTCCGTTTCCTGGCCTATATGTGGGCCGCACGGCAAATTGCGATCGCCGCCATCATCGGATTCTCCGTCCTTCGCAAGTCGGTTCCCATGCTTCAGGTTTCGCTGGTCGCCTATTGTCTGATGGTTTTTCAGGATGTCATCATCGGGATTGTCAGGCACGATCTCGGCCTGATTCTGGGGTCAACTTTCGCCGGCGTTTTGGCGGTCTTCATAAGTTTTCGATTGAGCCGCCAGGCGCGAGGCACACCCTAGACAGCCAGTCCGTTTTCTTGCCACTGGCCCTCACATTCGCCCCCTGGCGGCAGCGCGGCCCTTGCTACGGTCTGACGCATGGCGCTTTGACTTCGTTGTCGAGGACTCCCAAGCACGCGCGGCGAGAATTGACCTTTCTGCAGATTCAGCTATGCCGTTTCCTTCTTGACTTCTTGGCACGAGTGCGCTTTCCGGCGCCTCGCGGCACGGACTTGGAAAACTCCACACCAAGCACAAAAGCATTGAGCAGCAGCTTGCGTTTGGCGCCGCTGGCGGATTTCAAAAGCTTGGAGATATCCCGCACCACGCCACCTCTGATTCTCGTTGAACGGCCCCCAGCGCGGCGCCAGCATTCCACGAATCTTCGATACGCCGCTTGGTAACATCTCGTCCTTCTTGGCTCGGGTAGGCGGTCACATCGAATGGTCTGAAGCACTGCATCTGCAAAGCACCGGTTCTGTGCCATGGACATTTTCCCCTCCGTGTTCGATAAGCGTTCTCAGGTAAGCAGGTGGCTCACGCTTCATTCCCATCAGCTTCTCGTGGAACCGCCTGCTCGGCGGCATCATACCACTTAGCTAACACGCTTCGGAGCCAGACTGCTCCTCTGGCAAGTCATGTCCTGCAGTGCGGACACGGGTGGGTGCCCGGATTGGATGCATCCTTCATCCTGCATCATTCAACGGGGCTGAGTTGGCGGCGAGCTGCGACTCGATGTGCTCTAACGCGCGATTCAATTGCTCGCGCCGGCGCGGGTTGCTCGTGGTCTGCAATTCGCTCTGGATGCGCGCGCGGGCGAGACCGAGCACTTCCCTCTGCCGGGCGGTCTCGGCTTCTTCCCGCGTCAATTTGATCTTCTGCTTCCCATCGGCTTTCGCCTTGAACTCTTCCACCTGGCCTTCGACGGACTTGCTTTCCCAGCCTCGCGCCATTCATTAATCCTACGCCGCCGCGCCTCCCCACGAGATTTTCTTTCAAGCCGTTTCGTTCCCCGGTCGCGTCACCGCCACCGTTCTTCCGCGAAGTTTACAGGCGCTACCCCTGCCAAACTCATCCGAATTGTGCTAGCGTGATTGGCACGCGGAAGAATCGGGACCAACCGCGCCGGCAGTTTGACTCGAGAAAATGACGAAAAAAAGGGTCAACTAAGCTAGAGGTTAATCGCCACGGCAAAGCGATTAACTTTGCTCGCAAGCGCTAGAAAATAAAGGACGGGGCTCTTGCTTAATCGCCACCAAATCGCGGCCCTTCGCGCGCTCTTATTTGTCGTTTAGAATCGGAATTCAGGGCTCGCGGAAAGACTGACAAGAAGTCAGAGCAGTAAATGGAATGTGGCAGATGCTGACACAGCTCAAACGCAAATCGGTTGCCGTGAAGGTCGGGCACGTGCTCGTCGGCGGCGGCGCGCCCGTGGTCGTGCAATCCATGACCAACACGGACACCGCCGACGCAGTCGGAACGGCGCAGCAGTGCATCGAGCTGGCGCAGGCCGGCTCGGAATTGGTGCGCATCACTGTCAACGTGCCGGAAGCGGCTGCGGCGGTGCCGGAAATCAAGCAGCGCATGCTCGACGCCGGCTGCGACGCGCCGGTGATCGGCGACTTCCATTACAACGGCCACGTCCTTCTGACGAAGTTTCCCCGCTGCGCCGAAGCGCTCGATAAATATCGCATCAATCCCGGCAACGTAGGCAAAGGCGAGCGGCGCGACGAGCAGTTCGCCACGATTTGCAAAGTCGCGCGCGACCACTCGAAGCCCGTGCGCATCGGCGTGAACGGCGGCTCGTTGAACCAGGAACTCGTCATGCGCAAGATGCAGGAAAACACCGACCGCGACCTAGGGCGCTCGTCCGAAGAAATCCTGAATGAATGCATGATTCTCTCGGCGCTCGAATCCACCGGGCTCGCGCTCGAATCCGGCTTGCGCCAGGATCAGATTATTATTTCCTGCAAAGTTTCGCGGCCGCGCGACCTGCTCGCGATTTATCGCGAACTCGCGCGCAAGACCGATCAGCCGCTGCATCTCGGCTTGACCGAAGCGGGCATGGGCGCGAAGGGGCTGATCTGGTCGGCGACCTCGATGGGAATTTTGCTGAACGAAGGCATCGGCGACACGATTCGTATTTCGCTGACGCCGCGGCCCGGCGGCGACCGCCGCGAGGAAGTCTACGCCTCATGGGAGCTGCTGCAGGCGCTCGGTCTGCGCTCGTATTCGCCGAGCGTGACCGCTTGCCCCGGCTGCGGCCGCACCACGACCACGACGTTTCAGGAACTTGCCGAGCGCATTCAGGATTACATCCGCGAAAAGTTGCCGGAATGGAAAACTCAGTACGAAGGCGTCGAGGACTTCACGCTCGCGGTGATGGGCTGCATCGTCAACGGCCCCGGCGAATCGAAGGCCGCGAACATCGGCATCAGCCTCCCCGGCACCGGCGAAGAGCCGAGCTGCCCCGTTTACGTGGACGGCAAGAGAGTGACCACGCTGCACGGAAATTACGATGAGCTCGCCGCCGCGTTTCAGCGGCTCGTGGACAATTACATTGTCGCAAAATATCCGCGCCGCCAGCCCGCCTCCGCCGCTCACACCCCTCCCGCTCACGCCCCCGCAGCAAAATAATTCGTCATGACGGAAAATGCTTCCCTCCCAATGGCGCCGGTCGAAGGCTCCTGGCGCCCCGGCTTTTGGAGTCTGATCGCGACGCAATTCCAGGGCGGGTTCAGCGACAACGTGCTGCGCTGGCTGGTGGGCTATCTCGTCCTCGACATGGGTCTGCCGCAGGCGAGGCGCGATCTTCTGTTTGGAGTCGGCATCCCGCTGTTGTTCGCAATTCCCTTCCTGCTTTTCTCCATGGCGGGCGGCTATCTGGCCGACCGGTTCAGCAAGCGCTCGGTGACGATTGCGACGAAAGGCATGGAGATCGCGGTGATGTGCCTGGCGCTCGCGGGCCTGGCGTTCAATCAGCTTTCGCTCGAAGTGCTCGCCGTATTTCTGGTCGCGACGCAGGCGGCGCTGTTCGGGCCGTCGAAGTACGGCCTGCTGCCCGAAGTGCTGCCGGAGAAGAAACTATCCTGGGGCAACGGCATCCTCGAGCTCGGAACGTTCATCGCCGTCATCACCGGCACGATTGCCGCGGGCGTGCTTTCCGCGCAATTTCGCGGGCGGCAGGAATGGTCCGGATTTATTTTGATCGGCCTCGCGGCTTTGGGATTGCTCTCCAGCCTGGGAATCACGCGCGTGCTCGCCGCGGACCCGGTTAAGAAATTCCGCGCCAACTTCGCCGGCGACCTGTTGAGCCAGATCCGACTGATTCGCCGGGATCGCGTGTTGTGGCTCGCGGTGCTCGGCAACATTTATTTCTGGTTTCTCGGCTCGCTGCTGCTGATCAATATCGTCATCTATTCGACGGACGTCCTGCACGTCAACGAAACGCAGACCAGCTTGCTGATGGCGGCGGTGACGATCGGCATCGGCGTTGGCAGCTTCGCCGCCGGATATCTTTCGGGCAACAAGATCGAGTACGGGCTGATTCCGCTCGGCTCGATCGGCATCACGGTGCTCGCGGCGCTGCTGGGCCGGCCGCATTTGAGCTATGCATCGGTCGCCGTGCACTTGAGCGCGCTGGGATTTTTTGCCGGCTTCTTCGCCGTGCCCATCAACGCGCTGATCCAGCACCGGCCGGCGCGGGAACACAAAGGCGGCGTCATCGCGGCGGCGAATCTGCTTTCGTTCGTCGGCATCGCGCTGCAGCCGGTGGCTCAATTCATCATGATCAAGGTCGGCCACCCCGACCCGATCAAAATATTTCTCATTACGGCAGCGCTGACGGCGGCGGCGACCGTTTACCTCGTTGTGCTGCTGCCCGATTCCCTGCTCCGGCTCGTGCTTTGGATGTTGACGCACTCCATCTACCGCATTCGCGTGGAAGGCCGCGACAACATCCCGGAAACCGGCGGCGCGCTGTTCGTCGCGAATCACATGTCGCTGGTGGACGGCTTGCTGCTGATTGCCTCGACGGACCGCAACATCCGCTTCCTCATCTTCAAAGACATCTATGAACGTCCCGCCGTGAAGCCCTTCATGCGCATCCTGCGCGCGATTCCCATTTCCTCGCAATTGCGGCCGCGCGACATGCTGCGCTCGCTGCGCGACGCCAGCGAGGCGATTCAGGCGGGCGAGGTCGTGTGCATTTTCGCGGAAGGGCAGATTACGCGCATCGGCCAGATGCTGCCTTTTCGCCGCGGATTCGAGCGCATCATGCGCGGCGTGGACGCGCCGATCGTGCCGGTCAACCTCGACGGCGTCTGGGGCAGCATCTTCAGCTATGAGAAAGGGCGGTTCCTCTGGAAACTTCCGCGCCGGATTCCTTATCCGGTTACCGTGAGCTTTGGGCAGCCGATGCCGCCGACGGCAACGCCGTTCGAAGTTCGCCAGGCGGTGCAGGAGCTTGCCACCGCCGCGTATCGCAATCACAAGCAGCGGCTGCGCCCGCTGCACCGCTCGTTTGTGGGCTCGGCGCACCGGCACCCGTTCCGATTCGCCATGGGCGATGCGCGGCGGCCTCGGGTACGCTTCGGCGCCGCGCTGTTGGGAGCGCTGTTTCTGGCGAGGCGATTGAGAAAAGTGTGGCAAGGCCAGGGGATGGTGGGAATTTTATTGCCGCCGTCGGTGCCTGGGGCGCTGGTGAATTTCGCGGCGATGCTTACGGGAAGAATTCCCGTCAACTTGAATTACACGTCCTCGAACGAAACGCTGGCCTCGTGCGCGCGGCAGTGCGAACTGCGCACGGTGATCACCTCCAAGGCGCTGCTCGAACGGCTGAAAATCGAAGTTCCCGGCGAAGCGATTCTTCTCGAAGATGCCGCGGCGAATCCGCGCTTCGGCGAAAAACTGCTTGCACTCGTGATGTGGTGGCTGCCGGCGCGCTGGATCGAGGGCCTGGTGGGAGGCAAGCATCCGACGACGCTGGATGATCTCGCCACCGTGATTTTTTCAAGCGGCAGCACCGGCGACCCGAAGGGCGTGATGCTGACGCACTACAACATCGCGTCGAATATCGAGCAGCTCGGGCAGACCTTCATGCTGGGCCGCGGCGATTGCCTGCTCGGTGTGCTGCCGTTCTTCCACTCGTTCGGATTCACGGTGACGCTGTGTCTGCCGGCCGTGCTCGGTGTCGGCGTCGTCTACCATCCGAATCCGCTCGATCTTTCCGCCATCGGCAACCTCGTGCGCGACTACCGCGTGACATTTCTGCTTGCCACTCCGACGTTCCTGCAAGCCTACCTGCGCCGCTGCTCGCCCGAGGATTTCGGCAGCGTGCAATTCGTGCTGGCGGGAGCGGAGAAATTGCCGGAGCGGCTGGCGCTGGCGTTCGAGGACACGTTCGGCGTGCGCCCGCTCGAAGCCTACGGCTGTACGGAATGCTCTCCGGCGGTCGCCGTGAACACGCGGGACTTTCGCGCTCCCGGGTTCCGCCAAGTCGGCTCGAAGCGAGGAAGAATCGGCCATCCCCTGCCCGGAGTGAGCGTGCGCATCGTGGACCCGGAAACCAGGCAGCCGCGGGCGACGGGCGAGGCGGGATTGCTGCTCGTGCGCGGGCCGAACGTGATGAAAGGCTACCTCGGGCGGCCGGACATGACGGCGGAAGTGTTGAAGGACGGCTGGTACGCGACCGGAGACATCGCCGCGATCGATGAAGACGGTTTCCTGACGATTACGGACCGCCTCTCGCGTTTCAGCAAAATCGGCGGCGAGATGGTGCCGCACATCAAGATCGAAGAGAAATTGCACGAGCTGGCCGGAGTGACCGAGCAATCGTTCGTCGTCACGAGCGTTCCCGACGGCAAAAAGGGCGAGCGGCTAGTTGTGCTCTATACGCTGCCGGAACGGGAATTACAGGCGGTGCTCGAGAAACTATCGCAGAGCGATTTGCCGAATCTGTGGGCCCCGCGGCCCAATCAGTTTTTCCGCGTCGAGCAGTTTCCGCTTCTCGGCACGGGCAAGCTTGACCTGCGCGGCATCCGCGACCGCGCGCTGGAATTCTCGCCTCCCGATTAACAGCGCCTGAACGCCCAGCGGGCGCGGCTGAGACAATCTCTGCAAGAGTTCACGCCAAAGGCCAGGGGCGTATCGCGATACGCCCCTGCGAGATATTTCTCAGGATTGCAGCCCACGGAAAATCGTCAGAAGACAGCAAACTTCACGTGGAGAAATTTTTTCGGATTCTTGCGGAAATCGGCTATGAGCAAACGCAGATCGCCCGTGAGCCCGGTTGAGTTGTCGTAAAACTGCGGGTCGGTAAAGAATTTCCCCATCGTTCCTTGACCGTTGTTCAGTTTTGCAGAAGCTTCCTTCACGTTCGATGAAGCATCGCGCAAATTGCTGTAGAGAGCATCGTCGGTGGCGAGTTTGCCAAGCGTCCCTTTGCCAGCCTGGACGTCGCTGATGAAGGAATTGCCGCGCTGGAGAAACAGCTTAGCCTCGTCATAGACAACCGGATCGTAAACCAGCTTGCCCAGCGTGCCTTTCTGCGCGCGGACGTCAGCGAACACCGCCTCGGCGTGGCCGGCGGTCGCGTTCACTTTCTTGTACAGCTCATCGGAGACGAGCAGCTTGCCCACTGTCCCTTCGCCGTTGCGCGCGGCGCTGAGGAT
>JBGQEW010000009.1:0-32494 GCA_041496565.1 Terriglobia bacterium | reverse complement strand
GTCGGGGCGCCTTCGTAGCCATTCACCGCGCCATACAACGAAAGCACTTTCTCCCGAAGCTCGATTTCCCCGGTCATCGCGCCTTCCTTGGTGGCCGCCATTTTCTTGTGCAGAGTTTCGAGCGAATCCGCCAGCGACTGAACGCGCTTGCGCAGCGGATCGTTCGCCGGCAGCTTTGCCGCGCGGTCTGCGGCCTGCGCTTCGAGCCCGGTGGCAGCTTCTGCAAGATAGGCCAGATGAGCCAGCATGGCGTGCAGTTTCAACGCCGTGTCGCGCTCGAGTTTCCGCTCGGCTGCCGAATGTTGGGAGCGGGGATCGGGCACGAGCTCCGTCTGCGTGGTAAATGTCTTGTCGTTCTTCAACAGTTTCACGGTGTACGTGCCCTCGGGAAGCAGCGGCCCGAACAGGGTGTAAGGGTCCTGAATTCCGCCGCGCGCGGCTGGAGCTTTCGGCGGCTTCAATCGCGTCGGCCAATCAACCCGGTTTAATCCACGGCGCCGGCCGCCCGGCGTGGAGTAGACCACCTTTCCCGCGGAATCAAGGATTTCGATGCGCAGCTCGCCGATCAGGTGGCGCTTCTTCATGTAGTAGGTAACGGACGCCGACGCATCGGGCGAGTAGCCGACGAAGCCCGTATCACCGTCGAATCGCTGCTCAAACGCCGGGATCGCAATGACGGATGGCTGCGCGGGCAGAAACGCCACATCGGACTCGAGGACGTCGGCGGTGAGGCCGCGCAATGCCGTCATGTCGTCCAGGATCCAGATGCCGCGACCGTGCGTGGCCAGAATCAAATCGTTGTCGCGGGAATGAATGGCGATGTCGCGCACGGCCACCGGAGGCATGCCCGCCTTCATTTGCGCCCAGGAGACACCGCCGTCCACGGAGATAAACAAGCCAAACTCGGTGCCGAGAAACAGCAGCTTCGGATTGACGCGGTCTTCACGGATCACATGCGCATAGCCGTGCAGGTCGGAAGTTGCGAGCGGTTCCCACGTCTTGCCGAAATCGCGCGTGCGGTAGATGTAGGTCTTCATGTCCCCGTACGCATGACCGTCAAACGTCACGTACGCCGTGCCCTCGTCGAAATGGCTGGCGTCCACGTAGCTGGCCCACGTAGTGGGCGGGACGCCGGCAATGTTTCCGGTCACGTTCGACCACGTCTTGCCGCCGTCGCGCGTAACCTGCACGTTTCCGTCATCCGTCCCCACCCAAACCACGTCTGAATTCTTCGGCGATTCGCTGATGGCATAAATCGTGCAATGCTTTTCCGCGTCGCTGTTGTCTACAGTCAGCCCGCCCGACTGCTCCTGCTTCTCTTTTTCAGGGTCGTTCGTGGTCAGGTCCGGCGAGATTCGCTCCCACGATTCCCCGCGATTGCGCGAGCGGAACAAGTATTGAGAGCCTATGTAAAGCGTCCCCGGGTGCGTCATGCTCAGGTGGATCGGCGTGTTCCAATTGAAGCGGAGCTCCGGCTCGCCTTCACCGGCAAGCGGCTGAATGATCTTGCTCTCATGCTTAGACTTCACCACGCGATAGATCTTGCCGCCCTGCCATTCCACATAGGCGATATCCGGCTCCGAGACGTCGGGGAACGCCCAGAAGCCATCGCCAAATCCGAGGTTGTCCCAGAGCCGATTGGAGACGCCGCCGGTGTGGCGCGAGGGTCCCATCCACGTGCCGTTGTCCTGAAGGCCGCCGTAGACGTTGTAGGGGCGCTCCATGTCGTAGCTCACGTGATAGAACTGCGCGAGGGGCAAATCTTCCACAAAGCGCCAGTACGCGCCGCGATCGGTCGAGGCATACACGCCACCATCGGTGCCGAGGAAAAGCTGATCGGGATTATCCGGATTGATCCACAGCGCGTGGCAGTCGCCGTGATAGCCGCCTCCGAAAATTCCACCACCGCCAAGTTCCGAAAACGTCTTCCCGCCGTCCTCACTCACGGTCAGGCTATAGCCGGGCTTGTAGACGCGATTGAAGTCTTTCGGGTCCACAATGATGGTCGCGAAATAAAAGGGCCGCGCCTGGACGTTAGCCCCGGAGTTCATCTTGGTCCACGATTCGCCAAGGTCTTCGCTGCGATAGAGCGCCGAGTCCTTCGATTCCACCACCGCGTAAACCACGTTGGGACGCGATGGCGCCACGGCGACGCCGATGCGTCCGAGGATTCCCTCGGGCAGGCCTTTCGTCAGGCGCTGCCACGTAGCGCCACCGTCCGTGGATTTGTACAGGCCGCTGCCGGGCCCGCCAGAAGTAAACGTCCAGGGCTTGCGACGCGCGTGCCACATCCCCGCGTACACAATCTTCGGTTCTTGGGGATCGAGCGAGATGTCAGAGCAACCCGTGTCTTCGTTGACGAAGAGAGTTTTTGTCCAGGTCTTGCCTCCGTCGGTCGTGCGGAAGACGCCGCGCTCTGCATTCGAGTTCCACAGGTGCCCCAACGCACAGACAAGCACTGTGCTCGAATCCTTCGGATTCACCAGGATGCGGCTGATGTGCTCTGAATCCTCAAGACCCATCGCCTGCCAGTTTTCGCCGCCGTCCGTCGTCTTGTAAATGCCGGTACCCACCGAAACGCTGTTGCGCGTCCACGCTTCCCCCGTGCCAACCCACACCGTGTCCGGATGCGCGGGATCCACGGCGATCGCGCCGATGGATTGCGTGTTCTTTTCAAAGACCGGTTTGAATGTGACACCACTGTTGACGGATTTCCAAACGCCGCCGCTGGCCGATCCGGCGTAAACCGTCAGGCGATTGCCTGGCACTGCGGCAATGGCGGCCACCCGACCGCTCGTCGCAGCCGGCCCAATCGCCCGGGCGCGCACTCCATCGAGCGCGTCGGAATCCACCTTGACGGCGGCATCTTTCGAATCTCCGGCCATCGCGGGCAATGCGAGCGCCAATATGAGCGCGGCCAGGGCGCCCCAGCGCGAATTCCTCACCTGCCTGAGCAGACGAATCATGTGCGGCTCCTTACGGTTCGATGTTTGGCCGGAACGCGAGTCAGCGCGCCATTGCCATGGGTGGTTTCGTTGCCGCCGGTTTCGGATCGGCCGGCTTCGGTTCGACAGGCTTCGGCGCCGGCATTGCAAATTTCGAATCATCAACCGCGACGTTCAGCACGACTTTGTCCACCATCATCTTCTGTCTCTGGGGGCTGTCCTTCGCTCCGCTCTCGAGAGCGAACGGAAACATCAGACCTTCGACCGCTTTGAAGTCGCCGAAGGTTTGCTCGATTTCCCTTTGCGTGCCGTTGACTGTGCGCTTGGTCACTATCCGAACTTCGAGGCCGGAATCCACGTCAATGAAATCATAGAGGGTGTCGCCGTTCTTAAGCGTAATCTTCAGCTTGTAGGCAGGCGCGCCCTCCACGTCTTCCTTCCCTGCGAGCTCGACTTGATGCCCTTTGGCCTTGTAATCCACGAGCGGCCCATCGATGTCCGCATTCTCCTGAGCGTCCTTCAAGTCTTCCGGTGAGAGAGGCTCGGCGTTAGTGTTGCCGTTGAACGGCATGATTTGCCACCCTGACTTGCCGTCGTACGCCTGCGTTGCGGTCATGCCCTGGACTGTGAATTCCATTCGGAAGTGCTCCGGGCGTTTGACTTCCAGGACGAACGGCGCTTCCATGCCGGGCCCGATCTCGAACCGGCCGTTGATCCGCATCGACTGCACGGCCTTCATCTTCTCGAGGCCGCCGCGCGCCGCAACATTCTTGGCGATGATTTCATCCACCGTCTGCGCCGCCGCCGGCACGGATAGCACCGCCGCAATCGCCAACAACCACCCCAGTCTTTTCATGAAATGTCTCCCTTGCAGTGACGTTCGATTGAATTACGAAGCGATTGCCATTTTTGTTTCAGAATGTATGAGCTAGGTCCCGCGCTGACAGCCAGCAAACGACGATGAGGGGGCCGCCCAAATCATTCGGCTCGTCTTGCCGGGCGCGATCGAGACAGGCACCCTCGCTTTCAACTGAACGCGCCTTTCGATGGCGTAGATGCGATTCCTGACGCGCGTGGAACTATACCCCACACCTGAGGCGCTAGTCGATGTTGCCGAACTCAGTATCAATTTGTGCGCGCTGCAGCCGGTCGGAGTAATCGATGTACACTGTCTTCCACTCCGAATAGAAATCGATCGCGGCAAGTCCGGATTCCCTGTGACCGTTGCCCGTGTTTTTCACGCCGCCGAACGGCAGGTGCGTCTCCGCACCGATGGTCGGCGCATTCACGTAAACGATGCCCGTCTCAAGGTCCCGCTGTGCGCGAAACGCGTTGTTGACGTTCCGCGTGTAGATCGAAGCCGAAAGCCCGTAGGGGACTCCGTTCGCCACCTCGATCGCCTGATCCAACCCATCCACGGGAATCACCGAGACCACCGGCCCAAAAATCTCCTCCTGGCAGATGCGCATCTGAGGATCGCAATCGAGAAACACGGTCGGCTCGTGGAACCAGCCGCCAGCGTGGGGGCCATCCGTCAGACGGTTGCCGCCGCAGGCCAGCTTGGCGCCTTCCTTCTTGCCGATCTCGACGTATTCCATCACGGTTTTCAACTGTTGCTCGTTGATCACCGGACCCATCTCGGTCGTCGGATCGAGGCCCTCGCCTACCTTCAGCTTCTTCACGCGCGCGACGAATTTTTCCGTGAACTCTTTGTAGATTTTCTTGTGCACCCCGACGCGGCTCGCGGCCGTGCACCGCTGGCCGCTGGTGCCGAAACCTCCCCAAACGGCGCCATCCACCGCCAGATCGAGGTTTGCGTCGTCCATCACGAGAATGATGTTCTTGCCACCCATTTCCAAGTGGCAGCTCTTGAAACTCGGCGCGCAAGCTTCGTTCACCATCCGGCCAACTTCTCCCGAGCCCGTGAAGCTGACCAGTTTGACGTCCGGATGGCGCACCATCGGCGCTCCCGCGACCGACCCCTTCCCGTAGACGACGTTCACCACGCCTCGCGGCAGTCCCGCCTCGGTCAAGATCTGCACCATGCTGTGAGTGGAGAGCGGCGTATCCTGCGCCGGCTTGATCACAATCGTATTGCCGCAGATCAGTCCCGGCATGGTCTTCCAGGAAGGAATCGCCATGGGGAAATTCCACGGCGTGATGAGCGCCGCCACTCCCTTCGGAACACGCACGCTCATCGCAAACTTGTTGGGCAGCTCCGAGGGCGTCGTCTGCCCAAACAGCCGCCTGCCCTCGCCAGCCATCAGGTAGGTCATGTCAATCGCTTCCTGGACGTCGCCCCGCGTCTCCGCGAGGATTTTCCCCATTTCGCGCGTCATGTCGCGCGCCAGTTGCTCTTTTCGGCCGAGCAGGATTTCCGCGGCGCGGAACAGAATTTCCCCGCGCTTCGGGGCCGGCACCAACCGCCACGATTCGTAGGCTTCGCGCGCGGATTCCACCGCAGCGTTCACGTCCTCTTCGGTGGAGGCGGGAAACACTCCGATCAGCTCGTTCGTATTCGCGGGATTGCGATTTTCGATAGATTTGCCGCTGCGGGATTCCACCCACTCCCCATTGATGAAATTCTTATAGACCTTGGGCATGATTGCGGTCGCCATGTTTCCTCCTGAGAATCCTCCGATATTGCATGTTGGTCAGAGATTCAACTACCCAGTCTCGCGGAAATTGACTGTAGCAAAGCGCGGAACAGCCCGTCAACGAACGCGCGGGGTTTGTGTCGGGTGGATCGCCAAGAAACCGCCAGCGATGGCAAGTTTATGGATGTGGGATGGTGCTATTGGCGGCCGATGGTGAGGGCGAAAGTGGGGCCGGAATCGGTGGCCGCGGCGCACTGACACCTGCAGTATCAGAGCCCAGGCCCAGTTTCTGCAGCGTCATTGCATCCAGTTTCCCTGAAGGATTAAGTCCGTTCGCATTTTGGAATCGCCGCAGAGATTCCTGCATGGTCGAGTCCAATCTGCCGTTGGGCTCGCGCTCGTAATATCCGCCACGAGACAGCGCCGACTGAATCTCCTGGATTCGATCCGCCGTCGGCGCCATCTGTCCGCGCTGACGCTTGCCCTTCGATCTGGTCTTGCTGGATTTCTTCTTGGATGAAGACTTTCGAGCGGAGGACTCACGCGAGGAGGAGGACGCGCTCGCGCCGAACGGCGCGGCCGCAAATACCAACACTGCCCCGGCAACCCAGACAAGCCATCGCCTGCGCGCGGAGTTGCGGGTGAGCGTCAATGGACCCATCAGTCTTGGGGCACCGTACCGGCCAGGTAGAGCGTCAGCACGCGCTCCGAATCGGCGCGGCGCGACACCTTGAAGAGCAAATCCTGTCCCGGTCTGAGTTTGGTAATTTCCCGCTTGTAATCGGACATGCTCGATACCGACACGTGGTTCACTTCCGAAATCACATCGCCGCGGGCGAATCCGACGTCCTCCGCGAAGCTCGCGGGCTCGACGGAAGTCACCACGACGCCCGGCGTCTTCTCCATGCCCAGCCGCCGCGCAACGTCCGGCGTCAACTCCTCAACGTGCAGGCCGAATTGCACCGACTCTGCCTCGCCTGAACCTTCCTCCGCATTACTCGCCGTTTGCGGGAATATCTTGGACCGGTCCGCCACCACAAGAGTCGCTTCCTTCGTTTGCTTGTTTCGCATGTAGCGAAGTTGGACCGTCTGCCCCACGGGCGTTTGCGCGATCGGATTCACCAGGTCCGATCCCGTGCGAACCGGCTTTCCGTTCACATCCGTAATCACATCGCCCGGCTGGAGGCCGGCCTTTTCGGCGGGACTGCCCTTCTCCACGCCTTCCACCACGATTCCGTAAGGGGCACCCAACTGCCTCATCAGCACCGGATTGGTGCTGCGATCCTCCTGAAAGCTAATCCCGATGGAGCCGCGGGTCACGTGACCGCTGGTCACAAGCTGGTTGTAAACGTTGATCGCGGTATTCGAAGGCAAGGCAAAGCCGACACCTTCGAAGCCGCGGCTGCCGGTGAAAATCGCCGTGTTGATTCCAATCACTTCCCCGGCCATGTTCACCAGCGGCCCGCCCGAATTTCCCGGGTTGATCGCGGCGTCCGTCTGGATGAACCGCTGAAATTGTTTGCCGACGTTGTTGCGGTCTTTGGCGCTCACGATTCCGGCGGTCACCGTCGCTTGCAGTCCGAAGGGACTGCCGAACGCGAGCACCCACTCGCCCACCTGCACGCCGTCGGAATTTCCCAGCCGCGCCACCGGAAGATCATGGTCGGCCTCGATCTTAATCACAGCAACGTCCGTCTCCACGTCCGAGCCGATCAATTTCGCGTTGTAGGTCTTTTGGTCGCCGTTCAGCGCCACTTGAATTTTCGTGGCCTGGTCGATCACGTGCTGGTTGGTCAGAATGTAGCCTTTCTTGTCCACAATCACGCCCGTGCCCAGGCTGCGTTCGGCGGATGGACCGTCATCGGGGGAATCAAAGAAGCGATCGAAGAAATCCTGAAAAGAATCGCCGGAGCGGTTTCGCGGCTTCTTGCTCTTTGGGTGGTCAATGACTTGCGTCGTGGAGATATTGACGACCGCAGGCTCGAGCTTCGTGGAGATAACCGAAAAGGTTCCGGAGAGCTGGATTGGCTCGGGGATCGCCAGCAGAGTCGCGCCGCTCGGGGAGGTTTGCGCGCGCGTGGCCTGCGCTCGCCCGGAGATCAGCGTCCCAATCAGGATGCCCACACCCAATGTCACCATCACCAGGAGCGTGGCGAAAATCTTGCGCCGCCTTACCCAGTCCACCAGTTCTCGAATTTGGATCCCCATTCTCGTGCTCCCTTCCCTCTGTCGCGACGCACAATCGAACTTCCATTATATCATCCGGCGCGTCTCACGGGCTTAGACGTTTGACGCATACCATTGTGAGCAAGTTGCCAGACAGGGCACAACGAGTACTATCGCCCTCAGCCCAAGGAACAAGCGCGCTGACCCACCGGGGACGGTCCGGGACCTACAAGATTCTCCCCACGCCTGCTGCGCAGCCGAACATTGGACAAAATCGTCTGGATTGGTAGAATGCGGGATAGATACCTATGGCAGCCCTGACGCTCTACGAGAAGATCTGGAACGCACACCTCGTCCACGAAGCCCCCGGCCAACCCTCGCTGATTTACGTTGACCGCCACCTCATTCATGAGGGGACTTCACCCCAGGCCTTTGCTGGTCTGAAGTCAGCTGGGCGCAAAGTGCGCCGCCCCGACCTGACCTTCGCGGTCATGGATCACTCGGTGCCAACGCAGAATCGCCACTTGCCCATCCTTGACCCAGATGCAAAGGGGCAGTTCGATGCCCTTACTCGCAATTGCCGCGAGACTGGCGTGCGCCTTTTCGACCTGCACAGCTCCCAACAAGGCATCGTGCACGTCATCGGCCCCGAATTGGGAATCACCCAGCCTGGCCAGACTATTGTCTGCGGCGACAGCCACACATCCACGCACGGTGCTCTCGGCGCGCTTGCCTTCGGAATTGGCACCAGCGAGATTGAGCACGTCCTGGCCACGCAATGTCTGCAACAGTGGAAGTCGAAAACGATGCTCGTGCAAGTGAACGGCAAGCTCCCGAAGGGAGTCACCGCCAAAGACATCATCCTAGCCATCATCGGCAAGATCGGCATCGCCGGCGGCACCAGCCACGTGATCGAGTACGCAGGCCAAGCCATCCGCGGGCTTTCGATGGAAGGCCGTATGACGCTCTGCAATATGTCCATCGAAGGCGGGGCACGCGCCGGCATGGTCGCGCCGGATGACACCACGTTTGCCTACCTCGAAGGAAAGCCGTTCGTCTCGCGCGGAAAGGAATTTCAGGCTGCCGTCGATTATTGGAAGACGCTCGGGACCGATCCCGGCGCGCCATATCATGCGACCGTCGAGCTGCAGGCGCAAGAGCTGGCGCCGATGGTCACGTGGGGCACGAACCCCGGAATGGTTACAGACGTGTCGAGCCGCGTGCCCGATCCCACTTCGTTCTCCGATCCGGTGCATCGCGAAGCGGCCGAGCGCGCCCTGCATTACATGGCGCTCCAGCCCGGCACGCCGATTGTCGAGATTCGACTCGATCGCGTCTTCATCGGCTCGTGTACGAATTCGCGCCTCGAAGATCTTCGCGCCGCTGCGCATGTTGTCGAAGGCAAACATGTTTCCAAATCTTTGAAGCAAGCGGTGGTTGTTCCCGGTTCGCGGTCCGTGAAAGCAGCGGCCGAGAAAGAGGGCCTCGACAAGATTTTCCTGGCTGCCGGCTTCGAGTGGCGCGATTCCGGCTGCAGTATGTGCATTGGCATGAACGAGGACGTTCTACCGAGCGGCGAGCGCTGCGCCAGCACCTCGAACCGAAATTTCGAAGGACGCCAGGGCGCCGGGGGGCGCACTCACCTGGTCAGTCCGATGATGGCCGCTGCGGCAGCCATCGAGGGCCACTTCGTGGACATTCGCAAGTGGGATGTGAACGGGGCGGAGTAGAATCTCGCTTTCTGTCGGCAAATTACGACAAGGGGAGCCCGCATGCAGGCCAACTACCGATCACTGTTGCCAATAGACGACCGCGTATTCTTCGATGCCAGTGGCGCGTGGCAAGGGAAGATTGTCGGGGAACCAAGACCCGGAGGTTCGGATCGCCTTTGCTACTCGCTCCAGTTTGAAAGCGAGGGTCGCAACACCCGCAACCTCAAGCTCTGGCTTTCCGGCGCCGGCCTGCACCGCGATTCGGATCAGCTCTACAAGTGCGCGATTTACCTGGTCGTAGAATCCTGGCTGGAAGCGGGTTCCCCGCAGGACGAATTGTATCTCTACGGCCGATGAGGCCCGAGGTCAGACGCTCATGCAGTCCTTCACCAAGCACACGGGTCTGGTTGTGCCGCTCGATCGGGTCAACGTAGATACGGACCAAATGGTTCCGAAGCAGTTCCTGAAGCTCCAGACGCGCGAAGGCTACGGCCGCGTTCTTTTTTATGACTGGCGCTATTTGCGGGGCGAAGCGCCGAATCCGGAATTCGTGCTGAACTTCGCGAGGTACAAGGGCGCATCCATCATTCTGGCGCGCGCGAATTTCGGCTGCGGCTCAAGCCGTGAGCACGCCCCTTGGGGGATTCTCGATTACGGTTTCCGCGTCATCATCGCGCCCAGCTATGCCGATATTTTCCACAACAATTGCTTCAAGAACGGCATCCTGCCCGTGACGCTTCCGAACGATCGGGTCCAAGAGCTTTTCAAGCGCACCGAAGCCAACGTAGGCTACAAACTTACTGTCGATCTCGAGTCCCAGACGATTACGGACGACCTCGGCCTGAACTATTCCTTCGAGGTCGATTCCTTCCGCAAGCATTGCTTGCTCAAGGGCCTTGATGACATTGGCCTTTCGCTCGAACACGAATCCGAAATCGCCGCGTACGAAAGAAAGGCTCAACCCTCTGCCACGATGTACGATCCGGTTGACGTCAAGATTTCCGGCGCATGAAATTCCTGCGCGCTGCTGGAAAAGAATTCAAAATTCTGGCTTGTACTACCTAGTTCGGGTCAATTTGGCTGACCGGTCCGGGCGAATCCGCTGCGGCTTGGGTTGGGCCTTTCAACTCGGCAAGCAGAATTCCCGCGAACACCAGCGCCGCACCAGTGAGTGCGCGGCCACCCAGCCGCTCGTGCGAGACTACGAATGAAGTCAGCCCAGCGAACACGGGCTCGAGGCTCAGCAGGATGGCGGTGTGGGCCGGTGAGGTGTGCTGCTGCGCCCACACCTGCAACGAGAAGCAAATCGCTGTTGCGCCGACGGCCGTGATCAGCACTGCCCAGATGAAGTTCCCCGTCCATGCGATTCGCGGGGGCTCCCACTTCGTTGCGGCGAGCAGCGGCAGGGCCAGAGCCGTCAAGGCCGCAGTTGTGGCCACCTGCAAGAAACTGAGCGCAGCAACCGAGTGCCGTGCGCTGTATCGCGCCACGAGGATGATGTGCAGCGCGAACATCACCGCGCAGCCCATCGTGATGATATCGCCCTTGTTCAGCCGCGGGAGCCCGGATGGCGGCACGGTAAGAAAATAAAGTCCCGCCAGCGCCGCCAGCACGCCTGCCCACACCCATCCATTGATGCGGCGTCCCCCGAATCCCGCGAGAAGCACCGGCACCAGCACGACGCTCGAACCGGTGATGAACGCCGCTTTCGAGGGGGACGTAAACTTCAGCCCGACGGTTTGAAACGCATAGCCGGCGAACAAAAAGACGCCGATCAACGCTCCTGCCCACAGCGCCGGCCGATCGAGCTTTCGGAGTGCGGCCGAATACATGATCGCCATCAGTGCCGCCGCCAGGACGAACCGCGCGCCCATGAAGGCAAATACCGACGCGTCCGCCAGCGCATTCTTCACCACGACAAATGTCGCGCCCCAGATCAACGTGCAGAACGCCAGCGCCAGATCCGCTTTGACTCGGTCACTCATCGCAGGGTTTCGCAATCCGCAGCAAAGGCGCGCAGTGTAGTTCCCCTGCTCCAGAATAACAACCCGCTCGATTTCATCGGTCGCTGCGTGATGTTCCTTTGCTCACAGTTCCCTGCGGCGTTGGAAATGGCTCCGCTCTGGCGCATTACTCATTGACGCCACCACTACGTTTCAGTACACATGGACTCATGCATCCTCCGGGGCGTCTCTTGCTCGGCGTGCTTCTGCTGCTGGCAGCAGCTACGACGGCAGCGGACAACAAACCCCAAACTTGGGTCGAGGTGCGCAGCCCCAATTTTGTAGTCGTCTGCAACGGCGGTGAGAAAAAGGCTCGCGAAGTGGCCGCGCATTTCGAGCAAATTCGTGCGGTTTACCGCGCGTCCCTGCCTTTCGCCGCTTCGCATCCGAGCCCGCCGATGACGATTCTGGCCGCCAAAGATGAAAAATCCCTCCGTGAACTCTTGCCTGAGTATTGGGAAAAGGGTCATTCGCACCCCGCCGGAATGTTCATACAGAGCCTCAATCTGTATTACATCCTCTTGCGCACCGACCTGAGCGGCCCCGACCCCTATCACGTTATTTTCCATGAGTATTTCCATTCGCTCACGCTGCCCTACTATCCCAATCTGCCGCTGTGGCTCGCGGAGGGCCTGGCGGATTTCTACGCCAACGCGGAAATCACTTCGAAAGATGCGAGCTTGGGCATGCCGAACTCATCCCAACTAGGATTGCTGAACCAGGAGAAGCTCCTGCCCCTTGCAGTATTGATGCGCGTCGATCATTCCTCGCCGTACTATAATGAAAAGAATAAAGCTGGCATCTTCTATGCGGAATCATGGGCGCTGACCCACTACCTTCTCCTGGGCGACAATCAAACTCACCGAAAGCAACTGGCCGATTTCATCGCCGGCATCACCCGCGGCGAGCCTTCCGACAGGGCCGCAGCCGCTTCGTTCGGGGACCTCGTCCAGCTCCAAAAGCAACTCGAGAACTACGTACACCGATATACATTCTTGAAGCAGGTGGTCAATGCCCCGCCCACCCTGAACGACAAGGAATTCCAATCGCGCACGCTTTCCGCTGCCGAAGCCGATGCCCGCATCGGCGAGGCATTCGTCTGCCGGCAACTCCCGGGGGAAGCGAGGCCCCTAATCGAGGAAGCTCTTCGCCTGGAACCGAATCTCGCGCTCGCGCACGAAGCCATGGGCCTGCTTCGCCTATCCCAGGACGACCGCGCAAGTGCTGTGGCTTCGTTTGAGGAAGCTATCCGCCTGGACCCGAACAATTACCTGACGCACTACTACCACGCCATTCTTTCCCCCTGGCCGTTACCGGGTGACACGGACCCGAAAATCGAGGCTGACCTCCAGCGCGCCGTAAAGCTGAATCCAGACTTTGCTCCTGCCCAAGAAGCGCTGGCCCGTTCGGAGGCTAGCGCCAACCACGATTTGCCGGATGCATTCGAGCACGCGAAGAAAGCTCTCCAGCTCGTACCCGGTGATATTCAAACTATATTAACGATCGCTCGCATGCTGCTCCAGATGGGCAAGACCGACGACGCCATCATTCTTGCGCGTAAGGCCCAATCGGTTGGCACCGATCCTTCAGAACGCGCAGAAATCGCCGCCTTTCTCGAGGTCGCTGAGCATTTCAAGAATGTGAAGAAAGATTCGAATCACGAGATGGCACAAGCCGGCGACGCGGGCCCATCCGATAAGGCAGTCGCTTCAGCGCCGCCGGCCCCGGAGGCCCCAGCTCACCTGCGAATCGGAGCGGCGGGGCAGATCATCGCTTCGCGCTGCAGCGGCACAGCCATCGATGTGACATTCAAGAGCGGTTCCGGCACATTCAGCCTACACGCGGCAGACTCTTCGAAAATCGGGCTCGCAGGGGCTCCGGCATCCGCCGCCGGCGCGTTCGATCCTTGCACGCAGCTCGAAGGCCATGCGGCGTACATCACCTTCGTCACCGGCGACGATTTTTCAACCGGAGAGATTCAGAGAATCAAGTTGGCGGAGCCCGCGGCCACGACCGGCCTGGCGCCGGGAACGAAGCCGCTGGCGCCGGCGGAGAACTTGGATGGAGGGCAAAGGAAGCTGCCAGCTTCATCCAACGCATCCGTCTCTGGAAAGATCAGCGGCGTCACGTGCGATGGAAATGAGATGCAGCTCACACTTCAGACCAGCGGCGGTTCACTCCAGTTGCGCTCTCCCAAGTACCGCGACATCGAGTTCTATTCCCTCCATTGGAAGGTACCGAAAAGTTTCGACCCTTGCAAGCAGCTGACGGGGCTCACGGCGAAGGTGAAGTACGCAGTCACTCCTGGAAAGCCGTACGCGGGCGAGATTCTCTCACTCGAAGTCCAAGGCCCGAACTAGGAGCGCTTACCTCTTTTCATAGACCACGCGGCCGCCCACGACTGTCATCATGACTTCCGTGTGCAGAATTTCCTGGGGCGCAGCTTTGGTTAGGTCACTCGACAACACGACGATGTCCGCCAGCTTTCCCGGAGCGATTTGCCCTTTGCGTTCTTCCTCAAATTCCGCGTAAGCCGATCCCAGCGTGTATGCACGAAGGCAATCCTCGATCGAAATCTTTTCCTGCGGCTCCCAGCCTCCCGCCGGACCGCCATCGGGCAACTCGCGCGTCACGCAAGCATACAGCCCGCGCATTGGATTGATCGGCTCAACCGCGTAATCGGTGCCAAAGGCCAGCCGGACTTTGCGCTCCAGCATCGAATGCCAAGCGTACGCGCCCCGCGAACGATCCGGCCCCAGGCGCGCCTCGGCCCAGCGCATGTCCGTCGTCTCATGGGACGGCTGCATCGAGGCAATCACGTTTAACTGCGCGAAGCGCGTGAAATCGAGCGCGGCCACCACCTGCGCGTGTTCGATTCGATCGCGCCGGTCGCGCGTTCCGTTCGCCTTCTGAACCGCGGTGAGCACGTCGAGCGCCACGCGATTGGCGCGATCGCCAATGGCATGAAGAGCGATCTGAAATCCGGCCTTGTCCCTCTCGATGGCCATCTGTTTCGTCTTCGCCGGGTCCATGCGCAAAATGCCCGAGGTCGCGGGGTCGTCCGAGTAGGGCGCTAGCAGGGCGGCCGTCCGCGAGCCGAGCGAGCCGTCGAGAAACCCCTTGAGCGCGCCGGTCTTCAGCCAGCGGTCGTCCGTGCCTCCTTCGTCGCGCATCTTCTCGAGCTGCGCGAGCGGCGCCGAGAACGGCAGCCACTCCGTGACGCGCGCCGTGAGCAAACCCTCTTTTTTCGATTGTTCGTAGACGCCAAAATTTGCCCACCCGGAATTCGCATTTTCGGGCGCATCGTCAACCGAATTGTCCTGGACCGACGTCACTCCGTAACGCGCCACCTCTTCGAGCGCCAGCTCGATGGCGTGCCGCCTCTGCTCAGGGCTGACAGGCGGTACGTGCTTCCAAACCAAGTCCATCGCCGCATCTTCTTCGAGCATGCCGGTCGGCTCGCCCGACTTGGCGTCCTTCTCGATGTGCCCGCCGATCGGGTCCGGAGTCTTCTTGGTGATACCTGCCGCCTTCAACGCCGCCGAATTCACCACGGCAACGTGCCCATCCACGCGCGTGAAAATCATTGGATGATCGATCGCGGCAGCATCCAAATCACCGCGCTTCGGGAAGCGTTTCTCCGGCCAAAATGTATGGTCCCATCCGCGGCCAGTGATCCATTCGCCGGGCTTGTAATTTTTCGAAGCGTCGCGAATCCTCTGCTGGAATTCTTCGAGCGAGGCCGCGCCAATTAAATCCACGGCAAGTTTCGCCTGTCCCGCGCCGGCGAGGTGTACGTGCGCATCGTTGAAGCCGGGCATTGCAAACTGGCCCTTCAAATCGATCACCCTGGTCTGCGGACCGATCCAGTGATCCATGTCGATGTCGGTGCCAACCGCGACAATCCACTCGCCAATGATGGCAATAGCATGTATTCGCGGCTGCTCCGGGTTCCCGGTGAAAATAGTTCCATTTTTCAGAACGACTTCCGCAGCGCCTTGCGCCGGGAGAGCCCTCATGGCATGCGCGCCGAAGGACAGCAGGATCGGACCAACTGCCAACGCCGCAAGCACACAGATGCTGGCGAAACTAGCGTTTGAGCCGCGATGCAATCCCTTCATGGCCGCACTCCCGCTACCGCGAGCACCGTCAGCAGGACGCGCTTGATGCCCACGTCGCGATCCTTCGGGTCGTACCATTCCTTCAGCGAATGCGATCCGCCGCCCTGGCCCCCGCCGCCGAGTGCGATCGCCGGGATGCCAAGCGACATGGGAATGTTTGCGTCCGTGGAAGACCGCTCCGGCCGCGAGCGGATGCTGAGATATTTATCCACGTTGCGAATCGCCTCAAGCAATGGCGCATCGGGAGCAGTCTGTCCGCCTGGCCGAATGCCGAGACTCTTGAAGTCTCCTGTGAGCGAGCCGCTGTCGGCGCTCGCCGCCGCCGTTTCCTCGTCAATTCCCTTCTGTACCGAGTCGCGCAGCGCCTGTTCCAGCCGGTCCAGCTCCTTCTCGCTTTCCGAGCGCATGTCCACTTTGACGGAGGCCATAAAAGGAATCGCATTCACGGAAGTTCCGCCTTCGATGATGCCAAAATTGAACGTGGTCCGAGGGTCCGCCGGCACGCGCGTCGAGGAAAAACGCACGATCGCCCGCGCGAGGGCCGTGATGGGGTTTGGCGCGCCAAAATCCGACCAACTATGCCCGCCGGGACCGTTCACCGTCACTTCGACTCGCCGCGAGGCCAGCGCTTGTGTGGTCACATGCTCGATCGAAGCGCCGTCGATCGCGATCACTGCCCGCAGACGGCTGCGATAGGTTTCCACGAGCTGGCGGATCCCGCGCAGATTGCCTTCGCCTTCTTCTCCCACGTCGCCGGCAAAAACCACCGTCATCCCCGTGCGAACTCGCCCCTCATACAATGCCCGCGCTAGTCCGACGAGCGCTGCGAGCCCCGCGCCGTTGTCGGAAATTCCGGGAGCCCCGAGGCGCGATCCCTCGCGCTTCACGACTACGTCGGTGCCGGCCGGAAACACGGTGTCGAGGTGCGCTGCGATCAGAACCACATTCCTGGTCACGGCGCCCGGGCGTTCAGCGACAATGTTGCCGGCGGAATCCGCCCGCGCCTTGAGCCCGCACGAATCTAGGATCTTTCTTAGATAAGCAGCACGCGGGCCTTCGCCCAGCTCTGGCGCGGGGATTTCCGTCAGGCGGATCTGCTGATCCGTGATCCAGTCTTGATTGTTCGTGAGCCACTCGAGCGACCGCGCCACCCGCGCGTCCTTCGCGAGCTGGTCAACCGGATTGTCGGCGGCGCGTGCAAGAGGAGCGGCCATCGCGCCGAGCATACAAGAGACACCAAAAACTTTCACCGCTTTCGCGACCTGAGCGTTTCCCTTCACGTCTCCCTCATTTGTTTTTGCGGAAATGCCGCTCGTCGATTTCAGCGCCAGTCGTCGATCAAATAAACCTCGGGCCGGTTATAGCCGGGCGCGGTGGCAGGAATCGCCATCACGACGCCCTGCAGGTCGGTCCGATAGCCACGCGCGTACATCCGGCAGCACGCCTCAAATCGCGCGGTGTTCATGCCTGCAACCACTCGCGTGGCGCCCCTCTCTGTGGCCAGTGCTTCGCAGGAATCGACCAGGCTTTCGAAATTCCGCGCGGCGTTGGGGCCGGGACGCACCGCTCCGAACTTGACGTAGCAGCGGCCGCTGCCGGCTTCTGTACCCGCTCCCGTATGGCACACGGCCAGGCCGGCCAGCCGCGCATTCTCCCACAACAGCACCGTATCCCCCAGCCGCAAATCCGCGACGGAACGGATCTCCCGTTCTAAATCGAGGCCCAGATAGATTTCCCCAGTTACCTCGCGGCACGCGGAAAGCAGTGCCGTTCGATCGCCTTCTGGCGCCTCCGAAAATCTTGACCAACCTTTGAAGGGCGTCTGTGCCGCTACTTCCTTCGACATGATGGCGGTCAGGTATCGGGGCCAAAACCCAAATTTCTGATACAACGCGATGTGCTTGGGGCTGTGCGCGAACGTGTAGAGGCCTCGGTGCTTCGTCCCCCAACGGTCGAAAACCTCCATGGTGCGCTCGAGCAGCCGCTGCGCGATTCCCTGATTCCAGTAATTCGGATGCACCGTAAGCGGCCCGAAAAACCCTACGCTTCCCCAATTCGCTACGAAGACGGAACCGACCAGCTCCCCAGCGACCTCCGCGGCGAACGCCGCCGACGGATCGGTCTTCCATCGAGCGTAGGCAAATTCAGAGTCGCCCATACATTGCATGGGGTCCGATAGCCCGAGAAACGTTCCGAAAGCGAGCCGCGCCACACGCCCAGCCGCCGCAAGATCGTTCTCTTCGAGCGGGCGCACGATAACTCTTGATTGCGTCAAGGGAATGGCCAAGTGTTTCTCGCGCAGCTCTTTCAGCCCAGCAGGCCACCAAAGTTCCACGGCTGTATCTGCGAAAAGCCGGGACGATTCCCCAGCGGAAGACCGATCGCTGCTGCTCAGTTGCGGCGAGAAGATTCGCGTCGCGCCGCCACTGGTCCGCACAATGCCAAGACTTCTTCTTCGCTCAGGACCCGGTCCGACTTCTTCGCCGCATCGAAGATTCGGTCTACCAGTTCTTCGGTGGAGGGAATCCTCCGTTTCTCTAGCCAATAAATGACGTTCGACCGGCCGCTCAATGGCCCGATTTCGATGATCTGCTCGAGCCCGAATAGGTGCGAAGGCACGCCGCTGTAAATGGAATCGGCGAGCATGGCGTCGTTTTTGCGGTAGGCCTTCACGATCGCCGCCGCATGGACGCCCGTCGCGGTACGGAATGCGTCGCGTCCGACGACAGGATAATTCGGAGGGATCACCGTGTGGGTTGCGCGTGCCACTTTTTCCGAATACTCCTTGAGGCGCGACAGGTCGCGATGGATCACACCCATCAACCGCAGGTTGACCAGCATCAATTCCATGGGAGTATTGCCCACGCGCTCGCCCAGCGCAATCGCGGAACCGTGCACCTGGTCCGAGCCGCCGGCAATCGCGGCCAGAGAATTCGCGATGGCCAGGCCGCGGTCATTGTGGCCGTGCCAATCCACCCGGATTTTCTCGCCCGACGGCTTCACCACCTCTTCCATCGCAAACCGCACAAGGTTGTAAGCGCCGCGGGGCGACGCATGGCCCACGGTGTCGCAGAGCACGATCGCGCGCGCGCCGAAGCGAATTGCAGTCGAATACAGGCGCTTCACCGTCTCCGGGTCGGTGCGCATCGTGTCTTCGGTGACGTACATGGACGGCAATCCCTCGCGAACCGCCAGCGCCACCGCTTCCTCGGTCAAGCGTTGCAGATGATCCACGTTCCAATCTTCCACCAGCCGCCGAATGGGGCTCGAACCCAGGAATGTCGCCGCTTCGATGGGGATGCCTGTTTTCTGTGAAATCTCCACGATCGGCTGGATGTCGTGCGCATGGGTGCGCGCGGCGCAGTTGGGGCGGATCTTCAGCTTCGACCGGACAATTTCCCGCGCCAACGCTTCCGTATCTGCATAGGCGCGCGGTCCCGCGCCCGGCAGCCCGATATTCAGCGACTCGATGCCAAGCGCTTCCATCAGATGCAGAATTTCGATTTTCTCGCCGATCGTGGGGTCGTGAACGGAGGGATTCTGCAGTCCGTCGCGAAGGGTCTCATCATTGAGAAGCACGCGGCGCCCTTCGGAGATTTCGCGGCCGCCGACGATGTTCCAGTCGTAAATCAGCTCTTCATAGTTCATCGGCCCTCCCCGCCAGGGCTGTCAGTACCGCAGCGTGTAGCTGTGTTGCGGCTCCGAGACGTCCGGCCTATACAGCGTTTTGCAGAACTCGCAGCGGTAAATCTCCGCCTTCCGTCCGATCAAAGCTTGGATTTCCACCGGGTAGTCGTACCAGCGCTTCAAATGCCCGCAGCACACCTTTCCCTTTGCGTCTTTCTCATCGCAGGCGCGCTGCGTGCGCCTCTTGAGCTTGATTTTCGAAGCCGCCAGTTTGGAATCTTCCGCCGACGTCACTGGGGTTGCGGCATCTGACATTTGATTCGCTCCCTCCCGCGCGATTCGATTGAGCCATTTCGACCAAACCATAACACAGAGTTCACAGCTTCAATGAGCGCACTGGACTGAAAAGCCGTCCTTGCACTCTGCCTGCGTTATTTCACACTCGATGCCTGCGGAACAGAGTCCCCATGGCGCCTCTTCTTCCAACCATTGCTCCCAGGCGTCGCCGCCAGCGCGGCGCAAACAAGAATTCCACGAATCGGTCGGCCGCTACTGCCAATTCCTCGTTGTAGCCGAACCACCAGGATTTCGGCGTGCGCGGGAGGCGGTCCACATCCACATATTTTACTTGAACCATTTCGAGCAGTCCAAGGCGCGAATGCGTGTGTCCCCAGCCGCTCACTCCTCTCCCGCCGTGCGGCGCTTCGCATATTCCGTAATAGCTGGCCACGTCGTTGACCATCACAGAGTTGGCCCGCAGACGCCCTGCCATCGCCCGTCCCTTCACCGCGTCCCGCGTCCAGATACTGGCCGAAAGTCCATATTGTGAATCGTTCGCCAATCGAATCGCTTCTTCGAGATCGGCGACGGCGCAAATTGCCAGCACCGGCCCAAACGTTTCTTCCTTCATCAGCCGCATCGTGTGATCTACGCCCGTAACAACCGTCGGCTCGAAGAAGCAGGGGCCCAGGTCAGGCCGCCTTCGACCGCCCGTCAGGATACGTGCGCCACGCTGCACCGCTTCGCTCAATTGCCCTTCGACGCGTTCCACATGACGCCGGCGAATCATCGGCCCTAGTTCCGCATCGGCGTCGGACGGCGGCCCGAGCCGCAGCTTCTGCGTCTTCTGAACGCACAATTCCGTGAAGCGTTCGGCCGCGCCAGCCTCCACGTAGATTCGCTCAACCGAAAGGCACGCTTGTCCGCAATTTGTGAAGCCGCCCCAAACCGCCGCGCTCGATGCCGTGTCGAGGGCCGCATCCGCGCAAACGATCATCGCGTCCTTGCCGCCGAGCTCGAGCGCCGACGGAAGCAACTGCCGCGCGCACGCTTCCGCGATGCGCCGCCCCGTCTCGACGCTCCCGGTGAAGAAAACTTTGTCCGGTCCCGCGGCCACCAGCGCCGCCCCCAATTCCCCGCCGCCTTGCAGCACTTGCACGAGCCCTGGAGGCGCTCCGGCATCATTGAAAACCTCTCCAACCAGCGCGCCGCACCAGGGGGTCAGCTCCGACGGTTTCAGCAGCACGGCATTGCCTGCTACAACGGCGGGCGCAACCTCCGCGAACGGAATCGAAAATGGATAATTCCACGGAGAGATAATCGCCAGCACGCCTCGCGCCTCGTGCAGCAGCCAGCCGCGCTTTGCCTTCATCGCGAGATTGTGGTGGGGCACACGCTCCGGTCGCAGCCACTCGACCGCGTGGCGCGCGTAGAATTCCGCGGCATCGAGCGCGAGCAGGATCTCCGCGAAGATGGCTTCGACGCGGGGCTTGCCCGTTTCGCGAGTGATCACGTCGATAATTTCACTACGGCGTTCAAAGATTCTGTCGCGCACTCGCCGCAGCAACGCGCAGCGCTCGCGCAAGGGCCGCACAGCCCACTCCGCTTGCTCCTTTCGCGCGCGATCGAAATGTTCCGGCAAGTCTTCCGGACGGGTGGCCCGAAATTGCGCGATTACTTCTTCCGTCGAGGCGTAGAAGGATTCAATGTAGGAACCTGCTCCTGCCGGCGGGCTTTCCAGGGACTGCGAGGGAATAGCCATTGTTTCCGAGATTCTAACCGATTTTCGCCGGTCGCGCTTGGGGCGTCGCCCCGGCCTGCCGTTCGAGCGATGCCGTGGGATCAGGATATTCGAGCGAGACCAGGCAGAGCCCTTCGGGCGGCATTGTCGGTCCCGACTTCGTGCGGTCACGGAGCTCGAACAACTTCTCGACATCCTCGGCGGCGATTTTTCCGCGTCCCACTTCGAGCAGCGTGCCGACCATCTTGCGCACCATGTAGCGCAGGAAGGATCGGCCGCGAACTTCGTAGACGAGTTCTTCACGCTCGGGCGCGGCTAGCAATTCCGACCGGTAGATCATGCGCACCATGGTCCGGTCGCGATCATCCTCTTTTGTGCCGGACGACGCCGCAAACGAGGTGAAATCGTGCTCGCCTTCAAACCGCTTGGCCGCATCGGCCATGGCATCCTCAGCGAGCGGATAGGGATAGTGCAGAACATATTTCCGCTCGAAGGGCGGCACCACCCGCCCGCGAAATATCCGATAGCGGTATGTTTTCCCCTGCGCCTCCCAGCGTGCGTGAAATTGCGGGCCCACCTCTTCCGCGGCCACAACGCGAATAGCGGGAGGCAGCAAAGCATTCAATGCGCGCTGCATTTCTTCCGCCGCCAGCGGAGATTGCGTCCTGAAGCTGGCCACCTGTCCAAGCGCGTGCACGCCCGCATCGGTGCGGCTCGCGCCGTGCATGACAATTCTTTCTTGGGTGATTTTTCGCGCTGCGTCCGTCAGCGCGCCCTGAATCGTCGGCACGCCCGGCTGGACCTGCCAGCCGTGAAATTCCGAGCCGTCGTAAGCCAGAATGAGTTTGAGGTTTCGCATCGGCGCGCCGCAATTATCGCACGATGCCGCACGAATCGCTCACGCGGAGGCAGCGAGGTCATTCTGAGATGAGAGGAAGCGCTGGCCGGGAGAATAAACTCCCTAGCTTGTTTCTCACTGCGTTCGGGGCCCGCGGATCATCAAGAAAAGAGCCGCCAGCCCCACACCAAAGCACATTCCGCTGGCAATCAACTGGAGCACATCCACGGAGTGGAATGTTTGGAAACGCGGCTTACCCATCAAGTTGAATAGCCCAATCGCTCCGATAAAGACCGGCGCGAAGATTGATCTAATAAACCTGTTGCGGCCCGTCATTTTGGCGCCTCCATGAGGGACATGCACTAAGGAAAGATTTCGTCGAACGAGCGAACCTTACGGCCGTCCCAGGACCCGGTCAGATGCGTGCCGCCGCGGATGCAAAGCACCGTCTCCATTCCCGCCGCGCGCGCAGCATGCAACTCCGCCGCCACGTCCGAGACAAACAAAACTTCCCTCGCTGCCGTCCCCAACTCCTGGGCGATCCGCCGGTAGCTCTTGGTTTCTTTCTTTTCCCCGACGAGCGTGTCGAAATAGGCCCGAAGAAACGGCGACAAATCTCCCGCCGTCGAGTTCGCGAACAGCAATCTTTGCTCGATCACGCTGCCCGATGAGAAAATACAATTCGCGCGCGTTTGCCGTACCCATCGCTCAAGCGCGGGCCGCACGTCCGGATACACCGCGCCACGCAAATGCCCCTTCGCATAGGCCTCGGCGAGAATCCTGCCTTGCAGAGCCTTCAGCGCCGTGGGGGAATTGCTCTTCAGCATCAGCCATCCCATGTAGCCCACGCTGGAATTGATCGGCATGTGCTTATTCCACACGGGCAGGTCCGGGTCGTCTTGATCTTCGGTCAGATATTGTTTGCGCAAGGATTCGACGTCGGCGCCGATCGTCGGATCCTCCTCGTGCCGCAGCATGAAGTCGCGCATGTTCTCAAGGAGGAAGGGATACACGACATCGTGGACATATTCCGGGGGCGTAGTTGTCCCCTCGATGTCGAGTAAAATAATTCGCGTCGCGCTTGGTCCCGCATTGCGCTTGCCGGGGCGTTTCTTTTTTGTAAGGCGGGACTTCGGTTTGTTAGGGCGGCTGGGCATGGCGGCGCGAATTATTGCACGCTCCGCCCACGGGGAACAACTTTCGAATTTCGAAATTCGAGCTTCCGATTTCTTATGGCATCACCCGCACGAAACGGCTCCCGGGCTTTACCGCGGCGCTTCCCATCCGGCACAGCGGACAGTCTTCCGGCTCGTAGCTTGGAACATTCATCTCCACCAGCGCTTCGGCACGCACCGGCAACTCCAACCGGCCGCCGCTGCGATCAATCAGCGCCCCCGCGGCAACAACGCGCCCAGCCTCTTGCTCGATGACGCCGATGGTCTCACGCGTCGAGCCGCCCGTCGTCCAAACATCCTCGATGACCAGAACCCTTTCCCCCGGCTCCACGCGAAAGCTGCGACGCAAGTGCATGAGCCCCGATGCGTCTCGCTCGACGAATACTCCTCGAACACCCAGCGCGCGAGCCACCTCGTGCCCTAACAAGATCCCCCCGATGGCAGGCGACGCAACGCATTGCACTTCCAGGTCGTGGAACTCTGCAGCCAGCCCGCGGGCCAATTGCTCGGCGTGTTGGGGATGTTGCAACACCAGGGCGCACTGGATATACGTCCCGCTGTGCCGTCCACTCGAGAGCTCGAAATGCCCCTGTCGCACCGCTCCCGCGTCTTCGAGCACACGCAAGATCTCTTCGCGCCGCATAGTTCGCTCCGGGATGCTCCCGCGCTACTTGCCCGTTTCCGCGTGTAGCCTATCCGGGGCACGCCTGCGTTGTCAATGAGTTGAGGGGATGCTAGACTTCCGAACTTGCCTGTCCGAATTCGAACCGTCCATGTCCGCTTTCGAACATGCGCGGAACGAAAATGGCATCTTGAGCGTCTAAATTCAGTCCGATACAGTTGGCTGCCGGCTTGCAACTGGCTATCCTTTGAAACATTTTGGCCTCGCCGCACGTTTCAAAGATTTGGAAGTACATTCGTGGTTTCACGGATTTCCTAATTCTTGTGTGAGAGGAAGAACACCGATGACAGGAAGGCTAGTTCGTTCTGGCTTGGCACTGTTCTTGGCAATTTCAATGGCAGCGGGCGCGCCCGTCTACGCCCAGGACCAGACCCAAGGACAAACTTCGAACCAGGCGCAAGCGTCCAGCGAGAGCCCCTCGCCGGATCAGGCGCGCAACCTCAAGGCACAGACGGGCCCCGACTATTCAAGACCGAAGAGTGGGTTCCCGAATATCATCGCGCCCTATACGGGGATTCACATTGACGCGCCGGCTCTGACCAACTCGCCGCGGGTGGACCAGCTCATCCACGAGGGCAAGCTGATGCTCAGCCTCGATGACGCGATCTCGCTTGCGCTTGAAAACAACCTGGACATCTCGGTGCAGCGCTACGTCCCCTGGATTTCCGAGACCGACATCTTGCGTACTCGCGCCGGCGGTGCGCCACGGGGCACCTCGGGCGTGGGCACGGCTGGAGTCCTCGGAAATATTCCGCAGACCACCTACGACCCGATCCTCACGTCGTCCTTCAACTGGTCTCGCACCCATTTCCCCGTGAACAATCCAATCACGTCGGGCACGGGCACGGGACAGCCCACGTTGGGGTCTTTGACGGCCTATTCGCAGAACGCCAATTTCGGCGTCTCCCAGGGGTTCCACACCGGGACGGGAATTGCGGTCTTCATCGATAACGCGCGCAATTCCTCGAGCTCCGCCTTTCAGTTTTTCAACCCAGCGGTGCAGTCCACGGTGTCCTTCCAGGTGCAACAACAATTGTTGAACGGCTTCGGCCTGCTCCCCAACACGCGCTTTAT
This sequence comes from Terriglobia bacterium, assembly GCA_041496565.1. Taxonomy (GTDB): domain Bacteria; phylum Acidobacteriota; class Terriglobia; order Acidiferrales; family UBA7541; genus JBGPTK01. The sequence continues at coordinate 7,534 of JBGQEW010000009.1, read as the reverse complement.
CTTGGAATCGAAGAACAACCGTAAGATCGCGGATTCCACGTTCGCACAGCAAGTGATCCTGACCGTCACCAACGTGGCGAACTTCTATTGGGAGGTTGTCTTCGCCCGCGAGAACGTCAAGGTGCAACAAGCAGCGCTGGCCACTTCGCAGAAGCTTTACGAAGACAATAAGAAGCAGGTCGAGATCGGGACTTTGGCACCCATCGAAATCGTCCGCGCGGAATCGGAAGTCGCCACTGACCGGCAAAATCTGATTGTCGCTCAGACCACGCAGATGCAGGAGCAGACACTACTCCTCAACGCCATTACCAAGAACCCGCTGGCCAACGGCTTGCTGGACGTCGAAGTGGTTCCCACGGCGGAAGTTTCCAAGCTTCCTACGATTGACGTGATTCCCCTGCAAGATGCCGTCAAGGAGGCCTGGTCGAGACGGCCGGAACTCGCGCAGTCGGCGCTGACGCTAAAAAATGACAACATCGAGGTTCGCGGCACTCGCAATGCCCTGCTTCCCACTCTTACTGCCTTTGGGCAGTACAGCGGAACAGGGTTGGCCGGGAACCACTTGACGACAACCCTCCCGCCCGTGTTGCAAACCTCCGGTATCGGCGACGCTCTCGGTACGGCCTTCGGCACCGATTTCCCGACTTACGCCGCGGGATTTAACTTCACGATGGCCATTCGCAACCGATCGGCGCAAGCCGATAACGCACGCGCGCTGCTCACCGAGCGGCAAGACGAAACCAAGTACCGCCAGTTGCAGAATCAGATCCTGGTGGATGTGCGGAATGCGCAAATCGCGTTGCAGCAGGATCAAGCGCGCGTGGAGGCTGCCATGAAGGCCCGAGAACTCGCGCAGCAGACGCTCGATGCCGAGGCGAAAAAGTATCAGCTCGGCGCTTCGACCGTGTTCTTCGTGATTCAGGCCCAGCGTGACTTGACCACGGCGAGAGGCAACGAAATTCGCGCCCTGGCGGACCTGCAGGAGGCCCGCGTGAATTACGACAAGGCGCTCGGCCGCACCCTGGATGTAAACCACATCACCGTGGCCGACGCCATGGGCGCGGGCGCATATCATCCGCCGCTCATTCCGGGCACGCCAAGTGCAGACCTCATCGCCGCCCCGGTGAACGGAAAATTTTGAGCGTTCGTTCACAGCTTCGCTCGCTTTGACTTGCGCTCCGTCGTTGAATCACAGAGCGGAGCCGGCAATGTGAGCCCGGCAGGTAATCTGCCGGGCCTTCTCATTCGCATGGGTGTGAACTTGCGGGTCCAATCGCACTTCGACCCACAAGCAAAGCTTAGATTTCCACTTTAGACTCCCGCATCAAACCTTTACGTGTCTCTTCTCAACTATTTTCGTGGGCACTGGAATGCGACGAGAGGACTCCGGTTGTCACCCAAGACACCAAACACCCAAAACTGGGTTGAAGCATTGCGCGCGGAGTTGGCCGGTTGTATATTGCCCATCGTTCGGAAAAGTAAAATGGAAGCGGAAGAGACAATCAGGTTTTTTCTGTTACTGCGAGCGATTCCATAGAGTGAGACATTCGGACGCATCCTCAATCCCCTTCGGACGGTCAACCGAACTCCTCGCGACCGCGCGAGTCAAACGGAGCTTCTTCTGATATGCACAAGGAAATGTCTGAGCAATCATCCGGGCGCGTTTCGCGACGCGGCTTAGTGGAATTTCTATTGGGTGGAGGCTTGCTCGCATCCTTCATCTCGTTTGTCTATCCGGTGTGGCGCTATTTGATTCCACCCGCGACGCCTGAACTAAACAGCAACACGACGGTCGCCGGGCGGGTGGGGGAGTTGAAACGGAATTCCGGGAAGATTTTTCGCTTCGGTAACCGGCCGGGACTTCTCGTCCTCACTGCGAACGGAGAATATCGCGCGATGACTGCGGTCTGCACGCACCTGAATTGCACGGTACAATACCGCAGCGATCTGCAACTGATCTGGTGCGCCTGCCACAACGGCCTTTACGATCTAAACGGCCGGAATGTGTCCGGACCGCCTCCTCGGCCGTTGGACGCATTTGAAGTGCACGTACGGGGCGACGAGATTGTAGTGAGCCGCCGCAACGGGGCCTGAGATGCGCCTATTCTCTGCCGTCCGGGACTGGCTTGACGAACGATTCGGCTGGGCCGAACTGATCGCGCCGCTGCGCAAGAAAACAGTTCCGCACCACAGTCGATCCTACTGGTATTACCTGGGCGGGATGACCCTGTTCCTCTTCTTCGTGCAAGTGGTGAGCGGGATTCTGCTGCTGCTCTACTACCGGCCGAGCAGCGACCAGGCGTTTGAGAGCGTGCAGTACATCATGACGCAGGTGCGATTCGGCTGGCTGATCCGCTCGATCCATTCGTGGGGCGCAAACCTGATGGTCTTCATGGCGTTCTCGCACATGTTCAGTGTGGTTTTCCTGAAGGCCTATCGAAAGCCTCGGGAACTGACCTGGCTGAGCGGGATGCTGCTGCTCTTTGTGGTGCTTGGTTTTGGATTCAGCGGCTATCTGCTGCCGTGGAATACGCGCGCGTTCTTTGCGACTCAAGTGGGCACCGACATTCCCGGCCAGATCCCGATAGTGGGCAAATGGATTGAAACCTTCCTGCGCGGCGGGGAGAACGTGACGGGCGCCACGCTCGGCAGATTCTTCGGGTTCCACGTTGCGGTTCTGCCGGGGCTGGTCACGCTCTTGCTGGCCCTGCATTTGCTCTTAATCCAGCGCTTCGGGATCAGCGTGCCTCCGGAGCTGGAGAGGCAATGGAACGCTCAGCCGGCGCTGCGACGCGAGATCCACTTCTTCCCGAACTTCCTTTTGCGCGAGTTGATGGCCTGGTATGTCGCGCTGGGGGTTCTGGGTGGGTTGGCGGCGTTTGCCCCCTGGGAACTGGGCACCAAGGCTGACCCGTTTGCTCCCGCTCCGGCCGGGATCCGTCCCGAATGGTTTTTCATGTTCATGTTCCAGTCGTTGAAGGTGATCCCGGCAAAGATTTTGTTTATCTCCGGAGAGCTGGTGGGAATCCTGGGATTTGGAATTGCGGCATTGGTTTGGACCCTCCTGCCATTCTTCGACCGCGACGGGCGCGGGCGCGCGCAACGCTGGATTACGGGGGCCGGAGTTTTTGCAGTGGCCTACATCTTGGTGATGACTGTCTATGGGTACATGGCAAAGTGAAGTGGAGCGCTGACAGTATGGGGCCCTTGCAAAGTCGTGAGTTCTCACCGAGCAGACTCGCCGCCCGGCTAGGAATCTTGGCCGTTTGCTTGGCAGCATCTGGAGCCCAGGCATGGGCTCAAGCGAAGAATGCCTGCCTCGATTGCCATGCCACACTCGATCCGCCACTCCAGATTACGGCGGAGAGTTTCGCCCAGGACATCCACACCCAAAAAGGGTTGACCTGCGGAAGTTGCCACGGCGGAGACCCCGCGACCGATGATATGGAGCGCGCCATGGGCCGCGCCGCTGGCTTCCGCGGCAAGATCGAGCGCGCGCAGATTCCGGCGCTCTGCTCCCACTGCCACTCCGACGCCGCCTACATGCGCCAGTTCAATCCCACGTTGCGCACGGATCAGTACAGCCAATATCTCACCAGCGTCCACGGGAAACGCCTTGCCACCGGAGATTCCAAGGTAGCCGTCTGCACCGATTGCCATAGCGTGCACGGCATTCGGCCGGCGAGCGACTCGCTTTCGAGTGTTCATCCGCTCAATGTGGCGAAGACCTGCGGTCGCTGCCACGCCGATCCCGAGCACATGAAGGGATATGGAATCCCGATCGATCAATTCGCCAGCTATTCCTCGAGCGTCCACCACGAGGCGCTCGTTGAGCGCGGAGATTTGAGCGCGCCGACCTGTACCACTTGTCACGGCAATCACGGAGCCGCGCCGCCTGGGGTGGCTTCGGTCGAAAATGTCTGCTCGACGTGCCATGCGTTCCAGGCGCAGCTCTTCGATGGAAGCCCTCACAAGGTGGCCTTCACCGCCATGGGCCTGCCGGGCTGCGTCACTTGCCACAGCAATCATGCCATCCTGCATCCCACCGACGCGATGGTGGGCACCAGCGCGGGGGCAGTCTGCGTGCGCTGCCATTCGCAGGGAGACACCGGCTTCCACGTCGCCGCGCAAATGCACGATCAGCTCAACCAGTTGCAGAGCGCCATTGCAAGCTCCGATGAAGTGCTTGATACCGCCGAGAGCTCCGGCATGGAAATCAGCCAGTCGCAGATGGAGCAGGCTGAGGCCCGTGATGCACTGACGCATGCGCGAGTGACACTCCATGGTTTCCAGCTCGCGCCGATGGAAAAGGACATTCAAGCCGGCAAGGTCGTGGCCGCCAAGACGCTGTCCGCAGGGCAAAAAGCGTTGGCCGAACGCGACTATCGCCGCAAGGGGTTAGCGCTGTCGTTGGTGACCATTCTTGTGGTGTTAATTGGATTGCGGCTGTATCTGTCGCAGTTGGAGAAATCTGTTGGCTCCACTAAGACTTCGTAGGACACTTAGTGCGGACCATTTAAGGGAGGACACAATCATGAGGACGTTGTTCGCAATCCTGCTGACACTCAGCCTGGCCGTCACACTGCCGCTCCTTGCGGCGGACAAAGGAGACGCAACCGCCGGCAAGGTTGTGTTTGCAAAGCGCTGCGGGACTTGCCACGGACCCGCCGGCGAGGGAAAAGAAGCCATCGCCAAGGCGCTGAAAGCCGAGATGCATCCTCTCAGCTCAAAGCAGGTTCAAGACAAGAGCGACGATGAGATTAAGAAAGTGATGACGCAAGGTTCAGGGAAAATGAAGCCGGTCACAGGCATGAGCAATAAGGAAATCGCTGACGTGCTGGCATTCGTCCGCAGCCTCGCGAAAAAATGATTTCGTTCTGACTAGTTCGTCGAAACAGCGACGCGGCCGGATAGTTCCCATCGTCTTTTTTCGAACACGGAATGGCCTGCTAAGACCCACAGCTGGCACTTGCGACCTTACCCCCATCTAACCCCGCCCTTGTTCCCTCTTGGTCCTTGGCTTAGACTAGAACTTCACGTCGCTGCTCTGCCCCGCGCCGAATCGTGCGGGGTTTCGCCCGGCAATTTCCTGCGCATCTATGCGCGGGGGAATAACCGCCAGGAGACGACTCGATGACCGACAAAGCTAGACAGGGCTCGCCCGTCTCGCCTTCCGCGGAGGAACACAAGAATAGTCGCAAGCCATCCGCAGCCGAGCGCGAGTGGGAAGATAAGACTCTGCGCCCCACCCTGGCCAAGTCCCCTGAGCGCGCCAGTGAGTTCACAACCGTCTCCAGCTATCCCATCAATCGTCTGTACACGCCAGCAGACCTTGCGGCCTGGAATCCTGAACGCGACCTAGGCCTTCCCGGCCAGCCGCCTTATACCCGGGGCATTCATCCCACCATGTACCGCGCGCGACTGTGGACCATGCGCCAGTTCGCGGGTTTCGGAACTGCGGAAGACACGAATCAGCGGTTCCGCTATTTGCTCTCGCAAGGACAGACCGGACTCTCCGTCGCATTCGATTTGCCCACGCTGATGGGCTACGACTCCGACCACGCCCTCTCGGAAGGTGAAGTTGGCAAATGCGGCGTCGCGATCAGCTCGCTGGCCGACATGGAAGTCTTGTTCGATCAAATTCCGCTGGGGGACGTCAGCACTTCGATGACAATCAATTCCCCCGCCGCGGTTATCTGGGCGATGTACCTGGCGGTCGCGGAAAAGCAGGGCGCCGACTGGAAGAAACTCGCGGGAACGCTGCAGAACGACATCTTGAAAGAATACATCGCGCAGAAGGAATACATCTATCCGCCCGAGCCATCCATGCGCCTGGTGATCGACACGTTTGAATTCGGGGTCAAGCACACGCCGAAGTTCAATCCGATCTCGATCAGCGGCTACCACATTCGCGAAGCCGGCTCGACTGCCATTCAAGAGCTTGCCTTCACGCTTCGCGACGGAATCGAATACGTCGAATGGGGCATCCGCCGGGGCCTCGACGTAGACGAATTTGTGCCGCGCCTTTCCTTTTTCTTCAATGCGCACAACGATTTCTTCGAGGAAATCGCCAAGTACCGCGCCGCGCGGCGCATCTGGCACAAGACCATGCGCGACCGCTTCGGCGCAAAATCGGAGCGCTCCTGGGCGCTGCGCTTCCACACGCAGACCGCGGGCTGCTCGCTGACCGCGCAGCAGCCGTACAACAACGTCGTGCGCACGGCGGTGCAGGCGCTGGCTGCGGTGCTGGGCGGGACGCAGTCGCTGCACACGAATTCGTTGGATGAAGCCTGGGCGCTGCCCACCGAATTCGCCGCCACCATCGCCCTGCGCACACAACAGATCATCGCACACGAGAGCGGCGTAACGAACACGGTGGACCCCCTCGGCGGCTCCTATTTCGTCGAAGCGCTGACCAACGAGGTCGAGCGAGGCGCGTGGGATTACATCGAGAAAATCGACGCCCTCGGCGGCATGATTCCCGCCATCGAGCGCGCCTATCCGCAGCGCGAGATCGCCGAAGCCTCTTACCGCTACCAGGTGGCCGTGGACCGCAAAGAAAAGATCATCGTCGGGGTGAACGACTTCGTCGCCGGGGAAAAGCCGCTCGACATCCTGCAGATTGACGAGTCCGTGGCCCAGCGCCAAATCGCCCGCCTTACCAAATTACGCGCCGACCGCTCGCAGCAGGAAGTCGATCGCCGCTTGAATGCCCTGCGCAAGGCCGCCGAAGGCCAGGAAAACCTCATGCCCTACTTGTTCGAGGCCGTAAAAGCCTACGCCACCCTGGGGGAAGTTTGCGACACTCTCCGCGCTGTCTTTGGCATCTACGAAGAAGTTGCCATCACTTAACCGAGGAAGAATGACCGACAAGCGAATTCGTGTGCTCATTGCCAAGCCCGGCCTCGACGGCCACGACCGCGGCGCCAAGATCATCGCCCGCGCCCTGCGGGACGCGGGCATGGAAGTGATCTACACCGGCCTGCGTCAAACGCCCGAGATGATCGCCTCCGCGGGCGTTCAGGAGGATGTGGACGTAATCGGCCTTTCAATTCTTTCCGGCGCGCACAATACGCTCTGCCCGCGCCTGATGGATCTGCTGCGCGAGAAGGGCATGAACGACGTCACCGTTCTGATCGGCGGCATCATTCCCGAAGCAGATATTCCCGCCCTGAAGAAATCCGGCATCGCGGAAGTTTTTCTCCCCGGCACCCCCACACAGCAAATCGTGGATTTCATCCGCCAGCGCGTCGGACGCCCCGCGCCACAAGTCTGATTACGCGGTGGACACTTCGCTTCGCGCGGCGACACTTGACGATGTCCTTCTTCTCCAGCTCGAAAATCCCGACGGCTATCCGCGCCTCACGCGTGCCGTCCTCTCAGAACTCGACCGCCGCCTCGACGCCCTACTCACGTCACCGGAGCGGCACAAAACAATTCGCGCGATCGTAATCATCGGCACGCCAGAAGCGTTTGCCGCTGGCGCCGACATCGAAGAGGTCGCTGCGCTCACACCAGTTGAAGCCTCGCGCTT
>JBGQEW010000008.1:0-32532 GCA_041496565.1 Terriglobia bacterium | reverse complement strand
CGCGTCCTGTTCATCGTGGGAGTGAACGGCACCGGCAAGACCACGACCATCGGCAAGCTGGCGAACCGGCTGAAGAAAGAGGGACGCACCGTCGTCCTCGGTGCTGCGGACACCTTTCGCGCCGCAGCGATCGAGCAGCTCGAAATCTGGGCGCGCCGCGCGGGCGTTGAGATCATCAAGCAGAAGCCCGGCGCCGATCCTGCCGCTGTGGTCTTCGACGCGCTTTCCGCGGCGCGCGCGCGTGGGGCGGACGCCGTCATCATTGACACCGCCGGGAGGCTGCACACCAAGTCGAACTTGATGGCGGAGCTCGAAAAGATGAAGCGCACCGCCGCAAAGCTCGTCCCGGGCGCGCCGCACGACGTGCTGCTGGTGATGGACGCGACCACCGGCCAGAACGGTTTGTCGCAGGCGCGCGAATTCACCAGCCACGTGGGCGTCACCGGCATCGTGCTGACGAAGCTCGACGGCACGGCAAAGGGCGGCATCGTTGTCGCCATCGCGCGCGAGCTGGGCCTGCCGATTCGCTTTGTCGGCACGGGCGAACAGATGGACGACCTGGTGCCCTTTGATGCGCAAACCTACGCCAACTCGCTCTTCGACTAAGCCGCGCGCAACGGCACTCGAGCCGGAAGACGATCGCTGGATGGCTCGCGCGCTCGAACTCGCGCGGCGCGGCGAGGCGCTCACGCATCCCAACCCGATGGTCGGCGCCGTGCTGGTGAAGAACGGCCGCGTCGCCGGTGAAGGATTCCACACCTACGAAGGCCGCCGCCACGCGGAAATTGTCGCGCTCGAAAGGGCGCGAGGTGCGGCGCGCGGTGCGACGCTCTACGTCAATCTCGAACCCTGCTGCCACACCGGCCGGACCGGCCCGTGCACAACTGCAATTCTCGCTGCCAGAGTGAAGCGCGTCGTCGTGGGGATGGCCGATCCGAATCCGCAGGTCGCTGGGCGAGGCGTCCGTCAATTACGCCGCGCGGGCGTGAAGGTCACGCTCGGCGTGCGCGAAGACGATGCCCGCCGGCTGAACGAAGCCTTCGCGCGCTGGATTCGCACCAGCCTTCCGTTCGTCACGCTGAAATCAGCGCTGACGCTCGACGGCCGCATCGCTTCGCCCGATCGCAGCGTCACCTGGATCACCTCTCCAGCATCGCGCGAAGAAGTGCAACGCCTGCGTCACGCCGCCGACGCTCTCCTCACTGGCATCGGGACTGTGCTCGCGGATAATCCGCGCCTCACCGATCGCACCGGCCTCCCGCGGCGGCGCCCGCTCCTGCGCGTCGTGCTTGATTCGCGGCTGCGACTGCCGCTGCGGTCGAGGCTTGTCCGATCCGCCGATGGCGATTTGCTTGTGTTCACGACCCAGCCCCTCGAATCGCCGCGTGCCCGCGCTCTGCGCCGCGCCGGCGTCGAGTTGGTTTACTCTCGCGCACCAGGCCCCCGATTCGACCTTCGCGCGGTGATCCGCGAACTCGGCAGGCGTCAAATTCTGAGCGTCCTGCTCGAAGCAGGCGCGGAACTAAATGGAGCTGCGCTGGAAGCGGGAATTGTGGATAAGATGATCCTGTTCTTTGCGCCGAAGATCTTTGGCGGCGGCGTGCCGATCGCGGCCGGCCGGTACCAGCGGCTTGCCGCGCTTCCGCCGCTCCGGGATATTACCGTGAGCCGCTACGGCCCGGATTTTGCCGTGGAGGGATATTTCCGCGATGTTTACCGGAATCGTTGAACAGGTGGGGAAAATCGAATCGCTCGAACAAACGGCCCACGGCGGGCGACTGCGCGTCAGCCTCGCCAACGCTCCGGAAATCTCGGACTCGCTGCGCCCCGGCGACAGCATTGCCGTCAACGGCTGCTGCTTGACGACCGTCGAAATCGGCGAGGGCATCTTTGCGGTCGATCTTTCGGCTGAAACACTGCGGCGCACGTCGTTCGGCGAGATGGCGGCGGGCCGCGCGGTGAATCTCGAGCGTCCACTCGCGGCGAGTGCGCGCCTCGGCGGCCACTTTGTGCAGGGCCACGTGGATGGCGTCGGCCGGGTCGCTCACCTGGCGCCCGAAGGCGAGAATTGGTGGCTTTCGGTGCGCGTGCCGGAGGAACTTGCTCGGTACGTGGCGATGAAAGGCTCGATCGCGATTGACGGAATCAGCCTGACCGTGGCCGGGTGGCGCGAAGGGATTGTCGAGGTCGCCCTGATTCCGTTCACTTACGCGCACACAAACATCGGTCAACTTACTGCCGGGGACGCGGTCAACCTAGAATGCGACATCCTGGCGAAATATGTCGAGCGAATGTTCGAGGCGCAGAATGAACCGGCTCCCTCGCGGCTCACGGCCGCGAAGCTGGTCGAAGAGGGCTTTTAGCGTGAGGTCGAAGAACTCGTGCAGCTGTCATTCTTGAGATGAAACTGCTTCGGCGGGAATTCTTGAAATCCATGGCGGCGGCCGGCGCGGGGTTGACGCGCGCATGGAGCCGGCGCTCGAAACCAGGGATGGGAGCAACGGGGATGGCGACAAGCAAGACCTACGATGTAGCCGTCATCGGAGCCGGCGTCTTCGGCGCGTGGACGGCCTATACGCTCGCGCGAACGGGCAAGAGCGTCGTCCTGCTGGACGAGTATGGTGCGGCGAATGCGCGCGCCAGCTCAGGCGGTGAATCGCGCATCATCCGAATGGGCTACGGTCCCGACGAGCTTTACACGAGATGGTCCATGCGCTCGCTCGAGCTGTGGCAAGAGCTGTTCACGCGCGCCGGGCAAGTGCTGTTTCATCGCACGGGAGTCCTTTGGATTGCGCGGGGGGACGACACGTACACGCCCGCGTCAGCGGCTGCGTTTGACAAACTTGGCGTGCGATACGAAAAGCTCTCGCTGGCCGATCTCAGAAAGCGTTATCCGCAGATGGCCTTCGATCAAGGGGAGTGGGGACTCTTCGAACCTGAAAGCGGCGTGTTGATGGCCCGGCGCGCGGTGCAAACCGTGGTGGAGGAAGCTCAGAAGAGCGGAGTGGATTACAGAATTGACGCCGTGAGTGAGCCGAGAGGCGATGGCCGGCTCGCTTCCGTCACCACACAGAGCGGCGAGAGTGTGCATGCCGGGATTTTCGTCTTTGCCTGCGGTCCATGGCTGCCCAAGGTTTTCCCCGCCATACTCGGCGGCCGCATTTTTCCCACGCGGCAGGAAGTTTTTTTCTTCGGCGCGCCGGAGGGCGATGCGCGATTTGCTCCGCCAGCGATGCCGACCTGGATCTGCCTGGGAGATGAATACTACGGAATGCCGGACCTGGAGAATCGAGGCGTGAAGATTGCGTTCGACCGGCACGGGGCGGCCATTGATCCCGACACGGCGAATCGTGTCCCGACCCCAGAGGGGCAACAAGCCGTGCGAAGTTACATGGCTCGGCGATTCCCCGCCCTCAATGATGCGCCGATTATCGAGACGCGCGTGTGCCAGTACGAAAATACTTCGAATGGAGATTTTCTGGTGGATCGCCACCCCGCATTTGAAAACGTGTGGCTCGCCGGCGGGGGCTCCGGCCACGGATTCAAGCACGGACCGGCGATGGGTGCGTACGTCGCGGCGCGGGTGACGGGAGGAGGAACGGCCGAGCCGCGCTTTTCCCTCGCCACCAAAGAAAAAGTGCAGAAGCGCGCCGTCTATTAGGCCGTAGCACAGCCACTCCTGGCTGTGCCGGCGCTGCGATGACTTATTATCAAGGCAATCTGCCGCATTGCCTTCCGGAAGGGAAATCCATTTTCGTAACTTGGCGACTCTATGTTTTGAACGTCGATCAACCTGTGCTGTTGAACTAACGGCGCTTCCGGCCCTTTTTCGCGGAAGCTTGCTTGGAGGATTTTGCGGCCGATCTGGAGACGTTCCATCCCTCAGGCAGAAAAATCTCGAAATCCGCGCCAAGCGACGCGTTTTTCAATCGAAATGTTGTCGCGGACTTTTTCGCTGCCGTCTTCTTCTTTCGCTTACCCATCTACTTCCCTTCTCTGAGTCCCCCCTTTCGCTTCCCCACCGCCTCCGGACTTTTGCCGCACCCCTCGAAAATACAGCGTCAGTCCAATCAAGATGGAACCGACCGTGCCTCCAATCAGCTTCGCCCCGAACCAGAACTTGCTTATCGCTTCGCCGGGAGGAATGAACGAAAGCACGATCCCCAGCCCCACTACAAGGAATCCCAATCCGGCAGCAACCCAGACTCCGAACTTGCCGCCCGGAATCAAAACCGCCGCCGGATTTTCAGCACGGTCCTTGCGGTAGGCAAGTTTGATCGCCGCTGCGTACATGTAAAGAAATGGAATAAAATATAGGATTACTGCGGCATCCACGAGCAACTGATACGCGTTCTGCACACTTTCCGCATGAATTTGGCTGAGCAGCAGAACAATGCCGGAAAGAATCGCCTGAACCAGAATCGAAATGTAAGGCGTTTTCCACTTGGGATGAATTTTTCCAAACGCCGCCGGTAGATACCGATCGATGCCCACCACAAAAGGCACGCGAGCGATCCCCGCCACCGTCGAGCCAACTCCTCCCGCATTTCCCACGGAAACCAGCATCGCCGCGATAATTCCGAGCAACCCAACCTTCAAAACCGTCGACCCGATCGTGATGGCCTGGAACACACCGCTCTTGGGATCCACGTCCGTGCTTTGCAACATGCCCAGCACCGCAATCGTACCCACAATGTAGATCGCCGCAATCATCACGCCGGATCCCAGAATCGCGCGCGGAAGCGTGCGCTGCGGATCTTTGATTTCGTCGCTCATGGCCGAAACGAGTTCAAGCCCCGTAAAGGCGAACGCGATCTGCGGCCAAAAATTTACTGTGTCCCAATTCCATGCAGGAAAAATATTCTCCCAGGTAAAATGCGTCACCGGGCCCTTCATGTACCAGAGAATCAAGCCGATGAAGGTAAGCATCAGCAACGGAAGATACGTTGCGACGCCGCCGGCGTTTTGCAGCCATTTGCCGATGTTCAGCCCAATGATATTCAGCCAAACAGCGACGAACAGCAGAAGGAACGAACCCACCAGGAGAAACGTGCGGCTCTGCGCGAGATGCGCGGCTCCAGCGCCGCCCACGTAAGCAGTCATCGAGATGCTGGCGAGCAACAGCCCCGGAAAGTAAAATACGGTGTAGATCCAATACGTCCAGCCCGCCACGAAACCGTGAAATTCGCCGAACGCCTCTTTCGACCAGACGTAGAGGCCGCCTTCAACCGGAAACCGCGTGGAAAGCTCGACGATGACGAGTGCGGTCGGCACGAAGAACAGGACCGCCGCGATAATCCAGAGGCTGATGGATGACGTGCCGTTGTGGGCCGCGGCGGCAATCCAACGCGGGCCCAGCACGGTCGCGATGTTAAAGAGCAGAACGTCCCAAAACCCCATCTCGCGACGGAGCTCTTTCCGAGGATCATAAACTGCCGGAGTGGTTTCGCTCACGCGAAAGCGTCCAGTGCGGGAATCAGTTCATCCTGCAAACGGAAATTGCGAAGGAAGGGATCGCTCGAAGCCTCGAATTCCTTCCAGGTGCCGAAAAAGGCGACGCGTCCCTCGTGCAGGAAAATGATGCGGTCGGCAAGCTTCTTGGCGAGGTGCGTATCGTGCGTGACGACGACGGAGGTCTTGTGCAATTTTTCCTTGAGCTTGAGGATCAAATCGCTGACTTGCGCGGCCATCAACGGATCCACCATCGTCGTCGGCTCGTCGTAGAGAATCGCTTCCGGATCTTGCGCGAGGGCCCGGGCAATGGCGACGGCGCGCTTCGTCCCGGTGCTCAGCTCATCGGGTAATTTGTCGGCGAATTCACCGGCTTCAAGCATCGCGAGCAGCTCCTTCACGCGTGCGTCAATCTGGTCCGGAGAGAAGCCGTCGCGATCTTCGAGGGGGAAAGCCACATTCTGCGCCACCGTGAGGGAATCAAACAGCGCGCCCGATTGAAACACCATCGTCACCCGGCGGCGGACTTCGGCGAACTGCTCCTCGTTCCAGCCGGTGACGTCCTGCCCGGCGACGATGATCCGCCCGTCATCCGGCAGCAGAAATCCCATAATTAGCTTCAGCGTGACGGATTTGCCCACGCCGCTGCGCCCCATGATCACGGTGGTCTCGCCTTCGTTGACGAAGAAGCTGACCTCGTGCAGCACGGCCTGTTCGCCAAACGATATCGAGACACCGTGGAATTCGATAAAGTGCTCGCTCAAGATTTCGCTTTCCCGCCGGAGGAGGCCCGCAGCTCCTCAAAGTCGGCCGGCGTGTTGATATTCTTGAATAGCTGCCCTTCGGAATCAAACGCTTTCCACTCGTGGGGCGCGAGTTTGACTACAACGATGCCGGCGAGGCCGTGGGTGACTTTGCGGATGCCCCGCCCGAGCGCCGCCGAAATCTGCGCCTCGGCATGCTTGTGGTACATCGCGCAGAGCGGCTCCGCTCCCTCGGGGCCCTCCGGCATCACAGCGGCGGCGCTTGATTCGAGCGCGCGCTGAATCAGGAATTCCAGCCATTCCTGGGTGAGGTAGGGCAGGTCGCAGCCGATGATCAGATTCCACGGCTGAGTCGTCACGCGTAACGCCGTCGCGATGCCGCCGAGCGGGCCGAATGCTTCGTGGTCGTCGGGGACGGCGTTCAATCCGAGAGCGGCGAAGTGTTGCGGCGGCCCGATGATCGTCAGCGAGCCGGTCAGCGGCTCGAGCAGTCGCGCCGCGCGAACAATCAACGGCTCGCCGCCAAATTCGAGAAGGGCCTTTTCACGCCCCATCCGCGAGCTGGCCCCACCGGCCAAAATGAATCCGCCTACCTCATCGAAACGTGCCATCTCACCCCGGTTTTCCCACGACTCCTCTACTTCCCCGGCCTCTGAATTCCCAACTCGCGCAATTTTTCCTGCAGACTTTGCCGGTGCAGTCCCACGGCGGCCGCGGTGCGCGAGACATTCCAATGATGTTCCTCGAGCTTCGATTTCAAGTAGGCGGCCTCAAATTTGCGCTTGGCTTCGCGGAAATCCGCCTCGGCGAGCAAAGGATCGCCGCCGGCCGGGCGTGAGCCGGCGGTCAAGGGTTGGCCGCTGCGAATTTCCGCAGAGAGTTCGGCGGCACCGATGCTCTCCCCCGGCGCAAGCACCAGGCTGCGTTCGAGCGCGTTGCGGAGCTCGCGAATATTGCCCGGCCAATCGTAGCGCGTCAACAAGTCGAGTGCCTCGCGGTTGAGGCGGGTCGTGCGGCCGTGGCGCGCGCCGAGTTGCGTGAGAAACGCCTCGACAAGCAACGGGACGTCTTCCTTGTGGGCGCGGAGCGGCGGCAGCTCGAGCGTCACGACGCGCAGGCGATAATACAGGTCCTCGCGGAATTTCCCCGCGGCGATTTCAGCGGGCAAGTCGCGGTGCGTCGCGCTGACCACGCGAACGTTCACTTCAATCGAATGCGCGCCACCGAGCCGCTCGATTGTGCGATTCTCGAGCGCGCGCAATACCTTTGCCTGCGTCACCGGATTCATGTCGCCGATTTCATCGAGAAAGAGAGTGCCGCCCGACGCCAGCTCGAACTTCCCTTTCTTCTGCTGGGCTGCGCCGGTGAATGCGCCCTTCTCGTAGCCGAATAACTCCGATTCGATCAAATTTTCGGGCAGCGCCGCACAATTGACCGCGACGAACGGACCGTTCCTGCGCGGCGACCGATCGTGAATCTCCTGCGCGAGCAAATCCTTCCCCGTTCCGCTTTCGCCGAGGATGAGCACGGTCGCGTCGGTGGGCGCGACGCGCTCCGCCAGCTCGAAGACATGCCGCATCGCGGCGCTCGTGCCCAGCAACCGGCCGAATTGGCCTTCGGCAACGAGTTCACGCCGCAGCCGCTCGTTTTCCGCAGCCAGCTCGATTATTTTTACGAGATTCGCAACTCTCTTGCGAAGCTCCTCGATGTCGAAACCCTTCACGATGTAGTCCGACGCGCCGAACCGCAGCGCCTCGACCGCTGTCTTCGCCGTATCGAGCGCCGAAACCACGAGCACCGGCTGCTGGTGGCCGGCCTCGCACATAGCGCGCAGGAACGAAAGCCCGTCCTCACCCGGCATCACCAAATCGAGGAGCACCACGTCGGGGCGCTCGCGTGCGAGGGCTTCGCGCGCCGCGGCGGCCGAATCGGCTTCGGCGATTCGGTATTTATGCTCAAGCGCCCGGCGAAGCCCGTAGCGCGCCGCCGAATCATCGTCCACGATTAGGATTGTTCGCATTCTGGTTGTGCCTCTTCTCGATTGTTACTCATGCCTCAGATGCGGCGCAGCCAGCGGCGCCCCTACATTTATTCCGCGAGCAAGAGCGTTACTGTGAATCGCGTTCCGCACCCGTCGCGGATCGGGCTTTCCCACTCGATCGAGCCGCCCATTTCGGCAAGCCGCCGCTCGACAATCGCGAGGCCCAGGCCGGTCCCGCTCGCCTTCGTCGTGAAGAATGGCTGAAAGATTCTCTTTTGCGAGTCGGGAGAGATGCCCGGCCCGTTATCCTCCACTTCCACGGCGAGCCGACCGTCGCGCAGCGAGGCAGAGACGCGCACTTTGCCGCCATGCGGCAGCGCTTCTATGGCGTTTACGACCAGATTCGAGACGACGTCATTGAGCGCTTCCTCGGAGCCGAAGACGTAGACCTCATCCGCCGGCCGCACCAGCTCCAGAGCGCCTTGCCGCCGCTCCGCTTCGCGGCCGAGCAGCGCAATCACCTGCTCGATTGCTGCCAGCGCCGCGACTCGCCGGCGTTCCGCCGCAGAGGGCAGCGAAGGCTTCGCGTATTGCAGAAGCTGCCTGAGCTTGGCAGAGAGCCGGTCGATTTCCGCCACCACGAGCGCGCAATCCGCGTGGATGTCTTGCGGCAAGTCCGGCTTTTCGAGGAGCACCTGCAGCACGGTCTTCATCGAGCCGAGCGGATTGCGCAAGTTATGCGAGATGCTCGCCGCCATCTGTCCCACCAGCGCCAGGCGCTCGCGTTCGGCGAGTTCACGTTCGAGCTTCAGCTTTTCGCCAATCAATCGGCATAGGTCAATTGCCGCCGGCAACTGCTCGGCCACGAAGGAGAGAGATGCGCTGACTTCCCCGGTTAGAACGGCGCCAGTCGAGCTTGCTTCGATCAAGCCAATCGTTGCTCCGTCTTGGAGAATGGGAACGCGGACAACGTGGCCGAGGCCGCCCGGGGATTCGAGCGGTTCTTGGCCGGCCGGAACCGGAACAGAAATCTTGACATCGGCAAGTCCGAATGCGTCGCGGAGCCGGCGACCGGTGAAGTCAATGAGCTGTCCGATGTCGCCGCTTCGAGCTTCCACTTGCACTTCCACCATGAGCTGCTGCATCCGATCGATTCGTTGACGAATGGTTCGATGCAGGGCGGGACCAATCAATCGTTCGACAGGCTCGAACAGAAAAATAAGAACAAACAGGAGAATGCTGGCCGTCGCTTCGGGAGGGAGAATCGGCTCGAGCCAGCCACCCACCCGGCGCACCAGAGCGAGATACAGCAAAGCAAGGAAGGTCGCTGAAAGCGCATAGACCAGATTTCGTTGAGCGCCGAATTCGAGGAAATTGCGCCGCAAGGCGTAGTAAATGAGCAGAGCTCCGGGAAGAATCCCCGCAGCTACAAGGGCCGTCGTGATGGCCTCACCTCGGTTCGGCGCGAGCGTGGCGAACCCCTGCCAGAGGGCGAGAGGAACCAATGTCACGATTGAAATCGTACAGAGCGAATAGAAGAACCGACGCTCCGACAAATCCCTGGACGCCTTTGCGATATAGAAATCCGCCACAGCGCAAATAAGGATCGCTGAGATGATTCCCACAGCGTCCTGGGGGCGGAGCAGGTAGAGAAGAGATTGAACGTTGAGTGTCGGAAGCCGGCGGAAAGTGAAGATCGGGAGCAGGAGATCGAGGAAGGGCAAAGCATAGAACACAGAGACCATGACCACGCACCAGCCAGGAACCGCAGAAGGCCGCAGGAGACGGTAGTATTGCAGGTGTACGTGGACCAACAACCCTGAGAGAAAAAGGAAGCCTAAGGTGATCAAGCTCGTGTAGAGGAGGCGCGTAGCCTCGGGCGCCGACGTGTATTGCATCCGCGCATTGATTTCGAGAAGACCGCCGGAATAGAGGAGAAACAACGAAAAGACCAGGAAGAAAAGCAAGCGCTCGAACAGCCGCGGGCGGCGATGGCCGATGATCAAAGCGAGAAGGAAGAGATAGACCAACGCTCCGACCGTGAAGCCGACCAAGCGGACATAGAAGAGAACCGGCAAGGTGCTCCTTCTCTCTGCGGGATTCTAGCCTTAATGAGAGGAGCAACTCAACTGCCGAGTGAAAGGAAAACACTGCATCTCGTATACATTAGTAAATACAGATGGTTATTGAACGGACTTAGCTCAAGTGACCATTCACGGGGTAGCGCCATTGGGCTTGACATGTACGGTGTATTTGCTATATTAGCACTCGCTCGTGAGGAGTGCTAACCAGTGTGGGCACGACTTCCGCAGCAATCCTAAGTTGAGCAATGGAGGGTGAGGGACGATGGCTGTCAATGTGACTCCGTTACACGACCGCGTGCTGGTAAAGCGGATCGAAGAGAAAGAGTCCGTGAAAGGGGGAATCATCATTCCTGACACGGCCAAAGAGAAACCGCAGGAAGGCGAAGTAATCGCAGTCGGAGCCGGCCGGTTCGAGAAAGGGGCGCGGCAGCCCCTGGATGTAAAGGTTGGCGACCGTATCCTGTTCGGAAAATACAGCGGCTCAGAGATCAAAGTCGACGATGAGGAATACCTCATCCTGAAGGAAGACGAGATCCTGGCGAAACTCGGCGGCGCGGCAAAAGCGGCCGGCGGCAGAAAGTAAGCTCCTTCCCCGGCGGAGCATGGCCGGGCCATTCCATACGACATCCTTTGAGGAGGATAAGTACCCATGGCAAAGCAAATCGTGACTGGTGAGAATTCGCGCCAGTCCATCCTGCGCGGCGTCAACATTCTCGCCGACGCTGTGAAGATCACATTGGGCCCGAAGGGGCGCAATGCCGTGATCGAGAAGAAGTTTGGCGCGCCGATTATCACCAAGGACGGCGTGACCGTGGCAAAAGAAATCGAGCTGCAGGATCCGCTCGAAAACATGGGCGCACAGATGGTGCGCGAAGTCGCGTCGAAGACATCCGACGTGGCAGGAGATGGAACGACCACCGCAACCGTGCTGGCGCAAGCGATCTTCCGCGAAGGCGTGAAAACCGTGGCCGCCGGCGCGAGCCCGATGTCACTGAAGCGCGGCATCGAGCGAGCCGTGGAAGTCGCGGTCGAGGAAATCAAGAAGTTCCACAAAGAAGTGAAGGGCGACATGATCGCGCAGGTGGGCACGATCAGCGCCAACAACGATAAGCAGATCGGCAGCATCATCGCCGAGGCGATGAAGAAGGTGGGCAAGGACGGCGTCATCACGGTCGAGGAATCAAAGACCATGGAGACGACGCTCGAAGTGGTCGAAGGCATGCAATTCGACCGCGGCTACCTGTCGCCCTACTTCGTCACCGATCCGGAGCGGATGGAGTGCGCGCTGGAAGACGTCCGCATCCTGATCCATGAGAAGAAAATCAGCTCGATGAAGGACCTGCTGCCCCTGCTCGAGCAGATCGCGAAAATGGGCAAACCGCTGCTGATCGTGGCCGAGGATGTGGAAGGCGAGGCGCTGGCTACCCTCGTCGTCAACAAGCTCCGCGGCACTCTGCAGTGCGCGGCCGTGAAGGCGCCAGGGTTCGGCGACCGGCGCAAGGCCATGCTCGATGACATTGCCACCTTGACCGGCGGCAAGTCCATTACCGAAGACCTCGGCCTCAAGCTCGAAAACGTGAAGGTTGAGGATCTCGGACGAGCCAAAAAGGTGACCATCGATAAGGACAACACCACCATTATCGAGGGCGGCGGGAAGGCTATCGAGATCGAGGGACGAGTGAAGCAGATACGCGCGCAGGTGGAGGACACCACTTCCGACTACGACCGGGAGAAGCTGCAGGAGCGGTTGGCCAAGCTGGTCGGCGGGGTGGCGGTCATCAAGGTAGGCGCGGCGACGGAGACCGAGCTGAAGGAGAAAAAGGCTCGCGTCGAAGACGCCATGCACGCCACTCGCGCGGCGGTCGAGGAAGGCATCGTGGCCGGGGGCGGCGTGGCCCTGGTCCGTTGCATCCCGGCTCTCGAAAAGCTGAAGCTCCAGGACGACGAGGCCATTGGCGTAAACATCGTCAAGCGCGCGCTCGAAGAGCCCATGCGCCAGATCGCCCAGAATGCGGGCCATGAAGGCGCGGTTGTTGTCGGTCGCATCCGCGACTCGAAGGACGACAACTTCGGCTTCAATGCCGATACCGGCGAATTCACCGACCTGGTGAAGGCCGGCGTCATCGACCCCGCAAAAGTGACTCGCCTCGCGCTCCAGAACGCTGCTTCGATTGCGGCCCTGATGCTCACCACTGAAGCCCTGGTGGCCGAAATCAAGGACGAGGAGAAGAGGTCTGCCGGTGCCGGTGGTGGTGCTCCGGGTGGCATGGGCGGGATGTACTAGACACGCGAGCAGCAAACGTTTCGCCGGCAATTGCTGCACAACGGTGCTGCCGGAACGTAGATTCAAGAACAAAGGGCGTCCCCGTAACGATCGGGACGCCCTTTGTTTTGATATAGATATAGCAGTTTCTTGCCCGCTCGCTCGGGTTCGAGTATAGTCGGGCGCTTGTGAAATACATCTCTGCTTGAGGTATGGCTCACCAATGCCAGGATTACTCAGCAAGCTTCTGCCCCGCGAAGACAGCTTCTTCGACATGTTTTCGGCGATGTCGGACAACGTCCATGAGGGCGCAAAGGCTCTTGTCAGGATGCTGCGAGATTTCTCCGACCCTGCCGCCAGCGCGGAAAGGGTCAAGGCTTACGAGCACGAGAACGACACATTGGTCCACGGCTTGATGACCAAGCTGAATCAGACGTTCATCACGCCCTTCGACCGCGAAGATATCCACGAGCTGGCAAGCAAGATTGACGACGTGCTCGACCTTACCGACGCGGCTGCGTGCCGGCTGGTGATTTATCGCGTGCAGAGCATCCGCCCGGGAGTCGTGGAGCTGGCCGAGGTGTTGGAGCAGGCCACCGGGCAAGTGACCGCCGCCGTACGCGGCCTCGAGAAAAAGAACGACATTCTTGACCACTGCATCGAAATCAACCGCTTAGAAAATGAGGCCGACCGGCACTGCCGCGCGCTGATCGCCCAGTTATTCGAGAACGAGAATGATCCGGTGCAGATTATCAAGTGGAAAGAGATCATTGAAGTGATCGAGACGGCGACGGACAAGTGTGAAGACGTCGCCAACGTGATTGAGACCGTCACCCTGAAGAACGCGTGAGCCGGCGCGCCAACCAACCTTGAAGGTCGAAACCCATCGCCGATTTCGCGTGCGATTGAGGAGAACCCTGGAGTGCAAAGCTTCCGCCTGCTTTGCCTGATTGTCGGCGTCACTCTGGCGTTCGAATTCACCAATGGCTGGCATGATGCGGCCAGCTCCATCGCCACGATTGTATCCACGCGTGTGATGCGGCCGCTGTGGGCCGTCATTTGGGCTGCCTTCTGGAATTTTGTCGCTGCCTTCGTGTTCGGCACTGCTGTCGCGAAGACAATGGGAAGCGGCCTGATTCACCTGGAGATGGTCAATCAGCTTGTTCTCCTGGCGGGCCTCTTGGGTGCCATCCTCTGGAATTACGCGACCATTCGACTCGGACTTCCTGCCAGCTCTTCGCACGCGCTGATGGGCGGGTACGGCGGCGCGGCGATTGCGGCGGTGGGGCTTCGTGCCATCGTCCTTCACGGCTGGGTCTTGCCGGTCATATTCATTTTTGTAGCGCCTCTGACGGGCATGGCAGCCGGCCTGGTGGTGACAGTGCTGACGAGCTGGGTCGCGCGGAGCTACGCACCCCGGCGTGTTGACCGTTGGTTCCGGCGGCTGCAAATGGTTTCAGCGGCAGCGTTCAGTTTTGGCCACGGCACGAGCGACGCACAGAAAGGGATGGGCATCATCACGGCGGCCCTGGTTTCGAGCGGGGCGCAGCCAAAATATTTCGTTCCGTTCTGGGTTATCATTTGTTGCCACCTTGCCATCGCCGGAGGCACGATGGCGGGAGGCTGGCGCGTGGTGAAGACCATGGGACAGCGAATCACGAAGCTGCAGCCCTTCAGCGGGTTCGCCGCGGAATCGAGCGCGGCGCTGACACTGATTGCCACGGCGCACGCTGGAATCCCGGTGAGCACCACACACGTCATCACGGGGGCGATCTCGGGCGTCGGTTCCGCGCGCCGGCTGACGGCAGTGCACTGGGGCGTGACGCGGCGAATTGTCTGGGCCTGGATTCTTACGATCCCAGCCTCCGGGCTCATCGGTGCGGGGTTCTACAAACTGTTTCTCGCCGTGAGTACAATGCGATGACAAACCAATCGGCTCCATTCGCGACGGTGGAAGAAGCGGTCGCTGAAATCCGGCAGGGCCGCATGATCGTCCTGGTGGACGATGAGGACCGCGAAAACGAAGGCGACTTGACGATGGCGGGGGAAAAAGTGACGCCCGAGGCCATCAACTTCATGGCGAAGTTCGGCCGCGGCCTGATTTGCTTGACGCTTACCGAAGAACGCTGCGACGAGTTGAATCTAGCGCCAATTGCGGCGCGCAACACGTCAGCCTTTGGCACTCCATTCTGCGAGCCCATTGACGCGCGCCGCGGCACCACCACCGGCACCAGCGCGTCCGATCGCGCCACGACGATACTTGCCGCCACCGATCCGAAGACGCGCCCGGAAGACCTGGCGCGCCCGGGGCACGTCTACACGCTGCGCGCGCGGCGCGGCGGCGTGCTGGTGCGAGCCGGCCAAACGGAAGCATCCATGGACTTGGCGCGCATTGCCGGGCTCGTCCCCGCGGGGGTGATCTGCGAGATCATGAACGACGACGGCACGATGGCGCGCGTGCCTCAGCTCAAGGAATTCTGCACGCAGCACGGCCTCAAGCTGCTCACCATCGCCGATCTGATCCGCTACCGGATGAAGCACGAACGCTACGTGAAGCGCATCGCGGAGAGCGTTCTTCCCACGCGCCACGGCGATTTCCGGATGATTGCCTTCGGCAGCGAAGCGGACCACGAACTTCACGTCGCGCTCGTGCGTGGCGATCTTGCCGGGGAACCGCCGCCGCTGGTGCGCGTCCACTCGCACTGCCTGACCGGCGACGTGTTCGGCGGCACGAGCTGCGACTGCCGCGAGATCATCGAGCGCTCGCTCGAGGCCATCGCCCGCGAAGACCGCGGCGTCTTCGTTTACCTGCATCACACCGGCCGCGGCTTCCAGATCGGCAACGCCGAAGCTGCGGCCGTAGCTTTGCCGCAGATTATCTATCACACGCGAGGTCAGCTCGATCGGGACCTCAACCGGCAGCGCCTGGTGCAGCGCGAAAGCGGCATCGGCGCGCAAATCCTAATTGATTTGGGATTGCGCCAGATTCGCGTCCTGACCAACCATCCGCGCAAGGTTGTTGCGCTCGAAGGCTACGGCCTCGAGATTGCCGACCAAGTGCCGTTGGCAATCGCAAAACAGAAGGCCACACACCAATCCCTCTAGCATTGTGGCCGCTGAGAATCTCAAGCAAGGGAGCCAGCCGCGGAAGGCGGAACTGCAAGTATTGCGGCCATGCTTCTGGTCAGGGCTTTTTCTGTTGCAGTGGACTCGCGTTCACGGTCACATAAGGCCGGATACCTTCGAGCCGCTTCTTCGTGATTCCACGGATGGCGAGCAGATCTTCCACGCGGCGGAACGGCCCGCTTTTCTCCCGAAAGGCAACAATCGCCTTCGCGGTCGTCGGCCCCACATCCGGCAACTGCTCGAGCTGTTCCACCGTCGCCGTATTCAAGTCCAGAGGCTTCGCAGGGGGCTTCTTCTTCGCTTCGACTGCCGTCATGAACAGGATGCAACAGCCGAGTACGGCTGTCAGCGCCGAGAAGGTGAGATCCTGTAGTTTCACAGCTTTCTGATTTCCCGGCAGGTTGTCTCGCCTGTTCGTTTCTGTGTGCGTCCCTATATCCTGTTCCCCTGCGCATCAAACGATTCGACATCGCCGAACAAAGCCGCTTGCGTATAGATCTGTTCGCGATCACCCACCAGGACAATTTGCGCGTTTGGCGAATCGAAATATTTTCGCGCGGCAGCCAGGACGTCGTCCGCGGTCAGGGCACGAATCTTCTCGCGGTACGTTTCGAGAAAGTCCTCGGGCAATTCGTTTAAATAGACGTTCGAGAGCTGCCCGATCAAGCCGTCCTGCGTGCCAAGCCCGAGCGAAAAAGCGCCGCACAAATAATTTCGCGCGTCGTCCAATTCTTCGTCGCCGACGGGCAGCGAGCGCATGCGATCCGCCTCGTAGAACATTTCGGTGAGCGTCGCCGCCACCACCTCGTTGCGCACGGCCGCATGGATCGTGAAGTAGCCGTGATGGCGAAGCGAGTGCACGGCGCTGCGCGGGCTGTACGTGTAGCCCTTCTGCTCACGAATGTTCATCACCAGCCGCGAATGGAACGCTCCGCCATAGATCGAGTTCGCCAGGACCAGGCGAGGCCAGTCCGGATCGTGTCGCGTGATCGCGCGATTGCCTACAAGCACGTCCGTCTGCACGCTCCCCGGAAGGTACACTAGATAAACTCGCCGCCCGCGGAGGTCCGGCGGCGCCGGGACAGCGGGTTCCGCCGGCTTGGGGGCCTCGCACGAACCGAATATCTTTTCGATCTGTTCGAGCAATCGATCGGCCGAAAAATCTCCCACGACGACGAGCAGTCCGTTCGGGGGCGTGTAGTGCTTGCGATAGTAAGCTTCGAGTTTTTCGCGCGTGTATGCCGCCACCTGCTGTTCGGTCGGCGCGATGATGGCATAGGGGTGACCACCAAAGAGCACCCGCCTCATCCGCTCGCTCGCTAGAAAACTAGAGGTCGTCCGTTCGATGCGCAGCTCTTCGAGACGCTGCCGCCGCTCCCGCTCGAACTCTTCCGCAGGGAACCTGGCATTGCGCGCCAGATCGGCGACGAGTTCGAGCAATCCTTCCGAGAACTCCGCCAGGCCCGCCGCCGTGATCGCGCTGGTGTCCGCACCGGCGCTGGTCCCCAGGTCGGCGCCCATCCGCCGCAAATCCTCTTCGATCTGCCGGCTCGATCGCGATGACGTTCCGGTCCGCACCACCGTTGCGGTCATCTCCGCCAGGCCGGGCGAGCGGAGATTCGCCGCCGCGTTGCCACTGCGGAAAAAGAGCTGCATCCCCAGGATGGGAAACGTGTGCAGCTCGGCCAGCACGACCTCAAGACCGTTCGCCAGAGTCCGAACGGTGCGCTTCGGCCATTCGACCGGCCGTTCCGGCGCCAGGCCGGGAGGAGTGAGGGCGAGTGCGTCCACGACGCTACTCATCTTCATTGCGCATCTCCCTGCCGCGCCCGGCGGCGAACAAGTACGGCCCGGTTGCGCGCCACCAGGTATTTCTGTGCCGCAGCCTGCACCTGCTGCGGCGTGACCGCAAGAAAGCCGTAGAGGATCGTATTCACAAGCTGCGGATCCTGATCGAAGAGCGTGAAGCAAGCGAGGTAATGCATCAATCCGAAGCGGGGCATGTATGCCCCCATGCCGCCCTCGAGCGTCGATAGATAGTCCGATTGAAACTTTACCTTCACGGGCTCGAGTTCGTCGGCGGTGATCCCCCGGTCCTGCACCTCGCGAATCACTTCATCGTAAGCGGCGATGGTCTGATCGGCCGTGAATTCCGGCTTGTGGTACACGGTCGTCGTCATCAGAGTGGGGCCGTTGTAGTCGAACACGTCTCCCGAGGGATAGTGAATACCTCCAGAGGCATCCACGGCGATCTGCCGCTCGAGCACGAGCGTGCGATAAAGGCGTCCGGCTCGGCCTCCGTGCAGCGCCTGATCCAGCATGGCCAGTGCGTGCCAATCCGGCGTGCGGCGCGCCGGCACGTGGTAGCCGATCGCCAGCGCAGGCAGCGTTCCGAATTTTTCCTCCGCTTCGCCGCGCCGCTCCTCCGTCTGTGGCCGCTCGCTCGCATCCACCGGTGGGGGCAGCGGCGTCGGCAGGATGTCCTGAAAATACCGCCGTGCAAGCGCGAAACCTTCTTCCGGCTGCACGTCACCCAGCATCAGCAGTACGGCATTATTCGGCGCGTAATAGGTCTTGAAAAAATTCCGCACGTCCTCGAGCGTGGCGGCATCGAGATCGGCGAAGTCGCCGTAGAAATTGTGCGCGTTCGACCAGTTGCGGAACGCCACCGGCGGCAGGTCCAGCCAGGGGAAACCGCCGTAGGGATGATTCAGCACGTTGACGCGGACTTCCTCCTTCACCACGTCGCGCTGGTTGCGCAAATTCTCTTCGTCCACTTTCAGTGCGCGCATGCGGTCGGCCTCGAGCCACAAAACGCGCTCGAGCGCGTTCGACGGCACGGCTTCGAAATAGTTCGTCACGTCGTAATGAGTGGAGCCGTTCAGCACGCCGCCCGAAGCGTTGATCAACTTGATGTGCATCATCTTTCCGGCGTGCTCCGAGCCTTGAAACATCATGTGTTCAAACAGGTGAGCAAAACCGCTGCGTCCCTTCGGCTCCAGGCGGAAGCCGATTTTGTAATACACCCCGATGGTGGCCACCGGCGCCGAGTGATCCGGCGAAATCACCACGCGCAATCCGTTGGCGAGCGTCGCGCTTTCAATCGGGATCTGAAGTGGACTCAATGCTTCCCTCCCGTTCGTTTTTGAATCATGCGATCAAATTCTCGACGGGCTGCCGCCGGCTTTCCAGCCAGCAGCCGCACGGCCAGCCGTGAGAGCGCCAGGTAGGCCTCGCGCGTCTCCCTCGGAAACCGCTCGAGGGCTTTCAGATGTTTTCGGACTGTCGCGTAGTCGCCTCGCGACACGGGTCCAGTCCAGGAAATTCGCGGTCCCAGCCGCTCGAAATTCTCCAACATCTGCCGCACCAGCGGAAGCAACGCTTGCGACGCTTTCCAACGTTTGAAACCGAGCCGCGTCAGAATTTGAGTCGCCGCTTCCAGCACCGCCAGCAAGTGTCCCGCGGCGAATGCCCCGGCGGCGTGATAGGCCGCCTTCTGGCGGCCATCGATGACCAGCGGGACGCCGCCGAACGCCAGCGCAATCCGGCGCGCCGCTCGCAGAGCCAGGCGATGCCCTTCGATCGCGAACATGACGCCGTCGAGTCGAGGCGTCGAGCGGCCGCTGAACGTCTGCAAGGGATGGACGGAGCCAGTTGCGGCACCGAGCCGCGCGAGCGGAGCGAGCACGGTGGCATCCAGCGCCCCGCTGGTGTGCAGCACAATCTTTCCGTGCCATTCCGCGCCACCCATCCGCGCCAGCGCAGTCGCCACTTGGCTCAGGGCGTCGTCCGGCGTGGAGAGCAGCACGATGTCCGCAGCCAGAATCTGCCGGGTCAACTCCCCGCGCGCCATGCCGGCGCCGATCGCTCGCACCCCGGCAAGCGCGGAGTGCTTCGAGCGCGTCGCCACCACGCCGATCGTCCACCCGAGTTCGCGCAACCGCCGGCCCAGCGTGCGGCCCACGCGACCTGCTCCGACAATCGCAACCGTCGTGGCCATCGCGCATGATAGAATAAGCCTGTTGCACTGATTCGCACCTAGGAAAATAGAGCTTGGCAACAATTGTTACTGGCTTTCTGGAGTTGATCGCGCTTTTCTGGCTTGTTCAGGGGTTCCGCGCCTTTCGGGGAATGTCCCGAATCCCGCAACTGTCGGAAGTGACACCTCCGACCGGGGGCGATTGGCCGCGCATATCCATCCTGTTCGCCGCGCGCGACGAAGCCGAAAAACTGCCCGCGGCCCTCGCCACCATGCTGGCGCAGGATTATGCCAACTATGAAGTGATCGCCGTGGATGATCGTTCGAGCGACGCCACGCCCGAAATCCTGGACGCCCTGGCCCGCGAGCATTCGAATCTGAAGGTGGTGCATGTCCGCGAGCTGCCCGAAGGCTGGCTGGGCAAACCGCATGCTCTGGACCTTGCCTACAAACGAGCCACGGGCGACTGGCTCGTCTTCACCGATGCCGACGTGCGCTTCGCGCCGGACTTGCTTCGCCGAGCCATGTCCCTGGCACGGACCAACCGCTGGGACCACCTCACGTTGCTGGCCTTGATTGATCTGGTCGGTTTCTGGGAAACAGTCGCAGTTGTTTATCTGGGAGTAGGCTTCGTCTTTGGCGTGCAACCGTGGCGCGTCAGCGACCCCGACACGGGCAGCTACATGGGGGTGGGCGCGTTCCAGCTTCTGCGCCGAACAGCGTATGAAAGCATCGGCACGCACAGGCGCCTGGCTATGGAAGTGGTGGACGACATGAAGCTGGGCAAGCTGGTAAAGCAGGGCGGCTTTCGCTCCGGCGTCGCCAGCAGCGATTCCTACATTCGCTTGCGCTGGCAGGACGGATTCGGCGACCTGGTCAATGGTTTGACGAAAAATCTTTTCGCCGGGTTCGGCTACAGCGTCGGCCGCGCCCTCTTCAGCATTTTCGGAATTTTCGCGATCAGCATCCTGCCGTTCGTTGCGCTGCCCTTTGCCACCGGCCTCGCCCGCATCGCGGCTGCGGTTTCCGTCATCTTCGCGCTCGCACTGCATGTCGCGCTGACGCGCCCGGTGCGCATTTCTCCGCTCTATGCGCTGACCCATCCGCTCGGCGCCGCGCTGTTCATTTACATGCTGCTGCGTTCGATGATCGTGACGCTCTGGCGCCGCGGGGTCCTGTGGCGAGATACGTTCTATCCTCTGGATGAACTGAAGCGCGGCGTGGTCTAGCGGGCCGCGCGCAACCTCTGCGGCTACCCGGCGATTGTTCGTGGCGCGCCGATTGCACTCCGGCTGGGCTTGCGGATCGAGAAATCATTCCCTCGCGCAATTCCCGACGCGACCATTTCTTACCGGCTGGCCTTCCCTTCCACTTTGTTCGTCAACTCGCTAGGGGGCGCCGGAACTTCCGGCTGCGAGCCGAAGAGTGCGCCGAGGTCGCGTTGCTTGAGAGCGCGGACGCGGTCGCGCAGGGCGGCGGCGCGCTCGAATTCGAATTTCTTCGCGGCCTCGCGCATTTGCGTCTCGAGCTGCACAATCGCCTGCTGCAACTGCTCTTCGTTCGTGATGTCCTCGAGTCCAGGGGCGTCCGCGGGTACCGTGATGTAATCGGCTTCGACGATCGCCGCGAGCTGCATGTCCACCGACTTGATGATGGACTGCGGCTCGATGTTGTGTTCGCGGTTGTAGGCAAGCTGCTTCGCGCGCCGGCGATCGGTCTCACCCATCGCCCGCCGCATGGATTCGGTCATCACGTCGGCGTAGAGAATCGCCCGCGCCTGCAGGTGCCGCGCGCACCTGCCGATGGTCTGGATCAACGACGTCGCGCTGCGCAGGTAGCCTTCTTTGTCGGCGTCGAGGATGGCGACGAGCGAGACTTCCGGCAAATCGAGCCCTTCGCGGAGCAGGTTGATGCCGATGAGCACATCGAATTCACCGCGCCGGAGGTCGCGCAGGATGCGCACACGCTCCAGCGTTTCGATTTCCGAGTGCAGATAGCGGCAGCGCACGCCGACTTCGCCGAAGTATTCCGCAAGGTCTTCGGCCATGCGCTTCGTCAGCGTGGTCACCAACACGCGCTCGTTTCGCGCGGCCCGGACGCGAATTTCCTCGAGCAGATCGTCCACCTGCCCCTTCACCGGTCGCACTTCGACCTGCGGGTCGACCAGGCCCGTGGGGCGAAGGACCTGCTCGACCACGACGCCGGCGGACTTCGTCAGCTCATACGGCCCCGGCGTGGCCGAAACGTAGATCGCCTGATTGGTCCGGTGCTCGAATTCCTCAAACGTGAGCGGCCGGTTGTCGAGTGCGGAAGGCATGCGGAAGCCGAAATCCACCAGTGTTTGCTTGCGCGAGCGATCACCGTGATACATGGCGTGAAGCTGCGGCACGGTCTGATGCGATTCGTCGATGAAGAGCAAATAGTCCTGCGGAACGTAATCGAGCAGCGTCGGCGGCGCCTCGCCGGGCAGGCGGCCGGAAAGATGCCGCGAGTAATTTTCGATGCCGTGGCAATAGCCGATCGTGCGGATCATTTCGACGTCGAACATAGTGCGCTGCTGAATGCGCTGCGCCTCGACGATTTTCCCCTGCCGCTCGAGCTCAACTTTCCACCAGTCCAGCTCTTCGAGGATCGTCTGGACCGCGCGCTCCTTTTGTTCCGCGGGCAGAACGTAATGCGTCTTCGGATAGATTGGCATGCGCGTGATTTCGCCTTCGCGCGAGCGAATCTCGCCCGTCAGCGGATCGATTCGCCGTATGGTCTCGATCTGGCTGCCCCACATCTCGATGCGAACGCCCAGGTCGTCATACGGCGGATAAATTTCAATCATGTCGCCGCGGACGCGAAACGTGCCGCGCCGCAACTCTTCGGCGCGCTCGTACTGTATTTCGACCAGCTTGCGCAGGATGGCTTCGCGCGCGATGGACTGCCCCTTTTCGAGCATCAGCATCATGCCGTAATACGCTTCGGGCGAGCCGAGGCCGTAGATGCAGGAAACCGAAGCGACGATGATGACGTCGCGGCGCTCGAACAACGAGCGCGTGGCGCTCATGCGCAATTTGTCGAGCTCGTCATTGATCGTGGCTTCCTTCTCGATGTACGTGTCGCTCGACGGCATATACGCTTCCGGCTGGTAATAATCGTAGTAGCTGACGAAGTACTCGACGGCGTTCTGCGGAAAGAACGAGCGAAATTCGTGGAAGAGTTGCGCAGCCAGGGTCTTGTTGTGCGCGAGAACGATTGTCGGCCGGTTCGCCGCTGCGATCACCTTGGCCATCGTGAAGGTCTTGCCCGACCCGGTCACGCCCAGGAGCACCTGGTGCTTATCCGCCTCGGTGACACCGCGGACCAACTGCGCAATCGCCTCCGGCTGGTCGCCCCGTGGCTCGTAGCTGCTCGAAAGCTTGAAGTCCATGCTCCAGCGCGCCTCAGGCGAAAAATTCGTGTCTGCGAAAACCACCATTATAGCGCAATCGCGCAAGCCGCGTTCGCCACCCGGCATGGCTCCTCCGGATTCAACCGAGCACAATGATGGGATGGATTCGAGGGGGCCGAGCGCAACGAGAGTCGCACTTGGGCCGCTAGTAGAATCCGTGCATCAGGGTTGCGGCGCGGCAGGAGGCAACAACGTGATCTGCGATTGTGTCTTGACGCGCCCAACGTAATGAATCTTTGACGGTGTGTCCGCGGCGGCGACGGTGAAGTCCAAATCTTCCGAGCCGGTCTGCGTCAGGCTCACCACCATCCCGGCCCGGAGCGAAATGGAAGTCAGGCTTTCGCCCGAGCCCATCCATTTTCCCGTCGTCCGCAGGCTGTTGCGCAAATATTCGGGGGGCGTGGGATCGCCCGAGCCGTGCCGGTCAACCATCTCAAACTTGGTCAGGATTACGGCGCACTCTTTTTCCGGCGTCGCTTCCATCGCGGTAGCCTGCTTCGTCATCGCTCCAGCAAGGCAGGGCTCATTGCGCAGGTAGGTGGACTCCGTGCGCCACGCCAGCCCCGCGAGCGGCGCGCCTTCAATCGGTTTTTCGGCGGACCATTTCTCGCCGATCGCGATTCCCTGCTTGGGTAGCACGGCGCCCGCAGTGAGGCTCATCAGCCACTCACGCACGGCGCCCGCGGTCGACTCGTCCGCGAGCACGTCCTTTAGTCCTTTGATTTCGCTAAGACTGCCATCGGCCTCGAGTGTGAATTCAATCGAGCGGCCTTCGAGCTGCCGATACTGCTTCTCGATCGCATCTTCCTGAGGATCGAACGCGTCGCTCTTCGAGGACGCCGAGACTTTCTCGTAGGTCGTGCGCAGGTGGACGCGCGCGCCGCCAGTTGCTTCGGGTTCTACGCCGATCACCTCCAGGCGCACCACGGCGTTCACGGAGCGTTCGAGCTGCGATGCCCCTTCCGGGTCCACGATGGGGCCGGTGGCCTGCGTCACCGTGCTGGTGCGCAAATCGATTTGATAGCGAAGAGTGTCGCCAGCCGTGAAATGGGGGACCAGACGAGTGCTTTCGCCCGGCGGCGCTGCCAGAACGACTCGCAGCGTCCCGGCCGAGGGCAGGACCAAGCTAATCGTGAGCGCGATCGTCAATCGAAGTGCACGAGCCATGGCACTCCTCAATTTCCACTTGTACGGAAAGCCGCGCGCGGAATTCTGGCAGCCGGTCGAGCCCGGCGACGGGTGCAAGCGTCCAGGAGAGTTCGCGCGTGGCCGACCGCGTCGCCGCGAGGACGCGGCCGTCGCCCAGAGAAATCGTGCTCAACGATTCCGCGTGGAATCTCCCGTCGGCGGCCCCTTCCGGCGATTTTTCTGCGCCGGCGGTGATCTTGGCTTGAAACTGCTGGACCACCATCAGCCGCGCGGCAGGCTCGAGCGCGGCCGGCGAATCGCCCGCGCGTATTGGCTCGATCCATTCGCCGCTTTCGAATGCGCGCACGTCGGTCCACCCTTCGAGCTTCAGGCTGCGCGGCTCCTGCCAGCGTTCGCCAAACGCAACTGCCCGCTCCGGCAGCGCCGCGGCGGGCCGCAACGCGCGCAGCAACCAAAGCGTGAGCAGCGGCGGCGCGGCCTCCGCGAGCTGCGGCACTCCGGCCGGCTGCAAGCCGAGCAATTGGCCAGCGCGCGTTTCCCGGTAGCGCAGCGTGCGCGTCTCCGGCTTCACCCATTCCGCCGCCATTTCTTCGAGCGCCTTCTCCAGCTTCCCCGCTTCCGAATCTCCCGCAGGCGAAGCGTCGCCGGTTGCGACGGAGAAATCATCCAGCGTCTCCTCGACGTCTGCAGAGCCGTCCGCGGCCACGGAAAGGATGTGCACCGTCGCGCGCCAGGAAACGAGTTGCTCCCCGCTGCGCGCGAATGGATGAACGTAAGTCTTGGCGCCAATCGTCTCCGGCTGTTCGCCTTCCACTTCGCTGCGCACGGAGAGTTGGATGCGGAATTGGCTCATCTCGCCAGCGGAAAATGTTCGTTCCAGCGCGAGGGAGCCACCTTTCTGCGAGGAGCGCACCAAGGGGTTCGTCGAACGATTCGTCGCCCGTTGCGGTTGGGCGAAGCTGGCCAGTGATGCCGCGGCCAGCAGGAGCACGCTGAGCCTTGCGAGCGCTCGAAGTTTCATGTCGCGGACGCTAGCACAGTGCATCGGACCCGGCAAATTGAGATGCCGCGTCTAGTGTCGTGCGTTGGATGCGGGAGAGCCGCCTGAGCCCAGGTGACGATCGAAGAAATCCGCTCCGGCCTTATAGGCGGCGACCCAAGAGCGGTGCAGGAGAAAATCGTGAATCTCGTCGGGGAAAACCAATTGTTCGAATTCGACGCCCTGGTGTCGCAGGGCCTCGACCAAATCAACCATCTCGGCAAAAGGCACGTTGCGATCGTCGTCACCCTGAATCAGGAGCACGGGCGAGCGCCACGTCTTGACAGAGGACAGCGGCGACGACTCCCACGCCAGCCGCGCCGTGTCGGGGTGCGAATCTGGCCGGTAGGCAGGCTGGAAATTGGGGATCTCCGTATTCCAGTCGTGAACACCGTGCATGTCCACGCCGGCGGCAAACAAGTCGGAAGCGCGGGCGAGGCCGAGCGCCGTCAGATAACCGCCGTAGCTGCCGCCCCAAAGTCCGATGCGGTGCGGGTCCACGTCCGGTCGATTCCGAAGATAAATTCCCGCGCCCTGAACATCGTTGAATTCGCTCGCGCCCGCAGCTCCGTAATTGAGCGCTTCGCGGAAATCGAGTCCATAGCCGATTCCGCTCCGGTAATTCACCGAGAGCACGATGTAGCCTTTGCTCGCGAGAAACTGATTCATCGCGTAGGCGTTGTTGTAGTAGCCCATGTAATGCCAGCCGAGCAGCATCTGCCGCCGCGACCCTCCGTGGAAGAACACGATCGCCGGATGGCGCGAGCCGTCACTCGCGTTCGACGGAAGGAAAAGCTGGCCGTGAATTTGTAATCCATCGGCGGCGGAGAGAATTACTTGTTGCGGCGCGACCATTGCCACCCCGGGAAAATCGGCGGGAATCGCGTCCGGCGCGAGGTCACGAATTTCCCCGCCGCCCGCTATCATGGCCGGACGCATCGGCAGCCGCGCGTCGGAGCGAAAAACCAGGATCGTGCGAGTGTCGCTGGCCACCACTGGCTCTGTTTCGATGCCCGTGCCGGTCGTCACCGCCGCGCGACGGTCTCCTGAGACGGAAACTTTCCAGATGTGCCGCCGGTCGATGTCGTCCTGGTTTGAGGAGTACACAACTTCCTCGCGGTTCGGCTGGAGGGCGACAAATTCCACCTCGAAATTTCCCGGCGTCAGCAACTTTGCTGCACCGCCGCTCGTGGAAACCGAATACAGATGCGTCCAGCCATCGCGTTCCCAGGGAAATACGATTCGGTCTCCCGCGCCCCACATCAATTGATTCTCCGCGACCATTTCACGGAACACGCTTCCGCGTCCCGGCTCCGCGCGCCACACTTCACGCCCCCTCCCGGTGGCCGGGTCGGCGATGCGAATGGACCACGGCTGTCCCTCGCGCTTTGGGCTGAAGATGAGATCGCTTTTCGACGCCGGGATTCGAAGGAACGCAACCTGCCTCCCGTCAAGCGACCACTCTGGCTCGCCGTCAAAATCCGTGCTTGGATCGAGATAGACCAGAGACTTGGCCGCAACATCGTAAGCTCCGATGAAACCGTGATCACCGCGACGGCTCACGAACGCGAGCTTGGAACCATCCGGCGACCAGCGCAGCGAACTCGCGTCACCGTTCGAGTGAATCAATTGTTCGGGCTTGCCGCTGCCGTCGAGATTCGCGACCCACACCTGATTCTTGAAAAGGAAGGCTACGGTGCCTCCTTTTGGCGAGACGGCGGGCGAGTGGCCCTCGCCAAGCTTCCGCGGCTCGCCGCCCTTCAGCGATACAGCCCAGATGTCTTGTTCCACGCCTTGCGGCGAACTTTCCGGATTGGGACTGGTCCGGCCGCTGAATTCGAGGTCACCGCCCCGGGTAAATACAATCGTTTCGGCGTCGGGTGACCAGCTCAACTCACCCAAGTCTTCGCCGTCATCCGCACTAAAAGAAGTGACTTGCCGGGCCTTGTAACTGCCGTTCGGCGACGGCTCGGCGATCCAAACATTGCGGCGCCCCTGCGCGTTGAACACCCAAGCTACACGGCCCTTCGCGGGCGCGGCGGTAAGCTCCGTCGGGAAAGGCGCGGAGAGCGCCTCCTCGATGCTGAACGAAGATTGAGTGGCCGCCGCGACCCCGGAGTGAGAATCCTGGGCTCGCGCCAATCCTGCTGCGCCCAACACCGCGAGCGCAAGGAACAGAACTGGCGGCATTTTGCAATTCGATCGTATTGAAGGAAGTTTCATCGCGGCAAGCCTCCATGAAAATTGCGACAGGATGGTAAGACGTCCCTGCAGGAGATGCAAACGATCTCAGCGGGGCTGCGACTCCGTGCCGAGGCGCACCATCTGAGGAGCATCGAGCGATCCCAAAAATCGAAACGTACCCTTGGCTTCGCCCGGCGCGCCGCCAAACGTCGCGAGGTGCTTTTCCGCGAGCACAGGCGGCATTGGGCGGACGCGGAAATCCAACTTGCGCGAAAAATCCACGCTTCCACTTGCTTGCCACGTTTCGCTCAAGCCGAACAGCCGCAGGTTCGTGAAACGCACCATTCCCGCACCAACTGTAAAGCTGCCGGCGGCCAGCCGGAATGCGCTCGTACCGGGTTCCCGGCTCGGTGAGCGCAGGGAATGCTCCAGGTCAACGCCCGCGATTTGCGCGTCGCGCGCATCGATCGAGCCGCGGCCTTCCAGGGAGTTCACCAGCGCATCCCGGCCGATGCCGTGCGCGCTGAGCAATACTTCTCCCGACGCGATGCCCGCGAAACGCTGCCGAAGCGTCGAGGTGGCCGCGGCGAGTTGCACCAGGTCCACGTGGTCGAGTCTTGCTTCGACGCGGTAACTGGGCTCAGGCGAAAGCTGGGCGTGCAGCGTGCCGTGCACAGTGCCGCCGAAGAAGTCGGCTTGCGCGTCTCGCAACTCGATGCTTCGCGCGTCGAGGTTGAGATCGAATCCGGCACGCAACCGGTGTAGGACCGCCGGCTCCACGTCCAATTGATCGACGGTCAATTGCCCGCGCAAGGAAAGCCCCTGGGGCAGCGAGAAGGGCTGCGGCGCCGGCCGCAGAATCGGCAGGATGCGCTCGAGCAGACCTTCCCGCCAGCGCGGATCGAGCCAGCGGTCAAATTCGGCCGCGCTCAGCCGGTCAGCCGCCAGCGAGCCTTCCCATGCCGCCGAGCCTGCCGTGCGCCGCAGCGCGCCGCTCCAGTGCGCACCGAAAGCTTGCGCCGAAGCCAGCGCCACGCGCGATTCGGTGGGCCGCAACTCAACGTGCGCCTTGATTTGGCTCATCGCGCGATTGAGAAAAGGTGCGCGCAACGTCAAACCGCCCAGTTCGATCGTCCCGGCCGGACGCTCGCGGAACGGATTCCGGGCGTCCTGCCAGTGCAGATCAAACTTCAAGGGACCTTCCACGGCCCAGCCTCTCGGCAAAGACCAGCCCGCCGCTGCAGCAGCCGCAAAGAGATCCTGTAATCGCTCGGTCTGACCGGCGGCCTTCGCGCTCCACGACCAATCAAAATCACGTCGCCCCGTCGCTTCCAGGTGAACTGCGCTTGGCTCGTTGGCCAGCGCCACCGTCGTCGGCGCGAGCGTCGCGCGGCCCTGTTCAATCCGCAGCGCCATGCGGCTGACGCGGACCGGGGCGCGCAAGCTTCCCCCTTCGAGCTGAGCGCCGTCCGAGGCCACGACGGCTTGCTCGATTCGGGGCGGCCAGCCATCCAAATTGAGATCCACATCGGCCATGCCGCGCAGCGACAACTCATTGGCCACGCCCGAATGGAAAGCGCGATACCACGCGAGAACGTCATCCAGGTAGAGGGTCGAAGAGCGGACCTGCAGGTGAAAATCGTTCGGGAGGCCGCGCGGTGCATCCGCGAGGCGGGCCCAACTGAATGAGCCGCTCGCACGTGCGTTCGATCTGGGCGTTTCGAGGACGAGTTGCTGCAACTCGATGCGCGAATCCGACGGCCACAATTGCGCCGAGAGGTGCGCGTTTACGGCGGGATCGCCGGCCCGGAGCGGAAAATCCCACCGGTGCAGACGGCGCAATTGCGTGCTGGCAATCAAAGTCCAGTCCGGCCCGTCGCTGCGTGCTTGCACGATGACGGAGAAACGTCCGCGAATCCCGTAGTCGCGGTCACGCGCCAGGCGAAGCACGTCGGAGAGCGAAGCGTCCTGCCAGTTCAACTCCAGCTCCGCCGGACGCAGCCGCGAGGAAGTTCCGCCGACGAGTCCGCGCAGCCGCACCGTTCCCGCCTCCTGCACGATCACGGCCGCGCGCATCGGCCGCGCCTCGAGGTCCAGCCGCCAGCGGCCTGGGCCATCCTGTTCTACCTCTCCTTTCACGTCCATGAGCGCGAATGGAAGTTTGTCCGCGCCGCGCTTGAAATCAATTCGGCCGCCGTCCACTTCGATCCGGGCCGGGTGTGGAACGGCGCCCGCGGCTGCCGGATGCGCCGCCACGGTCGTCACCGCTGTTCCTGTCACCTTCGAATCCGCCGGATGCGGCAGCCAGTCTTCGAGGTTCCAGCGGCCGTCGGGCGCAAGAACGAGATTCAGGCAGGGGCGAGTGAAGGAAAGCGTGCCAAATTCGACGTGACCGCGCAGCAACGCCTGCCAGCGCAAGCTCACGGTCAATTGTTCAGCGCGGAGAAAGTATTCGTGTCCGAAGCGCGGATCTTCGCCTACGGTCACAGAATTCGCTTCGAGGCGCGGGCCCGCGAGCAAGCTAAAGTCATAGTGGCCGACTTCGACGGGCCGGCCGAACGCCGTCGCCAGTTTTGCGGTGAGGTAGCGATTTAGGCCGCTATGTCGGACTAAGAGCGAGAGCCCGATCGAAGCAATCCAAAGCGCGAACGCAAATGAAACCATGCCGCGAACCCACCGCGCAAAACGGCCTCGCCGCCTGGACGCCGTAGATGCCAGCGGTCCGCCCGGAGTTTCCGAATTCGCTGCCGCAAGGCGATTGGGAATCGCGGGTTCCAAAACCTGTTTGGGAGTTACCGAATCCATCGCGGCTAGAATTGTGTCAAAAGCGGAGCGCGAAGGGAAGCAGCGGTCTGCGTCACGCAGCGCATCATCGGCAGCGGCCCGATCCAACAATGGCCGGGCTCTCCTCTCGCCCCAAGGGGAAAGATCCCACGTCCTTCGCAAACTCGCCGGGACTATGAATGCGGGGACTCTAGATTGCGGCACGAAGAGTAGTGCGAAGGCTCTTAGTGGACTTCGCGGAGCATGCGGCTCCAGCGAGTGCGGCTGGGGAGGTGGACGAGGAAATCGGCGAATCCGATCAAGCTGCCGAGGATGCCGCGATCGCCGTAGTCCGCGCTGGTGGCTTCCACGGACCAATAGATGAGGATCGGGCGGCCCATGATGGCGTCCCGGTCCACAAACCCCCAATAGCGGCTGTCCCAACTGTGATCGCGGTTATCGCCCATGACGAAGTAATGATCGGGCGGCACGACTAGATCGCCGTTTTGGACGTTGTCCAGAATCTGCCGGGACCATTCCGGACGCACGCTGCCGTTCAAGAAATAGCGGTCGGTGGGAGGGAAATTGTCCGCGAAGGGATCCTCCGAGGCCGCATCGTGCACCACATACGGCTCGGACTGAAGCTGCCCGTTGATGAAAACGCGCTGGCTGATGATCTTAATGTGATCTCCGGGCAATCCGATCACGCGCTTGACGTAGTGCGGGTGATCGTCGAACGGAAATTTGAAGACGATGATGTCGCTGTGACGCACGAGGCGATACGGCAGCAAATGGTCGTACCAATGGCCACGGCCGCCGAACAGGAATTTATTGACGAGCAGATGATCGCCGACGAGCAACGTCGGCTCCATGGATTGCGAGGGAATCTTGAATGCCTGAACGACAAAGGTGGTGGCGAACAGCGCGAGGACGATCGTGACGAGCAGCGATTCGGCGTACTCACGCAGCGTGGGTTGCGCCCGAGACTCTTCTTCAGGCTGACCGGTGTTCTCGGATTCCGCCACTTCGGCCACGTCGGCCATCGCTTC
The DNA here is from genome assembly GCA_041496565.1 of Terriglobia bacterium. GTDB lineage: Bacteria > Acidobacteriota > Terriglobia > Acidiferrales > UBA7541 > JBGPTK01. The sequence continues at coordinate 1,264 of JBGQEW010000008.1, read as the reverse complement.
CCCTTACGTTTCCCCCGCTTCGCTGCACACGGAACCGCGCGGGGCCTCGCCGGCAAAGCGATCGAGAGTCGAGCGCGCGGCGTCCTGCTCCGCTTCTTTCTTGCTCGGCCCTTCCCCTGCGGCGAGGCGCTGCCCGGCCAGCCAAACTTCGACGGAAAAAATCTTCTGGTGGTCCGGGCCGCTCTCCTTCACCACCCGGTATTCCGCCAAACCCCGGCCGTGCTGCTGCAGCCATTCCTGCAGCGCTGACTTGTGGTCCGTCCGAGCGAGCGTGGCGGACCCCGCCGCGAGCGCCCGGTCGAGCAGAGCCCTTCGGATAAAACGCGCCGCGGCTTCCAGACCATCGTCGAGATAAATGGCGGCGACGACTGCCTCGAACACATCGGCGAGCAGGTTTCGCTTCTCGCGGCCGCCCGACTTCTCTTCCCCGCGCCCCAGCCGCAAATGCGCGCCCAGACCCGTTCGCCGCGCCGCGGCTTCCAGCGAGCGCGCGCTGACAAGCCGGGACTCACTCTTCGAGAGTTTGCCGGCGTCCCAATCGGGAAAGCTGCGCAATAAGTGCTCGCTCACCACGAGGCCCAGGACACGATCACCGAGGAATTCCAATCGCTCATTATCGAACTCCCCAGCCGCGCCTGAGCCTTCTCGATAAGAACGGTGCGTCAGCGCCCGCTCGAGCCATTCCGGATCACGGAAATGGTGGCCGAGGGCAGTCTCGAGTATTTCTCGTTCCGCTTCAAGCATGAACCGTGCGCCGCCTCAGGGTTTTTTCGGCGCTTCAGTGGCCGCCATCCGCTTCGCCTGGTCCATGGATTGTTTGCAGCGCTCCTGCAATTCCCCCGAAAGTTCGCTACAGTGCTGGAACGCCGTGGCGGCATCGGCAAATCGCTTGAGCTGCTCGAGGTCAATCCCGGTGACAAAGAAATCTGTCTGGTCGGGATCGGAGACCAACTGCGTCGCCTGCTGCAGCTCCGCGATCGACTCTGCGTATTGCCCCCGGCGGAAATAAACCAGGCCGAGGCCGCTATGGCTATGGGAAAGCGCTACGCTCCTCGCCTTCGCGAATGCGTCGTCGGTCAGGTTTTCGGGCTTCGGCATTGTGGCCAGCAATTCGAGGGCGCGCTTGGTGTACTGCTCGGCCAAATCGAGCTTCTTGTCGGCATCGAGGTCATTCGGATTGTAATTGTGCGGGAGCACCCAACCGACCAGGGACAAGACTGCGACGTCGTCTGGATTCAACTGCAGCGCCTTGTCGCCGCTCGCG